>NZ_JBEOXR010000007.1:0-224745 GCF_040296665.1 Streptomyces sp. NPDC002057
GCCCGGAACGCTCCGGGCCCGGCGCCGCGCCGTGCGGGTCCTCCGGGCGGGGGCGCGGTCGGCGGCGCCCTCGTCCCCGCCGCTCAGACGATCAGGTCGTAGATGTTCCAGCCCCAGCCGGCCGGGCGCGGGTGGTACGGCTCGCTGTACCGGTTCCGGTCCCCCCACCTGACCACGCCGTACACCACCAGCCTGCCGTCCCCGGTCCGGGCGGCCAGCGAGGTGTCGTGGCCGCCGACCGGCCCCGCGCCCGCGAGCGCGGTGAAGGCGTTCCAGCCGCCGCCGACCGCGCGGCGGGGCGCGAAGGGCACCGCGGGCTCCCCGCCCTCCGCCCTCTCGTACCGCCACAGTCCGCCGTCGGCGGTCCGCGCGACCAGGCCGTCCCCGAAGGCGACGATGCTCGTGTACGCGTTCCAGCCGCCGCCCACCCGCACCCGGCTCCCGAACGGGTGGTCCGCCATGGACGTCCGGGGGTAACGCCAGAGCACGCCGTCCCGGTCCCGGGCGAGGAGGGAGCCGTCCGGCATGCCGACGATGCTCGTGTACGCGTTCCAGCCGCCGCCGACCCGCCTGCGCGGCTCGAACGGACCGCTGCTCACCGGACCCCTGCCCCGGTGGAACCAGAGGACACCGTCCCGGTCGCGGGCCGCCAGGTTCCCGGCGCCGGCCGCCGTCGTGCGTTCCAGCTCGGTGATCGCGGTGTAGACGCCCCAGCCGCCGCCGACCCGCTTGCGGGCCTTGAGCAGTGTGTCGGTGCGCCCGGTGGCGTCGTACTGCCAGAGCACGCCGTCCCGGTCGCGGGCGTGCAGGGAGGCCCGCCGCGAGGCCTCGGGGGTGCCGCGCACGAAGTCGAAGGTGAGGGGGCCGCTCGCGGCCACCGTGCCGGTGCCGTGCCGCAGTTCGACGGTCGAGGAGAGACGGCCCAGCCGTTCCAGGCCCGAGGGCACGTCGACGGTGATGTCGTACGTGACGGTGGAGGAGCCGGCCGGCACCTCGGCCGGGGGGAGGTCGAGGACGAGCCAGGTGCCCTGGACGGTCTCCGGGTCGGGCGATCCCCAGGGGCAGGAGCGGAACGCCCCGCCGTTCACCGCGCAGGTCGACGTGACCATCTCCCCGGGGCGGGCCCCGGGCATCCCGGGCTCCGCCCTGAAGGTGACGCGCTCCCCCCGCAGCGGTCCGGTGACCCCGGGCGGCAGGCTGACGGTGAGCCGGGTGGTGACCGGCCCCTCCTCGCCGGAGGGCACGGCCAGCGGCCCGCCCTCCTGGACGATCGTTCCCGGGGCGGCGGGGGAAGCGGTCCCGGGGGCGGCGGGCGCGGGCGACGGAGCGGCCGTCACGGAGCCGGCGGCCGCCGGCACCACGACGGCGAGGGCGACTCCCGTCGCGGCCAGGGCTCTGCGCAGGTGTCTCATGGCGATTCCCCGGGTTCCGTCAGAGGAGGGTGTCGTAGATGTTCCAGCCCCGGCCGACCTGCGTCCGGGTCCTTCCGGGAGGCGTGACGGAGCCGCCCTCGTACGCCCAGAGGAGGCCGTCCCGGTCACGGGCCACGAGGTCCGGCGGGGTGAGGCGCCCCAGGTCCCCGGTGCCCACGAGACCGGTGTGGACGTTCCAGCCGCCGCCGACGCGCTCACGCGGCGCGAACGGGGCGGCCGGGTCGTTCCGGTCGCCCTTGCGGTGGAACCAGAGGACCCCGCTCGCGTCCCTGGCCACCAGGCCCGGGCCGACCGCGGTCATGGCGGTGTAGGCGTTCCAGCCGCCGCCGACCCGGACGGGGGCCTCGAAGGGCGCGTGGGGCGGCGCTCCGTGGGCGCGCCGGTGGTGCCAGAGGGTGCCGGACCGGTCCCGGGCCAGCAGGCCGGTGGGGGTGCCGGTGAGGGAGGTGTAGGCGTTCCAGCCGCCGCCGACCCGCACCCTCGGCCAGAACGGGGCCGCCGGGTCGCCCGAGCCGGAGTAGTACCAGAGGGCGCCGTCGCCGTCGCGGGCCACGAGGTCGCCCTCGCCGTTCGCCGTCGAGGGGCCGAGCTTGGTGAGCGCCGTGTAGACGCCCCAGCCGCCGCCGACCCGTGTGCGCGCCTTGAAGGGCTTCGCGGCCTTGCCCGTCCCCTCGTACCGCCAGAGCACACCGCCGCGGTCACGGGCGTGCAGCACGGTGCGCAGGTCCGCCTCGGGGGTGCCGGGGACGAAGTCGAACTCCACGTTCCCCTGGGCGAGTTCCGCTCCCGTCGCCCCGGTGAGCGAGACGCTGCCCCAGGCGGGGACGCCCACGGAGCCGTACGTGGCCGCGTCGACCCGGACGGCGTACGTGAGGGTGGGCGCCGCCTCGGCCGTGGGCAGGGGGAGGGAGGGGCCCTTGCCGTCCCGGGGGCCGACGAGGGGGCAGGGGGTGAACGGGCCGCCGTTCACCGCGCAGGACCAGGTGAGGTGGCCGAGCCAGCCGGGCCGCTCGGCTCCCCACCAGTCGAGGTTCGACCACCACAGCCGGGCCGTGACCGGCCCGGCGGCCCCGCCCGGAAGCGTGGCGTGGAGATAGGTGGTGGCCGGCCCCTCCTCGCCCGCGGGGACGAGGACGGTGCCGTTCCGCTGGACGACGGTTCCCGGCCCGGCCGGCGCCGGGCCGGGGGCGGCCGGGAGGGGCGCGGCGAGAGCCCGCGCCCCTCCGGC
Organism: Streptomyces sp. NPDC002057; assembly: GCF_040296665.1. Classification (NCBI taxonomy): domain Bacteria; kingdom Bacillati; phylum Actinomycetota; class Actinomycetes; order Kitasatosporales; family Streptomycetaceae; genus Streptomyces; species Streptomyces sp. NPDC002057. The sequence continues at coordinate 2,662 of NZ_JBEOXR010000007.1, forward strand.
GGCCGGGGGGATCAGCGTGGCGAGCAGAAGACCCGCCACGACAGGAAACGTGCGGACATGCCTCATGGATCCCCCCTGAAGAGGTGTCAGATCACCGCGGTGTAGATGTCCCAACCCCAACCGAGCTGCGTACGGGCCGAGCCGGGCGCGTAGCCGGAGGCGGAGGTCTTGGAGTCGTAGGCCCAGACCGTGCCGTCGGTGGCCTGGGCGAACAGCTCGGTGCGGCTCCAGCGGCCGAGTTCCTTCGTCCCCACGATGTCGTTGTAGACGTTCCAGCCGCCGCCGACCTTCCAGCGGGCGGTGAACGGCGCGCTCGGCGAACCGGAGGAGGACGCGTTGTACTTCCAGAGCGTCCCGGCCCCGTCGCGGGCGACCAGGCCGTCGCCGAAGGCGGTGATCTCCGTGTAGATGTTCCAGCCGCTGCCGACGCGCACGCGGGGCTCGAAGATGTCGACCCCTCCTTCCCCGCCGCGCTGGAAGTTCCAGAGGACGCCGGCCTTGTCCCGGGCGAAGAGACCGCCCGCCCCGTTGGAGGCGATGGTCGTGTAGTCGGCCCACTGGGGAAGGCCGCCGCCGCCCTCCACCCGGATGCCCGACGCGAACGGGGCGGCCGGGTCGCCGGTGCCCTCGTGGAGCCAGAGGACACCGTTCGTGCCCAGGGCGATCAGGTCACCGGTACCGGCGGCGGTCGTGGGGGTCAGCTGGACGATCTCCGAGTAGCCGTTCCAGCCGCCGCCGATCCGCTTGCGGGGCGTGAGGGACCTGTCGGCCTTGCCCGTGGCCTCGTAGCGCCAGAGGACACCGTTCTTGTCGCGGGCGTGGACGGCGCCGCGGGCGTCGGCCGCCGGGACGGACTCGACGACGTCGAGTCCGACCGTGCCCCGGGCGACGACGGTCCCGCTCGCGTCCTTCAGCTCGACGGGCGCGTCGAGGGAGCCGATCCAGCCGAGGTCGTCCGACAGGTCGAGGGTGACCGCGAAGTCGAGGGTCGCCGAGGCCTCCACGGCGGGCAGGTCGATCAGGACCCGGGACGGGCCGGCGTCGTCGGTGAGGCTCGTACCCCGCCAGGCGCAGGCCTCGAAGGCCCCGCCACCGACCGAGCAGGTGGAGTCGATCCGCTCCGCCGTGCGGTGGTCGGTCCAACCACCCGCCGGCCAGTTGGTGATGGGCAGGGTGACGCGGGTCTCCACCGGTCCGGTGACCCCGGCCGGCAGCGTCGCCTTGAAGCGGAGCGTCACCGGTCCCTCGGGGCCGGCCGGCACGGTCAGCCGGCCGCCCTCCTGCACGACCGCGCCGGTCTCGGCGGTCGTTCCTGCCTGGGCCGACACCGGTGCGGCCACGGCCGCCGCTCCCCCGAGCGCCACCGGTGCGATTCCGACGACAAGGGCCGTCGCCAGGACCAGGCTCGTACGCATACGTAACACGAATTCCCCCATGGAATCAGTTCATTGACGAGAGGAAGCGGTCTCCCGCAACTCCTCGGACACCTCTATGACACCCGGAGTGGGCGAAGGGTTGTACGAGTCGTTCTCACTGATTCCGAAGCGGTCGTGGAAGCGGCGCAGCGGGCCCGGGGCCCACCAGGTGAGGCGGCCGGTCAGCTTCATCACGGAGGGGACGAGGAGGCTGCGGACCACCATGGCGTCCATGAGGACGGCGAGGGCGACGCCGAGGCCGAGCATCTTGGTGTTGGTGACGCGGGAGGTGCCGATGGCGACCATGACGACGGCGAGGATCACGGCGGCGGCGGTGATGAGACCGCCGGTGTGGCGGAGCCCGAAGCGGACCGAGTGCTCGTGGTCGCCGGTGACGTCGTACTCCTCCTTGATGCGGGAGAGCAGGAACACCCCGTAGTCCATGGAGAGTCCGAAGGCCACACAGAACATGAGCACCGGCAGCGTGGTCTCTATGTCGCCGGTGGGGGTGAAGCCGAGGAGTCCGGCGAGGTGTCCGTCCTGGAAGACCCAGACGACGGCTCCGAACATCGCCGTGAGGCTGAGGGCGTTGAGGACGACGGCCTGGACGGGGATGAGGACGCTTCCGGTGAGCAGGAAGACGAGGAGCAGCGTGACGACGACGATGACGGCCGCCGCCCAGGGCAGCCGTTCGCCGAGGGCGTCCTTGGAGTCGACGAGGACGGCGGCCTGTCCGGTGACGGAGGTGTCGAACGGAGCCGGTACGGAGCGCAGTTCGGCCACGGTCCGCTGGGCCTCCGCGCCGACGGTCTCCCCCTCGGGCACGACGGTGAAATAGGCGTGGCCGCCGCCGGCGGTCACGGGTCCGTCGGCCCGGGCGACGCCGTCGAGGGCGCCGATCCGCTCGCGGTAGGCCGCGTACTGCGCGGGGGTGGCCCGGCCTTCGGCGAGGACGGTGAGGCCGCCGCCGGGGTTGCCGGGGAAGCCGTCCCGCAGCTGGTCCTGGACGACCCGGGAGGAGGCGGTGACGGGGAGCTGACGATCGTCGGCGGTGCCGAAATTCACGCCCAGGAAGGGCAGTCCGAGGAGGACGAGCCCCGCGGTGGTGAGGACGGCGAAGACCGGCGCCCTGCGCATCACGAGCGCGGCGACCCGGCCCCAGCCCGCGCCGTCACCGTCACCACCGGCGGCGGAGCCGGGGGCCTCGGAGACGGGGGCCTCGGAGCCGGGGGCGGCCTTCCCGGCAGCCCGGCCCCGCCGGAGGAGACGCCGCAGGTCGAGCGCGTTGACCCGGTCGCCGAGCAGCACCAGGGCCGCCGGGAGCAGGGTGAGCGCGGCGGTGGCGGCGAGGAGGACGACGGCGATCCCCGCGTACGCGAAGGAGCGCAGGAAGTACTGCGGGAAGACCAGCATCGCGGCGAGCGAGACCGCGACGGTCAGGGCGGAGAAGAGCACGGTCCGGCCGGCGGTGCGCAGGGTGGTGCGGACGGCGGTGCGGGTGTCGGCGCCGGTGGCGAGCTCCTCGCGGTAGCGGCGGACGACGAACAGGGCGTAGTCGATGGCGAGTCCGAGCCCGAGGGCGGTCGTCAGGTTCTGCGCGAAGACGGAGACGTCCGTGAACTCGGTGATGCCGCGCAGGACCGCGTTGGTCCCGAGGATGGCGACGATGCCGACGCCCAGCGGGAGCAGCGCCGCGACGGCGCTGCCGAAGACCATGACGAGCAGGACGAGGGTGAGGGGCAGGGCGATGAGCTCGGCCCTCAGCAGGTCCTCCTGGATGACCGTCTGCATCTCGTGGCGCACGGCGAGGTCGCCGCCGAGGGACACCTCGACGGGCCCGTGCGCGCCCCGGAACGCGGGGGCGATCCGGTCGAGGACGGCGGCGGCGTCCTTCTCCTCGCCCGCGATCCGGGCGGCGATCACGGCCTTCCGGCCGTCCTCGGAGCGGAGGGCGGGCGAGCCGGTGGACCAGTAGGAGCCGACGCCGTCGACGCCCGGCTCGGCGTCGAGCCGCTCGGCGAGCCGCTCGGCCTCGGCGACGACCGCGGGGGCGTCGGTCCCGGCCGCTCCGGCGTCGACGAGCAGGAGCAGATTGGGCCGGGAGCCGGGGAACCTGCGCTCCAGCGCCTCGGCCGCGTAGGTCGATTCGGCGGCCGGGTCCTCCCAGCCGCCGCTGCCCATCCGGTCGGCGACCCCGCCGCCGGCGAGGACGGCGAGGGCGGTGAGGACGAGGGCGACGAGGAGGGTGAGCCTCGGCCGGGCGGTCACGAACCGCGTCCATCCGCCGCCCCGGCCCCTGGTCCCACCTGGGGCTTCTCCCGGGCCGGTCCCTCCGGGCGCTGTCTTCTTGACTTCGGCCATGACGCGGTGTCCCCTTCACCTGACCCGTGCGCACACGCTTCCCGGCAGGTCGCATGGGTCGCCCATTGCCATAGACTGGCAAACACGAGTGATCACTCGCGTTTCTCAAGAATGCGAGCGACCTCTCGTGTTTGTCAAACGTGTTGAGGAGAGCTGGGGACAGCCATGTCCGAAGAACCGAAGCCGCGCCGCCGCCAGGCGCGGGGCGAGCGCCGCATCGCGGAGCTGCTCCAGGCCGCCGCGAACGTCTTCTGCGCCAACGGCTACACGGCGTCCAGCACCAACGCGATCGCCCGCGAGGCCCATGTCTCGCCCGGCACGCTCTACCAGTACTTCCCGAACAAGGAAGCCATCGCGATCGAACTCGGCGGACGCCTGCTGCACGAGATGCGCGAGGCCCACGGCCAGGCGTTCACCCCGGAGAACCTCGCCCTGCCGCTGCCCGAACTCCTGGACGCGGTCGTCGACCCGCTGATCGAGTTCAACTGCGCCAACCCGGCCTTCCTCGCCCTGATGCACGGCTCCGAGGTCCCCGGCCGGATCGCGGAGGAGCACGACGAGCTGCACGCGACCCTGCTCACCCGCGTGGAGGAGGTGATCGCCCACTACGCGCCCGCGCTGTCCGTCGCGGACCGCCTGCGGACCGCGGGCATGGCCTTCGCCGCCTTCAAGGGGGGCCTGGACCTGGTCCTCGCCGCACCCGAGGGTGCCGAGCGGGACGCCACGGTCGCCGAGCTGAAGACGCTCCTCCTGCGCTACCTCTCCCCCCTCGTCGACGGGCCCCCGGCGGGCGAGCCCCCGATCGGCGGCTCCCGGGCCGGCGACTCCGCGCTGGACGGCTCCCCGGCGGCCGCGAGCCCGGCCTGACCGACACCCCTAGGGGGCCGCCGGGTCCGTCACCACGACTCCGAGCCGCCGATCCGCTCGGCGGGCAGCCCCTTCCCGCCCGCCCGCGACTTCAGCGCGACCAGCGGGAAGACGAGGACGGAGAGCATGCCGGCCCCGACGAGGGCCGCGGCCTCGCCCGCCGTCATCGCCTTGTCGTCCACCCCGATGGTGGTGATGGCGACGACGAGCGGCAGCGCCGTGGAGCCGTAGAGGACGAGCCCGCCCCGCTCCCTGCGGTCGAGGTCGCGCGGGGCGAGGAACCAGATCGGGCCGCCGCGTACCACCAGGAAGAGCAGCAGGAAGACCGGGAGCAGGAGCAGGGTCCGGCCGCCTTCGAGGAGCGAGGCCAGGTCGAACTCGATCCCGGTGACGACGAAGAAGACCGGGACGAGGAAGCCGAAACCGACCCCCTCGATCTTCTCCAGGATCTGCGGCCCGGACTCGGGCGCGGCCCCGGCCAGGAGGAGACGGGTGACGAGTCCGGCGGCGAAGGCGCCGAGCAGGACGTCGAGTCCGAGGGCCTGCGAGGCGCCCAGCATCAGGGCGAGCAGCAGGAAGACGAAGCGGACCGCGAACTGGCCGCTGCTGTGCAGGGTCTTGGCGATGATCCGGGAGAACCACGGCGGGCGCGGCCTCAGTGCCCAGTAGAGGGCCCCGGCGGTGAGCGCGGCGAAGACGGCGAGGAGCACCGTCGACTCGCCCGCGCCGCGCCCGCTGAGCAGCAGCGCCATCGCGATGATCGGGCCGAACTCGCCGACGGCGCCGAAGGCCATGACGACCGTGCCGAACCTCCCGTGGAGGTCTCCCGCGTCCCGCAGGACGGGCAGGACGGTGCCGAGGGCGGTGCTGGTGAGCGCGACTCCGATGAAGACGCCCTTGGTGTAGCCGCCGCCGAGCAGGATGCCGGCGGTGAGGCCGAGGACGAGGGCGATCAGCCAGGCGCGGACGGAGCGTTTGAGGGTGTCGCCGCGGACCTTGCCGAACTCGATCTCGTACCCCGCGAGGAAGATCAGCATGATGAGGCCGAGCTGCGAGAGTCCGTCGATCAGCGCGTCGGGGTGGGCCCAGTCCAGGACGTCGGGGCCGATGACGATGCCGAGCAGGATCTCGAAGATGACGAGGGGGACGGGGAGCCGTCGCCCGATCGCGTAGGCGAGCAGGGGCGCCAGGACGGCGATCGTCATGATCAGGATGAGCGTGGTCCCCGAATGCGACATATCGGGTGTTTACCATAGGCTCCGGGCCGGACGCCGTCGCATCCCGTCGGCCGTGTCCGGCCGGCCACGGCCCGCCGGACGCCCCGCCGGCGGAGGGGCTTGGCGGGGCGGGCGGGCGCGGGCGCCCGTCCACTCCACAGCCACTCGGGGCCCCTCCATCACCATGACCCCACCGCCCCCGCGGCCCGCGAACGCGCCGGAACTGGAATTCATACCCCCTAGGGGTATAAACTGGTGGCGTACGGTCCTGAACCCACGAGGAGAACGCCATGACCGCAGAGACGCAGACCGAACTCACCACCGTCTACCAGGTCAAGGGCATGACCTGCGGCCACTGCGAGGGCGCGGTCTCCGGCGAGATCTCCGAACTGCCCGGTGTCTCCTCGGTCACCGCCGTCGCCTCCACCGGCCGGGTCACCGTCGTCTCCGCCGCCCCGCTCGACGAGGAGGCCGTGCGCGCCGCCGTCGACGAGGCCGGCTACGAGCTGGTCTGACCCGCACCCACGGGCAACACCGCGCAGGGCCGTACCGTTACCGGGTACGGCCCTGCTCCCCTTTGGAACCGCACATGACCCCCAGCGTCACGGACACCACCGGCACCACCCCCGCGACCGTCAGCGAGCTGACGATCGGCGGGATGACCTGCGCCTCCTGCGCGGCCCGCGTCGAGAAGAAGCTCAACCGCATGGACGGGGTGACCGCGACCGTCAACTACGCCACGGAGAAGGCGCGGATCGAGCACCCGCCCGAGGTCGGGATCGACGCGCTGATCGCCACCGTCGTCAAGACCGGCTACACCGCCGAGGAACCCCCGCCACCGGAACCGGAACCCGTGGACCCGGACGAGCGCGCGACCCCGGACCCCGAACTCGCCTCCCTCCGGCAGCGGCTCACCGTCTCCGCCCTCCTCGCCGCGCCCGTCGTCCTCCTCGCCATGGTCCCGGCGCTCCAGTTCGACAACTGGCAGTGGCTCTCCCTCACCCTCGCCGCACCCGTCGTCGTCTGGGGCGGGCTGCCCTTCCACCGGGCCGCCTGGACCAACCTCCGGCACGGCGCCGCCACCATGGACACCCTCGTCTCCGTCGGCACCCTCGCCGCCTTCGGCTGGTCGCTCTGGGCCCTCTTCCTCGGCGACGCGGGCATGCCCGGCATGCGCCACGGCTTCGACCTGACCGTCGACCCCTCCCACGGCGCCTCGACGATCTACCTCGAAGTCGCGGCCGGCGTCGTCACCTTCATCCTGCTCGGCCGCTACCTGGAGGCCCGCGCCAAGCGGAAGGCGGGCGCGGCGCTCCGGGCCCTGATGGAGCTGGGCGCCAAGGACGTGGCCGTCCTGCGCGGGGGCACGGAGGTACGGATCCCGGTCGCCGCCCTGCGGACCGGCGACCTCTTCGTCGTACGCCCCGGGGAGAAGATCGCCACCGACGGCACCGTCGCCGAGGGCGCCTCCGCGGTCGACGCCTCCCTGCTCACCGGCGAATCGCTCCCCCTCGACGTCACCGAGGGCGACGCCGTCACCGGCGGCTGCGTCAACGTCTCCGGACGGCTCGTCGTCCGGGCCACCCGCGTCGGCGCCGACACCCGGCTCGCCCGGATGGCGAAGCTCGTCGAGGACGCCCAGAACGGCAAGGCCGAGGTGCAGCGGCTCGCCGACCGGATCTCCGCGGTCTTCGTCCCCGTGGTGCTGCTCCTCGCGCTCGGCACCCTCGTCACCTGGCTCCTCGTGACCGACGACCCGACCGCCTCCTTCACCGCCGCCGTCGCCGTCCTGATCATCGCCTGCCCCTGCGCCCTCGGCCTGGCCACCCCGACCGCCCTCATGGTCGGCACCGGCCGCGGCGCCCAGCTCGGCATCCTCATCAAGGGCCCCGAGGTCCTGGAGTCCACCCGCCGCGTCGACACGATCGTCCTCGACAAGACGGGCACGGTCACCACGGGCCGGATGTCCCTGCGCACGGTGTACGCGTACGAGGGCGCGGGCGTCGACGAGGAGACGCTGCTGCGGCTGGCGGGCGCGCTGGAGCACTCCTCCGAACACCCGGTGGCCCGCGCGATCGCGGCCGGCGCCGCCGAGCGGTGCGGGGAGCTGCCCGTACCGAAGAGCTTCGAGAACGTCCCCGGGCTCGGGGTGCGCGGCTCCGTCGACGGCCACCAGGTCCTCGTCGGACGCGCCGCCCTGCTCACGGCCGAGGGCGTCGACGTGCCCGCCGGGACGGAGGCCGGCGCCGTCCACGTCGCCTGGGACGGGGTCGCCCGCGGCACCCTGACCGTCGCGGACACCGTCAAGGACACCAGCGCCGAGGCCGTCGCCCGGCTGCGCGGCCTGGGGCTGCGGCCCGTCCTGCTGACCGGCGACCACCGGGCCGAGGCGGAGGCCGTCGCGGCCCGGGTCGGCATCGACGAGGTGATCGCGGAGGTGCTGCCCGAGGAGAAGGCCGAGGTGGTCCGGCGGCTGAAGGCGGAGGGCCGGACGGTCGCGATGGTGGGCGACGGGGTGAACGACGCCGCCGCGCTCGCGACGGCCGACCTCGGTCTCGCGATGGGGACGGGCACGGACGCGGCGATCGAGGCGAGCGACCTGACCCTGGTCCGGGGCGACCTGCGGGTCGCCGCGGACGCGATCCGGCTCTCCCGGCGGACCCTCGCGACGATCAAGGGCAACCTGTTCTGGGCCTTCGGCTACAACGTCGCGGCGCTGCCGCTCGCGGCGGCCGGACTGCTCAACCCGATGATCGCGGGCCTCGCGATGGCCTTTTCGTCCGTGTTCGTCGTATCCAACAGCCTTCGGCTGCGGCGCTTCGCGTGAATTCACCTACACGTGACGCACAGGACCTTCACAAGGAGATCTAGATCACAGATATTGTGGGGTAACCATCTGGGCTGTTCGCGAGTCTAAGTGGGCGATGCCGAGAACGTCTTGGGGGACGTTCATGGAATGTCTTGGGGGATGTTCCAGGCAAGCGTTGGCCGGGGCACGTGCACCGGGGAGCTTTGAGCGGCCCTCCCGTACGTACCCCGGCAGACCGCGTAGCGCCTGACCCGCGTAGCTTCTGCTGACGCCCGGCAGACGCCCGGCCCGGATCCCGTGGGGGGAATCCGCTCCGGGATATGGGAAGCGCCCCGACTACCGACCCGTGGGGGGATCGGTAGCGGGGCGCTTCTCGCTTCTCTTTCAGGGCTCGCTCGCCTCCGGGGCGCCGGAGTCGGTGTCGGGACGGCGATCGTGCTCGACCCTCCTTCGTCGGGCCTCCGCGCGTTCGCCGTCCCGACACCGACGCGCCCCTTCGGCTCGCTCGCCGCGCGAGGCGCCGCGAGGCCACGCGCGGCCACGCGAAAGGGGCACCCCCCGTCGCGGTGTGACCGACCGGGGGTGCCCCTACGTCATCGTGTCCGGGTCAGCGGCCCTCGACCGGGACGAAGTCGCGGAGGACCTCGCCCGTGTAGATCTGGCGCGGGCGGCCGATGCGGGAACCCGGCTCCTTGATCATCTCGTGCCACTGGGCGATCCAGCCGGGAAGGCGGCCGAGCGCGAACAGCACGGTGAACATCTCGGTCGGGAAGCCCATGGCGCGGTAGATCAGGCCCGTGTAGAAGTCCACGTTCGGGTAGAGGTTGCGCGAGACGAAGTACTCGTCGGAGAGCGCGTGCTCCTCCAGCTTGAGCGCGATGTCGAGCAGCTCGTCGGACTTGCCGAGGGCCGAGAGGACATCGTGCGCCGCCGCCTTGATGATCTTGGCGCGCGGGTCGAAGGACTTGTACACCCGGTGGCCGAAGCCCATCAGGCGGACGCCGTCCTCCTTGTTCTTCACCTTGCGGATGAAGGAGTCGACATCGCCGCCGTTGGCCTTGATGCCTTCGAGCATCTCCAGGACCGACTGGTTGGCGCCACCGTGCAGGGGGCCCCACAGGGCCGAGATGCCGGCGGAGATCGACGCGAACATGTTCGCCTGCGAGGAGCCGACCAGACGCACGGTGGAGGTCGAGCAGTTCTGCTCGTGGTCCGCGTGCAGGATCAGCAGCTTGTCGAGCGCGTTGACGACGACCGGGTCCAGGTCGTACTCCTGCGCCGGGACCGAGAAGGTCATGCGCAGGAAGTTCTCGACGTACCCGAGGTCGTTGCGCGGGTAGACGAAGGGGTGGCCGATCGACTTCTTGTACGCATACGCCGCGATCGTCGGCAGCTTGGCGAGCAGCCGGATCGTGGAGAGGTGGCGCTGCTCCTCGTCGAACGGGTTGTGGCTGTCCTGGTAGAAGGTGGACAGCGCGGAGACCACCGAGGACAGCATCGCCATCGGGTGGGCGTCCCGCGGGAAACCGCGGAAGAAGTTCTTGACGTCCTCGTGGACGAGGGTGTGCTGCGTGATCTCGTTCTTGAAGGTCGCCAGCTCGTCGACCTTGGGCAGCTCACCGTTGATCAGCAGGTACGCCACCTCAAGGAAGGTGGAGCGCTCCGCCAGCTGCTCGATGGGGTAGCCGCGGTACCGCAGGATCCCCTGCTCACCATCGAGGTAGGTGATCGCGGATTTATAGGCGGCGGTGTTGCCGTATCCGCTGTCCAGGGTGACCAGACCGGTCTGGGCTCGGAGTTTCCCGATGTCGAAGCCCTTGTCGCCGACGGTGCTCTCGACCACCGGGTAGGTGTATTCACCGTCCGCGTACCGCAGTACTACAGAGTTGTCGCTCACGTCATCCCTCACCGACGTAGTGCCTCTTCTTCGAGGTGCCCTGACTGTCTCTACCATCCCCCATTTGGCTCAGGAGAGTGCACTCGGGGTCGACCATTGGGCCAATCGGCGGCACTCAGTGCCGCCAACCTTCATATCCTGCCCCCTTCGCCCCGGTTCCGGTAGTCCTCCGTGATCTTTCACACGAGGGCACCGCCTGTGAGCCGAAACGCGAGTGCGGTAAAGCGCCTGCCTGCCGAGACCGTACGGACCGCCTGGGCGATCGCCCGCCGGGAGCCGACCAGGACGACCAGTTTCCGCGCCCGGGTCACGGCCGTGTAGAGCAGGTTGCGCTGCAGCATCATCCAGGCGCTCATGGTGACCGGGATCACCACGGCCGGGTACTCGCTGCCCTGGGAGCGGTGGATGGTGACCGCGTACGCGTGGGCGAGTTCGTCCAGCTCGTCGAAGTCGTACGGCACCTCCTCGTCCTCGTCCGTCCGCACGGTCAGCCGCTGTTCGACGACGTCGAGGGCGGTGACGACGCCGACCGTGCCGTTGAAGACCCCGTTGGCGCCCTTGTCGTAGTTGTTGCGGATCTGGGTGACCTTGTCGCCGACGCGGAAGACCCGGCCGCCGAACCGCTTCTCCGGCAGGTCCGGGCGGGCCGGGGTGATGGCCTGCTGGAGCAGCCCGTTGAGCGAACCGGCGCCGGCGGGCCCTCGGTGCATGGGGGCGAGGACCTGGACGTCGCGGCGCGGGTCGAGTCCGAACTTGGCCGGAATCCGGCGGGCCGCCACCTCCACGGCGACCCGGGCGGCGTCCTCCGTCTCCTCCTCGACGAAGAGGAAGAAGTCCGGCAGCCCCTCGGTCCTGGGCGGGGTGCCCGCGTTGATCCGGTGCGCGTTGGTCACGACGCCGGACTCCTGGGCCTGCCGGAAGATCCGGGTCAGCCGGACCGCCGGTACGGGGCTGCCCGGGGCGAGCAGATCGCCGAGGACCTCGCCCGCGCCGACCGACGGAAGCTGGTCCACGTCGCCCACGAGCAGCAGATGGGCACCCGGGGCGACCGCCTTCACCAGCTTGTTCGCCAGGAGCAGGTCGAGCATGGAGGCCTCGTCGACCACGACCAGATCGGCGTCGAGCGGCCGGTCCCGGTCGTAGGCCGCGTCACCGCCGGGCTTGAGCTCCAGGAGCCGGTGGACGGTGGAGGCCTCGGCGCCGGTCAGCTCGGCGAGCCGCTTGGCGGCCCGGCCGGTGGGGGCGGCGAGGACGACCTTGGCCTTCTTGGCGCGGGCCAGCTCCACGATGGACCGGACCGTGAACGACTTGCCGCAGCCGGGACCGCCGGTGAGCACCGCGACCTTGCGGGTGAGGGCGAGCCGCACGGCCTCCTCCTGCTCGGGCGCCAGGGAGGTCCCGGTCCGGTCCGCGAGCCAGGCGAGGGCCTTGTCCCAGGCCACGTCGCGGAAGGCGGGCATCCGGTCCTCCTCGGCCCGCAGCAGCCGGCGGAGCTGACCCGCGAGCGAGAGTTCGGCCCGGTGGAAGGGGATCAGGTACACGGCGGTGACGGGCGTCCCCTCCGGCCCGGGCACGGTCTCCCGCACCACCCCCTCCGGGTCCTCGGCCAGCTCGGCGAGGCACTCGATGACCAGCCCGGTGTCGACCTGGAGGAGCTTCACCGCGTCCGCGATCAGCCGCTCCTCGGGCAGGAAGCAGTGGCCCTGGTCGCTGGACTGCGACAGGGCGTACTGCAGACCGGCCTTCACCCGGTCGGGGCTGTCGTGCGGGATGCCCACGGCCTGGGCGATCCGGTCGGCGGTGAGGAAGCCGATGCCCCAGACGTCGGCGGCGAGCCGGTAGGGCTGGTTGCGGACGACGGAGATCGAGGCGTCCCCGTACTTCTTGTAGATCCGGACCGCGATGGAGGTGGAGACGCCGACGCCCTGGAGGAAGACCATCACCTCCTTGATCGCCTTCTGCTCCTCCCAGGCGGCCGTGATGTTCTTCGTCCGCTTGGGGCCGAGCCCCGGGACCTCGATCAGCCGCGCGGGAGCGTCTTCGAGGATGTCGAGGGTGTCGAGACCGAAGTGCTGGGTGATGCGGTCGGCGAAGACGGGGCCGATGCCCTTGACGAGGCCGGAGCCGAGATAGCGGCGGATGCCCTGGATCGTGGCGGGCAGCACGGTCGTGTAGTTGTCGACGGTGAACTGCTTGCCGTACTGCGGATGGGAGCCCCAGCGCCCCTCCATCCGCAGCGACTCCCCCGGCTGCGCGCCGAGCAGCGAACCGACCACCGTGAGCAGGTCCCCTGCCCCGCGCCCGGTGTCGACCCGCGCGACCGTGTACCCGCTCTCCTCGTTGGCATAGGTGATTCGCTCCAGAACCCCTTCGAGCACTGCCGGCCCGCGACCCTCGTTGGACATGGACCGACCGTAGCGAAGGGCTCGGACAGCCCGCCGGGCGCTGTGCGCGACTCCCCTCCCGGGGTGCCGGTGAACCGGATGAAACGTAGCGTTTCCGGCATGAGTGAATCTTCCTTCCAGGACGACGTCCTGAACGAGCTCGGCGACGACCGGCTCCAGGAGATCGCCGGGCTGCTCGGCAGCGACGCCGCGGGGGCCCAGGAGCTCGTGGGCAGTTCGGTGGCCGAGCTCTCCGGCGAGCTGCGGCAGGCGGCGGCCGAGCCGGCCAGCGCGGACGAGGTCCGCGCCGCCGTCGACGAGGTGACCTCGGCCGAGCCTCCGCTCCAGGGCGTCGCCTCCTTCGGCGGCCTCGCGGCCGGCGGTCTGATGGCGGGCGTCCTGGGCAAGCTGGCCCGCCCGGCGGCGAACGCGATCGCCAGGAGGGCCGGCATCCCGGCCGCCACGGTGACCCGCGCGGTCGACATCCTGGTCCCGGTGGTCCTGGCGGTGCTGACGAAACGCGCCGCGACGAAGAAGGCCGGCGGCGCGGCGGCGGGCGGCCTGGGCGACCTCCTGGGCGGCCCGGGGAAGTAGGCCTGGGCGACCTCCTGGGCGGCCCGGGGAAGTAGGCCTGGGCGACCTCCTGGGCGGCCCGGGGAAGTAGTGCGGCATCGACGAGGACCTCTCCGCCCTGTTCGCGACCGTCCGCGGCCCGAAGGACGCGTGGCGAGGGGCCGGGTGGCTCTTGGCGGCGTCGGGCCGGTCAGATCGCCAGGAAGCGTTCCAGCGTCTCCTCCAGGACCTCCACGCCGTCCCTCGCCCACAGTTCGTCGTTGAAGAGCTCGACCTCCACCGGGCCCGTCCAGCCGGCCTTCTCGACCAGGTCGGCCCAGGCCCGGAGGTCGATCGCGCCGTCGCCCAGCTGACCCCGGCCGTTCAGGACGCCGGCGGGGAGCGGGGTGGTCCAGTCGGCGAGCTGGAAGGAGTGGACGCGGCCCGCCGCGCCCGCGCGCGCCACCGCCGCCGGGGCCCGGTCGTCCCACCACAGGTGGTACGTGTCGACGACGACGCCGACCTGTTCGGCGGGGAACCGCTCCGCGATGTCCAGGGCCTGGTCGAGGGTGGAGACCGCGCAGCGGTCGGCCGCGTACATCGGGTGCAGGGGCTCGACCGCGAGGCGGATACCGCGCTCCCCCGCGTACGGGGCGAGTTCGCCGATCGCCTCGGTGATGCGGGCGCGGGCCGAGGCCAGGTCGGGGAAGGCGGGGGTGAGGCCGCCGGAGACCAGGACGACGGTGTCGGTGCCGAGCGTCACCGCCTCGTCGATCGCCGCGCGGTTCTCCGCGAGCCAGCCGTCCGTCGTGAAGAAGCCGCCCCGGCAGAGGGTGGTCACGGTGAGGCCCGCGTCCCGCACGAGCGCGGCCGCCGCCTCCACCCCGTACTCCCGGACGGGGTCGCGCCACAGGCCCACGCCCGGGATGCCGAGCCGGACGCAGTGGGCGACCAGCTCCGGCAGGGTGAGCTGCCTGACCGTCATCTGGTTGACGCTGAAGCGGTCGCGGTTCACCGGAGGCCTCCGTGGACCGCCAGGAGGGAGCGCATCCGCTCCTCCGCGAGGGCGGGGTCGGGGAACAGGCCGAGCCCGTCGGCGAGTTCGTAGGCGCGGGCGAGGTGCGGGAGGGAGCGGGCCGACTGCAGGCCGCCGACCATCGTGAAGTGGTCCTGGTGCCCGGCCAGCCAGGCGAGGAGGACCACGCCCGTCTTGTAGAAGCGGGTCGGGGCCCGGAAGAGGTGGCGCGAGAGGGCGACCGTCGGGTCGAGGATCGCGCGGAAGCCGTCCGCGTCGCCCGTGTCCAGGGTCCGCACCGCCTCGGCGGCCAGCGGCGCCAGCGGGTCGAAGATGCCGAGCAGGGCGTGGCTGAAGCCCTGTTCGTCGCCCGCGATCAGCTCCGGGTAGTGGAAGTCGTCGCCCGTGTAGCAGCGGACGCCCTCGGGGAGGCGGCGGCGCAGCTCGACCTCGCGCCGGGCGTCGAGGAGGGAGACCTTGATGCCGTCGACCTTGTCGGGGTGGGCGGCGACGACCTCCAGGAAGGTCTCGGTCGCGGTGTCGAGGTCCGCCGAGCCCCAGTAGCCGTCGAGCGCCGGGTCGAACATCGGACCCAGCCAGTGCAGGACGACCGGCTCGCCCGCCTGCCGGAGGAGGTGGCCGTACAGGTCGAGGTAGTCGTCCGGGCCCTGCGCGGCGGCGGCGAGCGCGCGGGAGGCCATCAGGATCGCCTGCGAGCCGGTCTCCTCGACGAGGGCGAGCTGCTCCTCGTACGCCTTGCGCACGGCCACCAGGTCGGCGGGGCCGATGAGTTGGTCGGTGCCGACGCCGCAGGCGATGGCGCCGCCCACGCTGCGGGCCTCGGCGGCCGAGCGGCGGATCAGTTCGGCCGCCCCGGTCCAGTCGAGGCCCATCCCGCGCTGGGCGGTGTCCATGGCCTCGGCGACCCCGAGGCCGTGGGACCAGAGGTGGCGGCGGAAGGCGAGGGTGGCGTCCCAGTCGACGGCGGCGGGCGAGTCGGGGCTCGTGTCGGCGTACGGGTCGGCGACGACGTGGGCGGCGGAGAAGACCGTACGGGAGGTCAGGGGGCCGCTCCCGCCCGGGAGCAGGGGCTCGGTCCGGGGCTCGTACTCCCTTACGCCTCCGCCGATTTCGGGCAGGCGGATCACAGGGAGACCTCCGGGACGTCGAGGCGGCGGCCCTCGGCGGCGGAGCGCAGGCCGAGCTCGGCGAGCTGGACGCCCCGGGCGCCGGCGAGCAGGTCCCAGTGGTAGGGCTCGCCGAGGGTGACGTGGCGCAGGAACAGCTCCCACTGGGCCTTGAAGCCGTTGTCGAACTCGGCGTTGTCGGGGATCTCCTGCCACTGCTCGCGGAAGGGCTCGGTCGCCGGGATGTCCGGGTTCCAGACCGGCTTGGGGGTGGCCGAGCGGTGCTGGACCCGGCAGTTGCGCAGGCCGGCGACGGCGGAGCCGTGGGTGCCGTCGACCTGGAACTCGACGAGCTCGTCGCGGTTGACGCGGACGGTCCAGGAGGAGTTGATCTGGGCGACGGCGCCGCCCTCCAGCTGGAAGATGCCGTAGGCGGCGTCGTCGGCGGTGGCCTCGTACGGCTTGCCCTGCTCGTCCCAGCGGCGCGGGACGTGGGTGGCGACCTGGGCGGTGACGGAGGTGACCCGGCCGAAGAGCTCGTGGAGCACGTACTCCCAGTGCGGGAACATGTCGACGACGATGCCGCCGCCGTCCTCGGAGCGGTAGTTCCAGCTGGGGCGCTGGGCGTCCTGCCAGTCGCCCTCGAAGACCCAGTAGCCGAACTCGCCGCGCACGGACAGGATCTCGCCGAAGAAGCCGCCGTCGATGAGGCGCTTGAGCTTGAGCAGGCCCGGCAGGAACAGCTTGTCCTGGACGACCCCGTGCTTGACGCCCTTCTCGGTGGCGAGCCGGGCGAGCGCGAGGGCGCCGGCGAGGTCGGCGGCGGTCGGCTTCTCGGTGTAGATGTGCTTCCCGGCCCCGATCGCCCTGGTGAGCGCGTCGACGCGGGCGGAGGTGACCTGGGCGTCGAAGTAGATGTCGACGCTGTCGTCGGCAAGGACGGCGTCGAGGTCGGTGGACCACTCGGTGAGGCCGTGGCGCTCGGCGAGCGCGCGCAGGGCGGGCTCGCGGCGGCCGACGAGGACCGGCTCGGGCCAGAGGGTCTCGCCGTTGCCGAGGTCGAGGCCGCCCTGTTCGCGCAGGGCGAGGATCGACCGGACGAGGTGCTGGCGGTATCCCATGCGTCCGGTGACGCCGTTCATGGCGATGCGGACTGTCCTGCGTGTCACGAAAGGTTCCTCTCCCCGGCTGTTCCGCGCCTCGATAGAAAGCGCTTTCCATCGGGGATGACGCTAGCCTGCCGACATCGCCGTCGACAAGGGCCCCGGAGGTACGCACACGATGACCGTCACCCTGGCGGACGTGGCCGCCCGCGCACGGGTCTCCCCCGCCACCGTCTCCCGCGTCCTCAACGGCAACTACCCGGTCGCCGCGTCGACCCGCGAACGGGTCCTGCGGGCGGTCGACGAGCTGGACTACGTCCTCAACGGCCCCGCCAGCTCGCTCGCCGCCGCCACCTCCGACCTGGTCGGCGTCCTCGTCAACGACATCGCCGACCCCTTCTTCGGGATCATGGCGAGCGCGGCGCAGAGCGCCATCGGGGAAGGCGCGTCGGGGCGCGGCGGCGGCGAGAAACTCGCCGTCGTCTGCAACACGGGCGGCTCCCCCGAGCGCGAACTGACCTATCTGACCCTGCTCCAGCGGCAGCGGGCCGCGGCCGTGATCCTCATGGGCGGCTCCCTCGAAGACCCCGAACACCTCGCGGCGACGGCCGGCAAGCTCGCCAAGCTGGCGGAGGCGGGGACCCGGGTCGTGCTGTGCGGGCGCCCGCCGGTCGCGGGCGACGCGAACACGGCGGCGCTCGTCTTCGACAACCGGACCGGCGCGCGACGGCTCACCGAGCACCTGCTCGGCCTCGGCCACCGGCGCATCGGCTACGCGGCGGGCCCCGCCGACCGGACGACCACCCGGCACCGCCTCGAAGGCCACCGGGCGGCGCTCGCGGCGGCCGGGGTCGCCGAGGGGCCGACGGTCCACGGCGCGTACGACCGGCGGGCCGGATACGAGGCCACGGCCGAACTCCTCGCCCGCGACCCGGACCTCACTGCGGTCGTCGCCGCCAACGACACGGTGGCCCTCGGCGTCTGCGCGGCCCTGCGGGAACGGGGCCTGGACATCCCGGGCGACGTGTCCGTGGCGGGCTTCGACGACCTGCCGTTCTCGGTGGACGCGGTCCCGTCCCTCACGACGGTGCACCTCCCCCTCCACGCGTCGGGGGTACGGGCGGGCCGCCTGGCGATGGGCACGGAGGAGCCCCCGGCGGGCGGCCTGGAGAAGGTCCCGGCCGAGCTGGTGGTGCGGGGGTCGACGGGGCGGCCTCGGGACCGCTCCGCGGGCACGGGGGGCTGACGGGGCCGGCCGGGGGCGGGCCGAGCGCGAACCGCTCGCGCGCGTCGGCGGGCGGGGCGCGCGGACGTCGGGGAGCCCAGGGGCTACGGAGCGGCCTGGGGAGGCCTGGGGAGGCCTGGGGAGGCCTGGGGAGGCCTGGGGAGGCCTAAGGATCGCGGTGCGTACGGGGCTCCGGAGCGGCCTGGGGCGCCTGTGGATCGCCGTGCGGCCTGGGAACGCCTACGGATCGCGGTGTGGCCTGGAGACGCCTGCGGATCGCGGTGCGTGCGGGGCTCCGGAGCCGCCTGTGCGCGGCTCCGCCCTCTCGCCGCCCCTCCGGCGCCGGGCCCTGCGTTCACCCCTCCGGCGTCAGTCCCGTAGCCCTCAGGACCGCCTCCACCGTCTCCTCCACCGTCTGGTGCGCGTTGTCGATCCAGACGCCCTGGTCCGGGAGTTCCGCGCGCATCGCCTCGTCCAGGAACGCCCAGTTCGTCGTCAGGCGCTTGTCCCGGGCGTTGTTGCGTTCCCAGGCCTTGTCCGGACCGGGGGCGAGGATCACCACGTGCAGCGGGTCCGTCTTCGCGTGGGCGCGGTAGAAGTCCAGGTGGGAGCGGCGTACGACCACGTCGTCGAGGACCGGCAGGAACCCCGCGGCGGCGAGGCTGTCCGCGAGGAGGCAGGCGTTGCGGGCGCGCAGCAGGATCTGCCGGTCCGCCTCCGGGTCGCCGTCCGGGGTGGGCCGGTGGCCGCCGCTCCTGATGAGGGACTGGAGCTCGTCGACCTCGATGTGCGCCGACCGGGCGAAGCGGGCCGCGAGGGCCGCCGCGACCGTGGACTTGCCGCTGCCGGGGATACCGGCGAGCAGGAGGGCGCCGGGGGCGGGCACGGGGGCGTCGACGGTGATGTGCGCGAAGGTCATGCGGGCCTTTCCTCGCTGACGGGGCCGGACGACGATACGGCCACGGGCTCCTCGGCCGCCACGGAGTTTCCCGCCGCGGCGGAGCCACCGGCCGCCACCGACCCCTCGACCGCCACGGAGCCACCGGCCGCCACCGCACCCTCGGCCGCCACGGAGCCACCGGACGCCGCCACTCCCCCGGCCGCCACCGGTCCCTCGCCCGTCGCCGAGGTGCCGGCCGGGACCGCCTCCTCCGGCGCCCCCGAGGCCCCGGGGCGTCGGCGGCCCGGCGCGAGGGACGTCAGGGCCACTCCGCCGACCAGGAGCGCCGCCGCGCACCAGCGGAGCGGGCTCACGCCCTCGCCGAGGAAGAGGGCCGCCGAGGACATCCCGAAGACGGGGACGAGCAGGGAGAAGGGGGCGACGGAGGAGGCCGGGTAGCGGCGGAGGAGCCAGCCCCAGGCGCCGAAGCCGAAGACGGTGGTGATCCAGGCGACGTAGACGATGACGCCGACACCGGTCCAGTCGAGGCCGCGCAGGGCGGCGAGGTCGCGTTCCGGACCCTCCAGGAGGAGGGAGAGGGCCAGCAGCGGCAGGACGGGCACGGTGCTGACCCAGACCATGAAGTTGAGGGCGTCGGGCGGGGAGGCCTTGCGGGTGAGGACGTTGGAGACGCCCCAGCAGGCCGCCGCCGCGATCACCAGGGCGAAGCCCAGGAGCGCCCCGGAGCCCGCGCCGCCGCCGCCCTCGTCGGCGGCGGCCACGCCGATGCCCACCAGGGCGACCCCCATCCCCGCGACCTTGAGGCGGCCGGGGCGTTCGCCGAGGGCGACGAAGGCGAAGAGAGCGGTGAAGACGGCCTGGACCTGGAGGACGAGGGAGGAGAGCCCGGCGGGGGCGCCGAGGTCCATGCCGGTGAAGAGCAGCCCGAACTTGGCGACGCCGAGGACGACTCCGACCGCCAGGATCCACTTCCAGGCCACGGTCGGGCGGCCCACCAGGAACACCGCGGGCAGTGCGGCGGCGAGGAAGCGGAGGGCGGAGAAGAGCAGCGGCGGGAAGTGGTCGAGGCCGATCTCGATGACGACGAAGTTGACCCCCCAGACGGCGGCGACCAGGGCGGCGAGGGCGAGGTGGGCGGGGCGCATGGATCGAGCATCGCCGTCACGATCGTGTAGCACCAGCACGGGTTCCTTCATGGTGGGATGTAGCAACACTTCATTCCCGTCGGGTCGAGCCCCTGGAGGAACCGTGCTGGATCTCGGCCGCCTGCGCGCCCTGCACGCCGTCGCCGTCCACGGCAGTGTCGGCGCCGCCGCCACCGCCCTCGGCTACACGCCGTCCGCGGTCTCCCAGCAGATCCAGAAGCTGGAGCGGGAGACCCGTACGACCCTCCTCGAACGGAGCGGCCGGGGCGTCCGACTCACCGACGACGCCCATCACCTGGCCTCCACCGCGCAGCAGTTGCTGGCACTCGTGGAGGAGGCGGAGGTACGGCTCGAAGAGCGGCGGGGCCTGCCGTCGGGCCGGCTCGCGATCGGCTGCTTCGCGAGTGCGGCGCGCGGTCTGATGCCCCGGGCGCTCGCGGAGCTGGCCCGGCTCCATCCGGAGCTCGACGCGCGGCTCTCGGAGGTGGACCCGCACGTGTCGATCGACCTGGTGGCGCGGGGGGTGATCGATCTGGCGGTGGCGCACGACTGGGACATCGCGCCGCTGCCGGTGCCGCCGGGCGTGGAGCAGGCGGTGATCGGTGACGACCTGTGCGACATCCTCGTCCACCGGGACCATCCGCTCGCGGCGCGGGAGTCGGTGCGGCGGGAGGAGCTGGCGGCGGAGCGGTGGATCTCGCAGCCGCCGGGGACGGTCTGCCACGACTGGCTGACGCGGACGCTGCGGGAAACGGGTTTCGAGCCCCTGATCACGCATCAGGCGGAGGAGAACCACACGCAGGTGGCGCTGGTGGCGGCCGGTCTGGGCATCGCGCTCGTGCCGCGCCTGGGCCGCGGGACGCTGCCGCCGGAGGTGGTGCCGGTGCGGCTCGACCCGATGCCGACGCGCCGCCTGCACGCCATGTGGCGGACCGGGGCGGCGCGGCGCCCGGCGATCCGGGAGACGGTCCGTACGCTCCAGGATCTCTGGCCCGGGATCGCCGCCGTGGGTGATTCGTGCGCGGGTCCTTGACCTGGCAGTTACTTTCGGGCTATCCGTGACTCCTTGGAAGTTTCCTTCACCGCTTCAGAGGGCGGCTTCCGAACGATTCCTCCAACCTCGCACGGCCGGAAGGAGCATCAGTGCACCACCGCGCCCCCGCCCCCTCCCGACGCACCCTCCTCACGGTGACCGCCGCCGCGGCAGCGGCCGCCGTCACCGGGGTCACGACCCCCGCCCACGCCGAGAAGGACCGGCACGACGACCGGAAGCTCCGGCGGATCATCGACCGCATGTCCCTCGAAGAGAAGGTCGGCCAGCTCTTCGTGATGCGGGTGTACGGACACTCCGCGACCGACCCCGACCAGGCCGACATCGACGCGAACCTCCAGGAGATCGGGGTCCGTACGGCCGCCGAGCTGGTCGAGCGCTACCACGTCGGCGGGGTCATCTACTTCGCGTGGGCCCACAACACCCGGGACCCGCAGCAGATCGCCGGACTGTCCAACGGCATCCAGCAGGCGGCGCTCGCGCGGCCCACCCCGGTCCCGGTGCTGATCTCCACCGACCAGGAGCACGGCATCGTCTGCCGGGTCGGCGAGCCGGCCACGCTGCTGCCCGGGGCGATGGCCCTCGGCGCCGGGGGCTCGCACGCGGACGCGCGCAGGGCGGCGCAGATCGCGGGCGCGGAGCTCGCGGCCGTCGGCATCCGGCAGAACTACGCGCCGGTGGCGGACGTCAACGTCAACCCGGCGAACCCGGTGATCGGCGTCCGGTCCTTCGGTGCCGACCCGGCGGCGGTCGCCGGTCTGGTCGCCGCGCAGGTCAAGGGGTACCAGCGGGCCGGGGTCGCGGCCACCTCCAAGCACTTCCCGGGGCACGGCGACACCGCCGTGGACAGCCACCACGGGCTGCCGACGATCACCCACACCCGGGCGGAGTGGTCGGCGCTGGACGCCCCGCCGTTCCGGTCGGCGATCGCCGCCGGGATCGACTCGATCATGACCGCGCACATCGTGGTCCCGGCGCTCGACCCCACCGAGGACCCGGCGACCCTGTCGCGGCCCATCCTCACCGGCATCCTGCGCGAGGAGCTGGGCTACGACGGCGTGGTGGTCACCGACGCGCTCGGCATGGAGGGGGTGCGCACCAAGTACGGGGACGAGCGGGTGCCGGTCCTCGCCCTGAAGGCCGGCGTGGACCAGCTGCTCAACCCGCCGAAGCTGGACGTGGCCTGGAACGCGGTCCTGACGGCGGTCAGGACCGGCGAGCTGACGGAGGACCGGCTCGACGAATCGATCCTGCGGATCCTGCGGCTCAAGGCGAAGCTCGGCCTCTTCCGGAACCCGTACGTGACCCGGGCCGGTGTCGACCGGGTGGTCGGGTCCTCCTCGCACCTGGCCCAGGCCGACCGGATCGCCGAGGCCACCACGACCCTGCTGCTCAACGAGGGCGGCTTCCTGCCGCTGGGACCGGCGCGCCACCGCTCGGTCCTCGTCGTCGGCGCCGATCCGGCCTCGCCGTCGGGGACGACGGGTCCGCCCACCACCACCCTGGCGACGGCGCTCGGGGAGCTGGGGTTCACCGCGACCGCGCTCTCCACCGGGATCACCCCGACGGCGGCGAGGATCGAGGAGGCGGTGGCGGCGGCCTCGGGCAAGGACGTGGTGGTCGTCGGCACGTACAACGTGACCGCGACCAGTACCCAGCGCACCCTCGTGGCGCGGCTGGTGGCGACCGGGGTGCCCGTCGTGACGATCGCGATCCGCAACCCGTACGACATCGCCCGGATCGGCGGGCAGCGGGCGACGCTCGCCACGTACTCCTGGACCGACGTCGAACTCCGCGCCGCCGTACGGGTGCTGGCGGGCCGGGCCCGGCCGCGGGGCCGCCTCCCGGTCCCGGTGCAGAGCGCGGACGACCCGGCGGAGGTGCTCTACCCGGTCGGCCACGGACTGTCGTACCGCCGATGACGGACGGGGGTGCGCCCGGTCGGGCGCACCCCCTCACCGTGTCTCCGCGGACGGGTTACGGCCGCAGGCCGTGCTCCCGCGTCGCGTCCTCGTCGACCGGCCTGTCGAGGCGCGCGTCGAAGCGGGCGAGCGGCTGCGCCGCCTGGACGGCCGGGGCGGGGACGTCGGCCCAGGCGAGGATGCGGGCGGTGGCCTTGTTCCGCTCGGCCTCGACGAGCGCGGCGACGGTGGCCCCGTGGTTGGCGCCCGGCGCCGTGTACACGTAGCTGTCGCGCGCGCCCCTGCCGAGGTGGAACTTCTCGGAGCCCCACGGGTCGTTGCCGCCGTAGACGAAGAGCATCCGGTCGGCGTTCCTGCGGACCCAGTCGTCGACGTCCCGCATGGCGTGCTGCTTGAACCTCATCGGGATCTCGCGCGGCACGAAGTTGCGGGCCGGCTGGTAGCCGTAGCGGCTGAGGCCCTTCAGGTGCGGCTGCTTGATGGTGGGCGAGCCGAGCTCGGTCGCCGCCTGGTAGTAGTACGGCGTGTACGGCTCCAGGCCCTGGTCGGTGTAGGCGGACCAGCCGGAGTAGGCGTCGATCGTGTCGTAGACCTCGTCGTCGGTGGCCGTCTTCGCGACCGGGATCTGGTCGCAGACGTCCTCGCCGTAGTACTGCCAGAAGCCCCACACGAAGTCGAGGACGACGGCCTCGAAGGCCTTGTCGAGCGTGCCGACCGTGTTGAAGGTGGCGCCCTCCGCCTCGGCCCAGGCCTTGTACTTGGCCTCCAGCGGGGCGCGGCGGACGAGGGCCTCGCGCTGGAGGTTGTTCAGCCGGTCGCGGCACTCCTTGGTGCCGACGGTCGCGAAGAAGCGGTCGTAGGCCGAGTCCTCGTTGTTGACCACGTCGTTCGGGGCGACGTAGGCGACGACGCCGTCCATGTCACGCGGGTAGAAGCGCTCGTAGTAGGTGGCGGTCATGCCGCCCTTGGAGGCGCCGGTGGAGAGCCACTTCTGGCCGTAGATCTTCTTCAGGGCCGTGAAGATGCGGTGCTGGTCGCTGGCCGCCTGCCAGATGTCGAGCTTCGACCAGTCGGCGGGCTGCGGGCGGGACGGCGTGAAGAAGCGGTACTCCATGGAGACCTGGTTGCCGTCGATGATCCGCGTCGGTTCGGCGCGGCTCGGGGTGGTGCTCAGCGAGTAGCCGCTGGTGCGGAAGACGGTCGGACGGGCCGTGTCCTTGTGGAGGACGGAGATCCGCTGGTCGAACGTGCCCGCCCACGGTCGCCGGTGGTCGATCGGCTGCTTGTAGTTCAGGACGAGGTAGCGGTAGCCGGCGTACGGCTTCTCCTCGATCAGGCTCATCCCGGGGATCGCCAGGATGCGGTCCTTGATGTCCGTGCTCTGCGAGTCGACGACGGCCGTGCTGCCCGTGTCCGTGTCCGCGGCGGTAGCCACGCCGGTCGGTGCCACGGTGCCTATGAGCACCGAAAGCGACAGCGCCCATCTCAGCGACTTGCGCATTCACCCTCCCCTTGGTTCACAACGGTGTCGCGAACCTAGCGGGGGCAACGTGTGGACCGCCAGACCCAGTTGATCCTTACCCTTGGACTTTCCTTCGCATCAGCACAGGATCCAGCCGGTGGAGGTCCCCCGGCCGGCCACCGAACCGGACGCCCGGACGCAGCGGTTGAGGGCGTGGACGGTGACGGGTCCGGCCTGCCGGTCGAAGCGCCCGGACCGGACGGCGGGCCGGGCGCCCCTCGGCTGGAGGGAGACGGCCATCGCGCGGCGGGGGCCGGGCCGCTTGGCGACGGTGACGGCGCAGGCGTAGTCGCGGGTCTTGTAGAGGCGCAGCTCGCCGGTGGCGAAGGCGATGGTCCGGGTGGGCCGGCCGGCGCAGACGGAGGCGGCCTCGGCGGTGGCGGCGCCGGGTCCGAGCCCGCTCCCGGTGCCGGGGACCAGGAGCAGGACGGCGGCGGCGAGGAGCGGCGCGAGGACACGGGCGAGCAGCCTCCGGCGGCCTCGTGCGTCGTCGGTGTCCCTGCGCATGCGTTCCCCTCCCGAGTGGCGCGGCGTACGGACGTACGACGCAACCGCCTCCGGAATGGTTGCCTCCGGCTCTTCGGCCCGGCCGTGCCCGGCCGCGCCCGGCCGGAGACCGGCCGGAGACCGGCCGGCGCCGGGCCGGAGACCGGCTCACACCCGCTCGGGCTGCGGCTCCCCGATGAAGGTGCTCCACAGGGCCGCGTACCGGCCGCCGAGGGCGAGGAGCTCCTCGTGGGTGCCGTCCTCCGCGACCCGCCCGTGGTCCATGACGACCACCCGGTCGGCGCGGGCCGCCGTGGTCAGCCGGTGGGCGACGACCAGGGTGGTGCGGCGGCCGGCGAGGCGGTCGGTGGCGTGGTTGACCTGGGCCTCGGTGGCCAGGTCGAGGGCGGCCGTGGCCTCGTCGAGGAGCAGGATGTCCGGGTCGACGAGTTCGGCCCGGGCCAGCGCGATGAGCTGGCGCTGGCCGGCGGAGAGGTTGCGGCCCCGCTCGGCGACCTCGTGGAGGTAGCCGCCGTCGAGCGTGGCGATCATGTCGTGCGCGCCGACCGCGCGGGCCGCCGCCTCCACCTCGGCGTCGGTCGCGTCGGGGCGGCCGTACGCCACGGCGTCGCGGACCGTCCCGGCGAAGAGGTACGCCTCCTGCGGGACGACGCCGAGCCGGTGCCGGTACGCGGTCAGGTCGAGGTCCCGCAGGTCGGTGCCGTCGGCGGTGACCCGCCCGGCCGTCGGGTCGTAGAACCGGGCGACCATCTTGACCAGGGTCGACTTGCCCGCGCCGGTCTCGCCGACGAAGGCGACGGTCTGGCCGGCCGGGATGCGCAGGTCGATGCCGGTGAGGGCGGTCTCGTCCTTCGCGGTCCCGTCCTCTCCGCCGTACGCGAAGGAGACGTCCTCGAAGGCGATCTCACCGCGCAGCGACAGCACGTCCAGGGGGGCGTCGGCGGCGGCCGTCGACGTCGGCTCCTGGAGGAGTTCCTGCATCCGCTTCAGCGAGACGGCGGCCTGCTGGTAGCCGTCGAAGACCTGCGAGAGCTGCTGCACGGGGGCGAAGAACAGGTCGATGTAGAGGAGGTAGGCGACGAGCGCGCCGGTGGTGAGGGTGCCCGCCTCGATCCGGTTCGCGCCGACGATCATGACGGCCGCGGCGGCCACCGAGGAGAGCAGGGTCACGAAGGGGAAGTAGATCGAGATCAGCCACTGGCCGCGGACCCGGGCCTCGCGGTAGTCGTCGCTGCGGGCGGCGAACCGGGCCGCGCCCGACCGCTCGCGGCGGAAGGCCTGCACGATCCGGAGGCCGGTGACCGACTCCTGGAGGTCGCCGTTGACGACGCTGATCCGCTCGCGCGCCAGCTCGTACGCCTTCACGCTGGAGCGGCGGAAGAAGAAGGTGGCGACGGCGAGGACCGGCAGGGTCGCGAAGACGACCAGGGCCAGCTGGAGGTCGAGGAAGAGCAGCGCGACCATGATGCCGAAGAAGGTCACGACCGAGACGAAGGCGGTGACCAGGCCCGTCTGCAGGAAGGTGGACAGGGCGTCCACGTCCGTGGTCATCCGGGTCATGATCCGGCCGGTCAGCTCGCGCTCGTAGTAGTCGAGGCCGAGCCGCTGGAGCTGGGCGAAGATCTTCAGGCGCAGCGCGTAGAGCACCCGCTCGCCGGTACGGCCGGTCATCCGGGTCTCGGCGGTCTGCGCGACCCACTGCACGAGGACGGTGACCAGGGCGAGCGCGGAGGCCGCCCAGACGGCCCCGATCGCGAGCCGGTTCACGCCCTCGTCGATGCCGTGCCGGATCAGGACGGGGAGCAGGAGCCCGGCGCCCGCGTCGAGGGCGACCAGGCCGAGGCTGATGAGCAGCGGGACGCCGAAGCCGCGCAGCAGCCGGCGCAGGCCGTAGGCGTCCTCGGCCGAGACGGCCCGCGCCTCGTCGATGCCGGGGGTGTCGGTGGCGGGCGGCAGGGCCTCGACGGCGGCGAGCAGCTCGGGGGTGGCTCCGGGCGGGTCGCTCTCCCGGCCCGCGGCCTCGTCCCGTACCCACAGGGTCGGGGTGATGCCGCGCTCGGCGTCGAACTCGGCGTCCAGTTCGGCCCGCAGGGTGCTGTCCTCGGGAGGCGCCGGCGGGGTGGTGTGGCCGGGCGAGACGGCGCCCAGTTCCTCGGGGTCGGTGAGGAGGCGCCGGAAGAGCGGGGAGCGTTCCTCCAGCTCGGCGTGGGTGCCGATGTCGGCGAGCCGGCCGTGCTCCAGGACGGCGATGCGGTCGGCGAGGCCGAGGGTGGAACGGCGGTGCGCGATGAGCAGGGTCGTACGGCCCGCCATCACGGACTTGAGGGCCTCGTGGATCTCGTGCTCGACCCGGGCGTCGACGGCGGAGGTGGCGTCGTCGAGGAGGAGGAGCCGGGGGTCGGTGAGGATCGCGCGGGCGAGGGCGACGCGCTGGCGCTGGCCGCCGGAGAGGGTGAGGCCGTGCTCGCCGACCTTGGTGTCGTACCCCTCGGGCAGCTCGGCGATGAACCGGTCGGCCTGGGCGGCGCGGGCGGCCGTCTCGATCTGCTCCTGGGAGGCGTCCGGGAAGCCGTACGCGATGTTGGCGCGGACGGTGTCGGAGAAGAGGAAGGAGTCCTCGGGGACGAGTCCGACGGCGGCGCGCAGCGAGTCCAGGGTGAGCTCGCGGACGTCGTGGCCGCCGACGAGGACGGCGCCGCGGGAGACGTCGTAGAAGCGGGGCAGGAGGAGCGAGACGGTGGACTTGCCGGAGCCGGACGCGCCGACGACGGCGACGGTCTCGCCGGGCCTGATCTCCAGCGAGAAGCCGTCGAGGACCGGCCTGCCCTCGTCGTACGCGAAGGAGACGTCGTCGAACTCGACGGTGGCGGGCGCGTCCGCCGGGAGCTCCTTGGCGCCGTCCTGGACGACCGGCTCGGTGTCGACGAGTTCGAGGACCCGGTCGACGCCGGCGCGGGCCTGCTGGCCGACGGTGAGGACCATGGCGAGCATGCGGACCGGGCCGACGAGCGAGGCCAGGTACGCGGAGAAGGCGACGAAGGTGCCGAGGGTGATCTGGCCGCGGTAGGCGAGCCAGCCGCCGAGCGCGAGGACGGCGACCTGGCCGAGGGCGGGGACGGCCTGGAGGGCCGGGGTGTACTTCGAGTTCAGCCGGATCGTCCGCAGCCGCCCGGCGAACAGCTTCCGCCCGGCCTCGCGGATCTTGCCGGTCTCCTGGTCCTCCTGGCCGAAGCCCTTGACGACCCGGACGCCGGTCACGGCCCCGTCGACGACGCCGGCGACGACGGCGGCCTGCTGCTGCGCGTGCCAGGTGGCCGGGTGCAGGCGGGTGCGGCTCCGCTTGGCGATGAACCAGAGCGCGGGGGCGACGGCGAGGGCGACGAGGGTGAGCGGCAGCGACAGCCAGGCCATCACGGCGAGCGAGATGACGAAGAGCAGGACGTTCCCGACGGTCATCGGGAGCATGAACAGCAGGCCCTGGATCAGCTGGAGGTCGCTGGTCGCCCGTCCGACGACCTGTCCGGTGGACAGCTCGTCCTGCCGCCGCCCGTCGAGCCGGGTGATGGTGGCGAACATGTCGGTGCGCAGGTCGTGCTGGACGTCGAGGGCGAGCCGTCCGCCGTAGTAGCGGCGGACGTAGGTGAGGACGTAGACGACGACGGCGGCGCCGATGAGGAGACCGGTCCAGACGCCGAGGTCCTTGGTCTTCGTGCCGATGACGTCGTCGATGATCACCTTGGTGACCAGCGGCACGAGGGCGAGCACGGCCATGCCGACGAGCGAGGACCCGAGCGCGAGCAGCGTGTTCGTCCTGTACCGCCACGCGTACCCGGCCAGCCTGCGCGCCCAGCCCTGCTGTTTCTCCCCGACCGCCACGAGTGGCCTCCCGTCCGTCCTGCTCTACCGGAAGGCCCAACACGGCTGGGCTGCGATTTCATCCCGCCGCAACAATCGGGGGACGGAGACGGGACCGAAGTCGGAGCGGGGGCGGGACTTCGGTCCTAGGTCCTGCCCCGGTACGGCACGGCCCCGCGCGGGCCCCTCGGGAGGGGGCCCGCGCGGGGCCGGAGGGTCGCGCCGGGCGGCTCAGAGGTGGGTGGGCTCGAACATCTTCAGGAGGGCCGGGAGGACCACCACGGACGGGCCCGGGGTCGCGAGGGCCTTCGCGAGGTCCGCCGTCAGGGTCTCCGGGGTGGTCAGCGTGGCCGGGACGCCGAAGGACTCCGCCAGGGCCACGAAGTCCGGGCGGGCGAGTTCGGTGCCGGTGGCCTCGCCGAAGGCGCCCGTCATGTACTCGCGCAGGATGCCGTAGCCGCCGTCGTCGACGATCAGCCAGGTGACGTCGAGGCCGTACTGCTTCGCCGTGGCCAGCTCCGCGATCGAGTACATCGCGCCGCCGTCGCCGGAGACCGCGAGCACCGGGTGGCTCGGGTCGGCGGCGGCGGCGCCGAGCGCGGCCGGGAAGCCGTAGCCGAGGCCGCCGGCGCCCTGCGCGGAGTGCATCGTGTTCGGGTGCCGGGCGTCGAAGGCCGACCACGCCCAGTACGCGAGGATCGTCATGTCCCAGAAGCTCGGGGACCGGTCCGGCAGCGCCTCCCGCACCGCCGCGACGATCCGCTGCTCCAGGCCCAGGTCCTGGGCGGCGATCCGCTCCCGGACCCTGCCGAGGACGGCCGAGACCCGCTCGGGGGCCGTCGGGTCCCGGCGCTCCGGGACGGTCTCCAGGAGGGCCTGGAGGGCGAGGCGGGCGTCGGCGTGGATGCCGAGCGCCGGGTGGTTGGACTCCAGCTTCCCGGCATCGGCCTCGATCTGGATCACCCGGCCGCGCGGGGCGAAGGTGTGGTAGTTCGAGGACAGCTCGCCGAGGCCCGAGCCGACGACGAGGAGGACGTCGGCGTCCTCCAGGAAGTCGGTGGTGTGCCGGTCCTCCAGCCAGGACTGGAGCGACAGCGGGTGCTCCCAGGGGAAGGCGCCCTTGCCGCCGAAGGTGGTGACGACGGGGGCGTCCAGGCGCTCCGCGAGCGCGAGGAGCTTCCCTGAGGCGTCGGAGCGGACGACTCCGCCGCCCGCGATGACCGCGGGGCGCTCGGCGTGCGCCAGGAGGTGGGCGGCGACCGCCGTCAGCTCGGGGCGGGGGACGACCTCCTCGGGCGTCGCGTCCATGGCGGTCACGACCGGCAGCGTGGTCTCCGCGAGGAGCACGTCCTGCGGGATCTCCACCCAGACCGGGCCGTGCGGGGCGGTGAGGGCCGACTCCCAGGCCGCCGCGATCGCGGACGGGATCTGGGACTGCGTACGGACCGTGTGGACGGACTTGACCACGTCCCGGAACGAGGCCTGCTGGTCGCGCAGCTCGTGCAGGTAGCCGTGGCGACCGCCGCCGAGGCCGGCCACCGGGATCTGGCTGCCGATCGCGAGGACGGGGGCGGAGGCGGCGGCGGCCTCCTGGAGCGCGGCGAGCGACATGAGCGCGCCGGGGCCGGTGGAGAGCAGCAGCGGGGCGGCCTCGCCGGTGATCCGGCCGTACGCGTCGGCGGCGAAGCCCGCGTTGTTCTCGACGCGGAGGCCGACGTACCGGAGGGAGGAGCGGCGCAGCGCGTCGAACATGCCGAGGGCGTGCTGGCCGGGGAGGCCGAAGACGGTGGTGGCGCCGAGGCCGGTGAGGGTCTCGACGACGAGGTCGCCGCCGTTGCGTCCGGCGGGCGGGTTGAGCGCGGCCTCGGTCTGCGCGGCGGTGGGGCGCAGGACGACGTCGTGGTCGTGGGTCATGAACGGTCCCCTCGGGACGTGGCGTGGTCGGTGCGGTGCGGCCCGGTGGCCGGGTCGTGCGCCCACCCTCCCCCGGAGCCGCCTCCGGGGGAGCCCGGCCCTGGGGAACGTGGGCGCGCGACCCGGCCGGGTCCTACTTCGCCTCGCGGCTCGCGGCGATCTGGCGGGACATGATCGTCGTCAGTTCGTACGCGGTGTGGGAGGCGGCGACCGCGGTGATCTCGGCGTGGTCGTAGGCCGGGGCGACCTCGACGACGTCCGCCGACACCAGGTTGCAGGAGGAGAGGCCGCGGAGGATCTCCAGGAGCTCGCGGGAGGTCATGCCGCCGGCCTCGGGGGTGCCGGTGCCGGGCGCGTGGGCCGGGTCGAGGCAGTCGATGTCGATGGAGATGTACAGCGGGCGGTCGCCGATGCGCTGGCGCAGCTGGTCGGCGACCTCGTCGGCGCCGCGGCGGTAGATGTCGGCCGAGGTGACGATGCCGAAGCCCATCTTCTCGTCGTCGGTGAGGTCCTGCTTGCCGTACAGCGGGCCGCGGGTGCCGACGTGGGAGAGCGCCTCGGTGTCGAGGATGCCCTCCTCGACGGCGCGGCGGAACGGGGTGCCGTGGGTGTACTCGGCGCCGAAGTAGGTGTCCCAGGTGTCGAGGTGCGCGTCGAAGTGGAGCAGGGCGACGGGGCCGTGCTTCTTGGCGACGGAGCGCAGCAGCGGCAGGGCGATGGTGTGGTCGCCGCCGAGGGTCATCATGCGGGCGCCCGAGTTCAGGAGGTCGTCCGCCGCGGCCTCGATGGTCTCGACGGCCTCGTTGATGTTGAACGGGTTGGCGGCGATGTCACCGGCGTCCGCGACCTGGGCGAGGGCGAACGGGGAGGCGTCCTGCGCCGGGTTGTAGGGCCGGAGCAGGCGGGAGGCCTCGCGGATGGCGTTTCCGCCGAAGCGGGCGCCGGGGCGGTAGGAGACGCCGCTGTCGAAGGGGACGCCGACCACGGCGATGTCGGCGGTGCCGACCTCGTCGAGTCGCGGCAGCCGGGCGAACGTCGCGGGACCGGCGTACCGCGGGATGCGGGACGAGTCGATCGGGCCGCGCGGGGTGTTCTGGTCGCTGCTGCTCATGGTCGGGGTCCTCCTGGGTGTTCGGTCGGGGTGTCCGGACGGGTCTCGTCCGGTGCGGCGGGTCGCGGTCCCCGGTCAGGGGGCCGCGACCCGCCGCCGCTGGTGGCTTCAGCCGGTCGCCGCCACCGGCACGGCGTCGCCCTCGGGCTCGGAGCCCTCGGACGGGGTGTCCTCGGGCGCCTCCCGGCCCGCGAGGCGGGCGCGCCAGTGCGCGAGCACGGCGGCGTCCGTCGGACGGGTCAGCAGGGAAACGATCACATATGCGGCGAGTGAGGCCAACAAACCATAGTAAACAGGCTCATTTGCCAGGATTCCGTAAGCCCACATCAGGCCAATGACGGCCAGACCACCGACGGTGACCGCGGCGAGCGCGCCCTGGACGGTGCCCCGGCGCCAGAGGAGGCCGCCGAGGATCGGCACGAGGAGGCCGCCGACCAGCAGGTTGTAGGCGACGGTGAGGGCCTGGACGACGTCGTTGAGGGCGATCGCGATGGCGATGACGGCGACGCCCATGATCAGGATGAAGAGACGGTTGCCCTTCACCTCGTCGTGGTCGTCGTCGTTCCTCGCGGTCAGCCCGCGCAGCTTCGACCAGATGTCGTTGTTGGCGACGGTGGCGCAGGCGATGAGGGCGCCCGAGGAGGTGGACATGACGGCGGCGAGGGCGGCGGCGAGGACCAGGCCCCGGACGCCCATCGGCAGCTCGTCCTTGACGATGGTGGCGAAGGCGTCGTCGGCGCTGGGCAGGTTCGGGTACATCACCTTGGCGGCCGTGCCGATGACGGCTCCGGCGAGGGCGTACGCGAGGCAGTAGGTGCCGGCGACGGTGCCGCCCCACCTGGCGACCTTGTCGGTGCGGGCGGTGAAGACCCGCTGCCAGATGTCCTGGCCGATGAGCATGCCGAAGGTGTAGATCAGCACGTACGTGAAGATCGTCTCGCCGCCGATGCCGAGGGGCTCGAAGTACGAGGTGGGCAGCGCGGCCTTCATCTCGGCGAAGCCGCCGGCCTTGACGACGGCGATCGGCAGCAGCAGGAGCAGCACGCCGACGGTCTTCACCACGAACTGCACCATGTCGGTGATGGTGATGGACCACATGCCGCCGAGCGTCGAGTAGGCGACGACGATGGTGCCGCCGAGGACGATCGCGACGGTCCGGGGCAGGTCGAAGAGGACGTCGAAGATCGTGGCGTACGCGATGGTCGAAGTGACCGCGAGCATCAGCGTGTACGCCCACATGACGACGCCCGAGATGACGCCGGCCCGGCCGCCGTAGCGGAGGTCGAGCATGTCGGAGACGGTGTAGACCTTGAGCCGGGCGATCCGCGCGGAGAAGAAGACGCTCAGCGCGAGCAGTCCGAGGCCGATGGCGAAGACCATCCAGGCCCCGGAGAGGCCGTACTTGTAGCCGAGGCCGACGCCGCCGATGGTGGACGCGCCGCCGAGGACGATGGCGGCCATGGTCCCGGAGTACATCCAGGGCCCGAGGCGGCGTCCGGCGACCAGGAACTCGCTCTTGGACTTGGCGCGGCGCATGCCCCACCAGCCCATCGCGAGCATGCCGGCCAGATACAGGACGATCACTGTGTAATCGACGGCCATGGGGCCCTCCTTCGCGCACCTCGGTGGCGTGTCGTGCGGGGGAATCCCCCTCGGAGGGCCGTGCGGCCTGGTGGCCCGGGGCCTCCGGAGAGGGATCCGGAGGCGGATCGCGGGGACATCCGCCCGTACCCGCGGCCTCTGGATGCCACGACAGTAGGTGGCCGGAAAGCGACGTAGAAGTGTACGTTTCCTCCACTGTCCGGCCGCGAGATGTACGAAGGGCACATGACCATGACCTCCGCCGAGCTCGCCGCCACTCCCCCCGCCCCGCCCGTCTCCCTCACCGCGCTGCTCGCCCGCCGGGACCTCGGGCTCCGGCTGCTCGCCGGGCCCGAGGACGTCTCGATCCACTGGGTGCACACCTCGGAGATGGCCGACCCCTACCCGTACCTGCTCGGCGGCGAGCTGCTGATGACCGCGGGAGTGCAGCTCACCGACCCGGCCCGCTACGTGGAGCGGGTCGTGGCGGCGGGCGCGGCGGCGCTCGGCTTCGGGGTGGCGCCGGTGTACGACACGGTCCCGGAGGAGCTGGTCGAGGCCTGCGCCCGCCAGGGGCTGCCACTGGTCGAGGTGCCGCCGAAGACCCCGTTCACCGCGGTGGCGCGGGCGCTGTGGCGGCTGATGGCGGAAGCCCGGCTGCACGAACTGCGCCGGGTGACGGAGGCCCAGCAGTCCCTGGCGGCGGCCGCCGCCCGGCCGGCCCCGGTCCCCGCGGTGCTCGGCGCGCTCGCCTCACGGCTGGGCGGCCGGGCGGTCCTCTTCGGCCCGGACGGCACGGAGTCGGTGGCGGCCGGACGGGAGGTGCCGGCGGACGCGGCGCGGGCGCTGCGCGAGCTGGCGGGGGTGCTCGGGCCGCGCCCCGGCGGTCCCGCCTCGGCGAGCGGGGACGGCGGCGGTCTCCGGCTCGCCGCGTACGCGCTCGGCGGCGGCGACGGGCTGACGCTCGGGGTGGCGACGGAGCGGCGCGGCCCCGGGGACCACACGGTCGCGGGGGTCGCGGTCGTCCTGCTGTCCCTGCTCACGGCACCGCACCGGGGCGCGGAGGCGACGGTACGGGACGGAGCCCTGGTCCGGCTGCTGCTCGGCGCGGCCCCGGCGCAGGTCGTGGGCGGCCTGGGCGCCGGCCCGTGGACGGTGGTCCACGCACGGGGCGGCGACGGCACCCCGTTCGCGGCGGCCTCGCTGGCGGCGGCGCTGGGGACGCCCCTGGTGGACACGGATGGGGACGGCGGAGAGGCGGGGGGCGGGAAGACGGGCGGGGCGGACGCCGGAGAGGCCCGCGGGAAGGCGGGCGGCGGCCGGCGTGACGACACCCCCGTGACCGTCCGCCTGCTGCTGCCCGCCTCCGCCCCCGTCACCGAGCAGCCCGGCTGGACCCTCGGCGTCGGCGCGCCCGCCGGGGCGGAGGAGCTCGCCGCCGCCGACGCGCAGGCGGCACGGGCCCTGCGCCGGGCGGAGGCCACCCGGACGCCCCTGGTCCGCCACCGCCCGGGAGGCATCGCCGCCCTGGTGGACCCGGCCGAGGCCGCCGCCCACTCCCGCGCCCTGCTCGCCCCCCTCACGGAACCGCTCGGGGAGACCCTGCGCACCTGGCTGTCCCTGCACGGCAGCTGGGACCGGACGGCGACCGCGATGGACATCCACCGCAACACCGTCCGGCAGCGGATCACCCGCTGCGCCGCGCTCCTGGACCGGGACCTGGACGACCCGAACGTACGGATGGAGCTGTGGTTCGCGCTCACCTCCGCGTCCGGGTGATCCCGGGCCCCGGGGTCAGTGGAGCTTGTTGACCGCGGTCTTCGTCGTCGTCCTGAAGGCGTTCAGCGGGGCGTCCTTGAAGTCGCCCATCTGACCCCACCGGACGAAGGTGACGGTCCTGCCGTCCCGGCCCACCGAGAAGAGGTGGATGTCGGTGTTGCCGACCTGCGGGTCGGCGGTGTCCAGGCTGTAGACCCAGGCGCCCTCCTCGACGGCGACCTTGCCGTGGGCGGCGCTGACGGCCTTGAGGCCCGGGTTCTGCTTCTGAAGCAGGGGCCCGCAGCCGGCGAGGGACTTGCGCAGGGTGTCGACCAGCTTCACGGCGTCGGCCTCGGTGCGGGCGACGGTGGTGATCTGGACGCCGTTGGTGTCGAGCTCGGTGTTGAACTCGCGGTAGCGGGTGTTCTGCGCCGGGATCTTGTACGGGGCGCAGAGGGCGCCGCCGTTCTCCGGGACGCCGGTGAAGATCTGGCTGGCGGTCCACGGCGTCGACGACGACGGCATCTGGGAGGCGGCGAGGAAGGCGGGCTGGGCCGCGGCCTGCGCCGGGGCCGTGGCGAGGGCCGCGAGGCCCAGGACGACGGCGGAGGCGGTGAGTGCGGAACGGAACGTGGTCATGACTGGTGATCCCCCTGTGGTTCGGTCGGTGCTCCACCAGCCTCGGGCCAGGCGCCCGGCCGCCGCAACGCTGCCGCGCGCCTTCTCGTCCCGGAACCATTCCACCCCCGTTGACGTGGGAGAACGTGAGTGGTGCGGGATGCCGTGGGACGGGATGGGGTCGGGGCCGGATGGGAAAGTCGAAGGACGCGGCGGTCGAGGAGTTCTCGGCGCGGCTGCGCGCGGTGAAGGCACGCGGCGGCCGCAGCTACGAATCGCTGGGCCGCCGGCTCAACGTGAGCGCGTCCACGCTGCACCGGTACTGCTCGGGCGAGACGGTGCCGGAACGGTTCACCGTGATCGACCGGATGGCCCGCCTCTGCGGCGCCGACGAGCGCGAGCGCCGGACCCTGGAAGAACTGTGGAGCCGCGCGGACCGCTCCCGCCGCCCGATCCCGCCGGAGCCGGAACCGCACCCGGAACCGGAGCCGGAACCGGAGCCGGAGGGGGAACGGGAGCCCGTACCGGACCGGGAGCGGCAACAGGAGCCCGAGCGGGAGCCGGGACCGAAACCCGTGCCCACGCCCGTACCCACCCCCGAGCGCACCCCCGAACCGAGGTCCGAGCCGGAGCCCGCACCTGAGCCCGCCCCCCACGCGCCCGTCTCCCCCGCCCTCGGTACCGTCACCGCCGTCACCCCCGTCCCCGCGCCGCGCGCCGCCCGGCCGTGGTTCCGGCGGGGCGCGCTGGTCGCCGGGGCCGGGGCCGCCGTGATCGCTCTCGCGCTCGTCCTGGTCCTCGTACGGCCCGGGTTCCCCGGCGGTCCGGAGGCCGCGGCCCCTCCGAGGTCCACGGCCCCACCGGCCTCGACCACGACGGGGACCGGGACGAGGCCCGCCCCGGCTCCCGCGCCCTTCACCTGGACCGCCGACTCCCAGGTCTGGCAGGACGGCTGCGGGCACGTCTATCTCGTCGACCGCGGCGCGCGCGGCTTCGCGCCGCCTCCGCCGCCGGGGGACGCCGCCGCGTGGGCGGGCGCGCACGCCGCCGTGCACGGCGGGGAGACGCTCGTGCGGATCTCGCTCCAGGGCAGGTCGCCGTCGTCCGCCGTCGTCCTCCAGGCCCTCCACGTCCGCGTCGTCGACCGTGCCGCGCCCCTCCCCTGGACCGCCTACCGGATGGGCAACGGCTGCGGCGGCGCCGTCACCCCCCGCCACTTCGCCGTCGACCTCGACGTATCGCGTCCGCTCGCCCGGCCGGTCGACGGCTACGACGCGTCCGGCGCCGAGGGCCGGAAGATCCCCGCCGTCTCCTTCCCGTACACGGTCACCTCCACCGACCCCGAGGAACTGCTCGTCACCGCCCGGACCGCGGGCTGCGACTGCCGCTGGTACCTGGAGCTGGTGTGGAGCTCCGAGGGCCGTTCGGGCACGGTCCGGATCGGGGACGAGGAGGGGGAGCCGTTTCGAACCAGTGGGATCGAGGGAAGGCCGGTCCAGGAGTACGACGACATCGGTAGGCGCTGGATCACAGGCGAGAGCTCTGGACAGAGCGGGTGACCGCTGGGTAACTTCGGAGGACGAGGCTGAGCAAGCGCTTAGACAAGCGCCAGGCCGGACCAGGACAGGACCCGAAGGAGGCGGCTCGTGCGCCGTACCGTATTCAACGAGGACCACGAGGCGTTCCGGGAGACCATCCGGGCCTTCATCGAGGCCGAGGTCGTTCCCGTCTACGACGAGTGGTTCGCGGCCGGTCAGGCGCCGCGCGAGTTCTACGACAAGCTCGGCGAGCTGGGCGTCTTCGGCATCAACGTGCCCGAGGAGTTCGGCGGCGCGGGCCTGGACACCCACAAGTTCGAGGCCGTCCTGTACGAGGAGACCTCGCGCGCGGGCGTCCAGTTCGGCGGCTCCGGCGTCCACGTGCTGCTCGCCCTGCCGTACATCAAGATGCTCGCCACCGGCGACCAGAAGAAGCGCTACCTGCCGAAGTTCGTCACCGGCGAGGAGATGTGGGCCCTCGCGATGACCGAGCCGGGCACCGGCTCCGACGTCGCGGGCATGAAGACCACCGCCAAGCTCTCCGAGGACGGCACGCACTACGTCCTCAACGGCTCGAAGACCTTCATCACCGGTGGCGTCCACGCCGACCGCGTGATCGTCTGCGCCCGTACGTCCGCCCCGACGGCCGAGGACCGCCGCCACGGCATCTCCCTCTTCGCCGTGGACACCACGTCCGAGGGCTACTCCATCGGCCGCAAGCTGGACAAGCTCGGCCTGCGCACCTCCGACACCGCCGAGCTGGCGTTCGTCGACGTGAAGGTGCCGGTCGAGGACCTGCTCGGCGAGGAGAACAAGGGCTTCTACTACCTCGGCCACAACCTGGCCTCCGAGCGCTGGGGCATCGCCTTCGGCGCGTACGCCCAGGCCAAGGCCGCCGTCCGCTTCGCCCAGCAGTACGTGACCGACCGCACGGTCTTCGGCAAGCCGGTCGCGCACTTCCAGAACACCAAGTTCGAGCTGGCCGCCTGCCAGGCCGAGGTGGACGCGGCCGAGGCCGTCGCCGACCGCGCCCTGGAGGCCCTGGACGCCGGCGAGCTGACCCCGGCCGAGGCCGCGAGCGCCAAGCTCTTCTGCACCGAGGTCGCGCACCGCGTCATCGACCGCTGCCTCCAGCTGCACGGCGGCTACGGCTACATGAACGAGTACCCGATCGCGCGCCTGTACGCGGACAACCGCGTCAACCGCATCTACGGCGGCACCAGCGAGATCATGAAGTCGATCATCGCCAAGTCGATGGGCTTGTAGGTCCACGTGCCCGATCCGCACAACGCCCTGGACGCCCTGCTCGATCTGCTCGACCTGGAGCGGATCGAGCGGGACATCTTCCGGGGCGAGTCCCGCTCCGCGCTCGTCCCCCGCGTGTTCGGCGGCCAGGTGGCCGCCCAGGCGCTGGTGGCGGCGGGGCGGACCGTGCCGGAGGACCGTCCGGCGCACTCGCTCCACGCGTACTTCCTGCGCCCCGGCGACCCCGGCGCGCCGATCGTGTACACGGTCGACCGCATCCGTGACGGCCGGTCCTTCACCACCCGCCGGGTCGTCGCGGTCCAGCACGGGCAGCCGATCTTCCACCTCTCCGCCTCCTTCCAGGCGTACGAGGAGGGGCTCGACCACCAGGCGGACATGCCGGCCGCGCCGGACCCGGAGTCGTTGCCGACGGCCGCCGAGATGCTCCCCCGGCACCTGCCGGAGGAGGTCGCGTCCCGGCTCGTCCAGGCGCGCGCGGCGGTGGACCTGCGGTACGCGGACACCCCGCCGTGGGGCTCGGTCGGCGAGCCGCGCGAGCCGCGCTCGCAGGTGTGGTTCCGCACCAACGGCAAGCTGGCCGACGACCCCCTGCTGCACCTCTGCCTGGCGACGTACGTCTCCGACATGACGCTGCTCGACTCCGTCCTGCTCGCGCACGGGCGGGGCGGCTGGGCCGTCGGGGACGTGGTCGGGGCCTCCCTCGACCACGCGATGTGGTTCCACCGGCCGTTCCGGGCCGACGAATGGCTCCTGTACGACCAGGAGTCGCCGTCCGCCGCCGGCGGGCGCGGTCTCGGTCAGGCCAGGATCTGGACGCAGGACGGGAAGCTCGCGATCTCCGTCATCCAGGAGGGTGTCGTTCGCGTCCCGCACTGATGACCGGACATACCGTCCGATCATGGCGGAGAACGGTGAGAGCACCTTCACAGTGATCGTGGCGGCGGTGGCGAACCTGGGGATCGCCGCCGCCAAGGCCGTCGCCGGTGTCATCAGCGGGTCCAGCGCGATGCTGTCGGAGGCCGCCCACTCGGTCGCCGACACCGTCACCGAGGTCATGCTGCTGACCGCGCTCAAGCGGAGCGGGAAGCCGGCCGACGAGGACCACCCCGTGGGGTACGCGGGCGAGCGGTACGTGTGGGCGATGCTCGCCGCCGTCGCCACCTTCGTGGGCGGCGCGGTCTTCTCGATCTACGACGGTATCCACACCCTCACCCACGGCGAGGAGCTCGGCGACCCGCTCGTCTCGTACATCGTCCTCGGCATCGCCTTCCTCCTGGAGGGGTACTCCCTGCGGACCGGCGTCCGGCAGGTCCAGGCCGAGGCGGAGCGGGCGCGGACCCCGTTCGCCCGCTACATGCGGCTCACCCCCGACACCACCGTCAAGGCGGTGGTCATGGAGGACTCCGCCGCCCTCGCCGGACTGATGCTGGCGGCGGGCGGCCTCCTCGGCGGCCAGATCACCGGCTCGGGCGTCTGGGACGGCGTCGCATCGATCCTCATCGGCGTCCTGCTCGTGTACGTGGCCTGGGTGCTCGGCCGCTCCAACGCCGAGCTCCTCATCGGGCGGCCGCTGCCGAAGCACGTACGGGCCGAGGTCCGCGAGGAGCTGCTCTCCGTGCCGCACATCGTGGACGTCCTCGATCTGACGACGCTCATCCAGGGGCCGGGAGAGGTGCTGATCGCGGCGAAGATCGACTTCCGGGACGTGGCGTCGGCGGCGCAGGTGGAGTGGGCGTGCGAGGACGCGGAGGCCCAGCTGCGCGAGCGCTTCCCGTCGATCCGCCGCGTCTACCTGGACCCCACGCCGGGGGTGGGGCAGCGCCGGAACCGGCCGGCCGGGCCGCCGGAGTAGACCGGCCGTCAGGACAGGCCGGCCGCCGCCAGCGTGTACTCCGTCATCGGCTCGTAGAAGCGCGGGTCGAGGACGTGGTCGTCCAGCGGGATGGTGACCTGCATCGTGCCCTCCGCCTCGCCGATGAAGAGCGCGGGGTCGTTGCAGTCCGCGTAGCCGACGGAGTCGATCCCGCGCTGGCCCGCCCGCCCGGCCCAGCCGTGGTCGGCGACGACCAGGTCGGGGCGGCCGGCCTCGCCGAGCGCGTCGAGGATGGCGTTCATCGGCTCCGGGGAGTGGGTGTGCCAGAGGCTGGCGCCGCGTTCGAAGACGGCGACGTCGGCGAACTGCACGACGTACCCCTCGTCGGCGACGAGCCCGCCGGGGATCTTCACGATGTCGCAGCCCTGGGCGCGGAGCCCGGCGGCGACGCGGCTGTGGACGTCGATGAGCGCGCCGGGGTGGCCGGTGGCGAAGAGGACCCGCTCCTTGCCGGCGGCGGCCTTGCGCAGCCGGGCGGCCATGCGGTCGAGGCCGTCGACGGTCAGCTCGGGGTCGATGGTGTCCTGTCCGGTGCGGTGGGCCGGGTCGTCGACGACGCCGCAGCGCTCGGCCATCACGGCGAGCACGTCCTGCTCGTCGGCCCAGCGGTCTCCGAGCTCCAGGCCGAGCCAGTAGTGCCGGTCGCCGTTGGCGAGCTTGCGGTAGTGGGAGAGGTTGTTGTCGCGCGGCGTGGCGACGTCTCCCGCGATCCGGGTGCGGACGAGGTGCTCGACAAGGGCGGGGCGGCTGAGTATCGGCATGGGGCTCATTCTGGAGGACGCCGCCCCGATGTGGGCAATCATTCCGGCCCGTGGACCCGCCGTGGAGCCGCCGGAGGATCGGCCGCGGACCCGCCGTGGAGCCGCCAGGGGATCGGCTGGGGACCCGCCGCGGACCCGCCGGAGGACCCGCCGTGGACCCGCCGTGGGCTCAGCCTTCCAGCGCCCCGAAGGCCCCGTGGGCCAGGCGCTTGAGGAGGGCCTCCATCGGACCGCGGCCGAGGGCGGCGAGGTGCGGGGTGGAGTTGAGGAGGCCGAAGACGGCGTGGACGGCGGTCCGCGACTCGGACTCCCCCGCGTCGGGGTACAGCTCCCGCACCACCGTGACCCACAGCTCCACGTACTGCCGCTGCAGCTGCCGTACGCGCTTGCGGTCCTCGTCCTTGAGCCGGTCCAGCTCGCGGTCGTGGAGGGTGATCAGGGGCCGGTCGTCGAGGGCGAAGTCGATGTGTCCGTCGATGAGGGCGCCGAGCAGGGCCTCGGGGCCGCCGGCGCTCTCGCCGACCCGCAGCCGGCCGCCGTCGAGGAGCCGCTCGCTGATGCCGACGAGGAGTTCCGCGAGCATCGCGTCCTTGCCGGGGAAGTGGCGGTAGAGGCCGGGGCCGCTGATGCCGACGGCGGCTCCTATCTCGTCCACGCCCACGCCGTGGAAGCCGCGCTCGGCGAAGAGGCGGGCGGCCTCCTTGAGGATCTGCTCGCGCCGCGTGGGGGCGTCGGTCCGGCCGGTGGCGGTTCTACCGGTGACGGTCGGGGTCGTGGTCATGGATTCGATTCTAGACAACCCCGTTAGCGGTCGTTAACCTGAGCGACATACGTTAACGCTCATTAACCGAGCAAGGGAGCTCGAGGGATGCAGCAGGCACCTGTGCTGTCGAGTGCGGCGGATCCCGCCTCGCCGGCCTGGCAGGCGAACGAGGCGGCGCACCACGAGCTGGCGGCCGCCCTGCGCGCCAAGCTCGCGGCGGCGGCGCTGGGCGGCGGTGAGAAGTCCCGGGCCCGGCACACCGCGCGCGGCAAGCTGCTGCCGCGGGACCGGGTGGACGCCCTGCTCGACCCGGGCTCACCCTTCCTGGAGCTGGCCCCGCTCGCGGCGAACGGCATGTACGGCGACCAGGCACCGGCGGCCGGTGTCATCGCGGGCATCGGCCGGGTCTCGGGCCGCGAGTGCGTGATCGTCGCCAACGACGCGACCGTCAAGGGCGGCACGTACTACCCGATGACGGTGAAGAAGCACCTCCGCGCCCAGGAGGTGGCTCTGGAGAACCGTCTCCCCTGCCTCTACCTGGTCGACTCGGGCGGCGCGTTCCTGCCGATGCAGGACGAGGTCTTCCCCGACCGGGAGCACTTCGGCCGGATCTTCTACAACCAGGCCCGGATGTCCGGCGCGGGCATCCCGCAGATCGCGGCGGTCCTCGGTTCGTGCACGGCCGGTGGCGCGTACGTCCCGGCGATGAGCGACGAGGCCGTGATCGTGCGGAACCAGGGCACGATCTTCCTCGGTGGTCCGCCGCTGGTGAAGGCGGCGACCGGTGAGGTCGTGACGGCGGAGGAGCTGGGCGGCGGCGAGGTCCACTCCCGGATCTCCGGCGTCACCGACCACCTGGCGGAGGACGACGCGCACGCGCTGCGCATCGTCCGGAACATCGTCGCCACGCTCCCGGAGCGCGGCCCGCTGCCCTGGTCGGTGGAGCCGGTCGAGGAGCCGAAGGTCGATCCGTACGGGCTGTACGGCGCGGTGCCGGTGGACTCCCGCACCCCCTACGACGTGCGCGAGGTCATCGCCCGGGTCGTGGACGGCTCCCGCTTCCAGGAGTTCAAGTCCGAGTACGGGCAGACGCTGATCACCGGATTCGCCCGGATCCACGGGCACCCGGTCGGGATCGTCGCCAACAACGGCATCCTGTTCGCCGAGTCGGCCCAGAAGGGCGCGCACTTCATCGAGCTGTGCGACCAGCGCGGCATCCCGCTGGTGTTCCTGCAGAACATCACGGGCTTCATGGTCGGCAAGGCGTACGAGCACGGCGGCATCGCCAAGCACGGCGCCAAGATGGTGACGGCCGTGGCGACCACCCGCGTCCCGAAGCTGACCGTGGTCGTCGGCGGTTCGTACGGCGCGGGCAACTACTCGATGTGCGGCCGGGCGTACTCGCCGCGCTTCCTGTGGATGTGGCCCAACGCCAAGATCTCGGTCATGGGCGGCG
This sequence comes from Streptomyces sp. NPDC002057, assembly GCF_040296665.1. Lineage (NCBI taxonomy): Bacteria > Bacillati > Actinomycetota > Actinomycetes > Kitasatosporales > Streptomycetaceae > Streptomyces > Streptomyces sp. NPDC002057. Next base: position 46,176 of record NZ_JBEOXR010000007.1, read on the forward strand.
AGCAGGCCGCGTCCGTCCTCGCGACGGTCAAGCGCGACCAGCTCGGCGACGGGTGGAGCGCGGAGGAGGAAGAGGCCTTCAAGGCCCCGATCCGCGAGCAGTACGAGAGCCAGGGCAGCGCCTACTACGCGACCGCCCGGCTCTGGGACGACGGGGTCATCGACCCGCTGGAGACCCGGCAGGTCCTCGGGCTCGCCCTGACCGCCTGTGCCAACGCGCCCCTGGGAGACCCCCAGTTCGGCGTCTTCCGGATGTGAGGGGACCCACGGAGATGCAGTCCATGTTCGACACCGTCCTCGTCGCCAACCGGGGCGAGATCGCCGTCCGGGTCATCCGCACGCTGCGGGAGATGGGCGTGCGCTCGGTGGCCGTGTACAGCGACGCGGACGCCGACGCCCGGCACGTGCGGGAGGCGGACACGGCGGTGCGGATCGGCCCGCCGCCCGCCGCCGAGTCGTACCTGTCCGTCCCGGCGCTCCTCGACGCCGCCGCCCGCACCGGCGCGCAGGCCGTCCACCCCGGCTACGGATTCCTCGCGGAGAACGCGGGGTTCGCGCGGGCCTGCGCGGACGCCGGCCTCGTCTTCATCGGGCCGCCCGCCCCCGCGATCTCCCTGATGGGCGACAAGATCACGGCGAAGGAGACCGTCAAGGCGGCGGGCGTGCCGGTCGTCCCCGGCGCGGCCGACCCGGAACTGGAGGCGGCGGCACGCGAGCTGGGCGCCCCCGTGCTCCTCAAGCCCTCGGCGGGCGGCGGCGGCAAGGGCATGCGCCTCGTGCGCGACCTGTCGACGCTCACCGACGAGATCGCGGCGGCCCGCCGCGAGGCGCGCTCCTCCTTCGGTGACGACACGCTGCTCGTGGAGCGGTGGATCGACCGGCCCCGGCACATCGAGATCCAGGTCCTGGCGGACGCGCACGGCAACGTCGTGCACCTCGGGGAGCGCGAGTGCTCGCTCCAGCGCCGCCACCAGAAGATCATCGAGGAGGCGCCGAGCGTCCTGCTGACTCCGGAGATCCGCGCGGCGATGGGCGCGGCGGCGGTCGAGGCGGCGCGCTCCTGCGGCTATGTGGGCGCGGGGACGGTCGAGTTCATCGTCCCGGGCGTCGACCCGTCCTCGTACTACTTCATGGAGATGAACACCCGTCTCCAGGTCGAGCACCCGGTGACCGAGCTGATCACCGGCATCGATCTGGTGGAGTGGCAGCTGAGGGTGGCGGCGGGCGAGAAGCTGGCCTTCGCGCAGGACGACATCAGCCTCACCGGCTGGGCGATCGAGGCCCGGATCTGCGCGGAGGACCCCTCCCGGGGCTTTCTCCCCTCGGGCGGCACGGTCCTCTCGCTGCGCGAGCCGCAGGGGTCCCCCCTGCACGGAATGCTCGGGGGAGGCGTCCGCACGGACTCGGGTCTGAGCGAGGGCACGGAGGTCGGCAGCCTGTACGACCCGATGCTGTCGAAGGTCATCGTCCACGCCCCGGACCGACCGACGGCCCTGCGCCGCCTCCGCGCGGCCCTGGCGGACACGGTCACCCTGGGCGTCCCGACGAACGCGGGCTTCCTGCGGAACCTGCTGGCCCACCCGGACGTCGTCTCCGGCGCCCTGGACACGGGTCTGGTGGAGCGGGACGCCGAGAGCCTGGTCCGGCAGGACGTACCGGCGGAGGTGTACGCGGCGGCGGCGGCCGTCCGGCGGGCGGAGCTGGCCCCGGCGCCCCGGGACGGCTGGACGGACCCGTTCTCGGTGCCGAGCGGCTGGCGCCTGGGCGGCCGGCCGGCCCCGCTCTCCTTCCCGGTACGGGTGCCGGGAAGGGAACCGGTGACGGTCGCGGCCCCGGAGCGCACCCGGGTCACGGACACTGCGGTGACGGTGACCCTGGACGGCGTCACCCACACCTTCCACCGCGCGGGCGACTGGCTCGGCCGCGACGGCGACTCCTGGCACGTCCTCGACCACGACCCGGTCGAGGCCGCGCTCAGCGGGGCGAGGCACGGCGGTGCCGACACGCTCGCCGCGCCCATGCCCGGCACGGTGACCGTCGTCAAGGTGGCGGTCGGGGACGAGGTCGAGGCCGGGCAGAGCCTGCTGGTCGTCGAGGCGATGAAGATGGAGCACGTCATCTCCGCCCCGCACGCCGGCACCGTGACCGAGCTCGACGTCACCCCCGGCTCCACCGTGGCCATGGACCAGGTCCTGGCCGTGGTGGCGCCCCACGAGACCGCCGGGGAGGACGCGTGACCACGGGTCTGCCCATGACGGTGCGGGATCCGGCGCTGCCCGCCCGGGTCCGGATCCACGAGGTCGGCGCCCGGGACGGGCTGCAGAACGAGAAGACGGCCGTCCCGACCGGGGTGAAGGCGGAGTTCGTCCGGCGGCTCGCCGCCGCCGGGCTCTCCACCGTCGAGGCCACCAGTTTCGTGCACCCCAAGTGGGTGCCCCAACTGGCGGACGCGGAGGAGCTGTTCCCGCTCGTCCGCGACCTGCCGGTCCGGCTCCCGGTGCTCGTGCCCAACGAGCGCGGCCTGGACCGGGCCCTCGCGCTCGGCGCCCGTGACATCGCCGTCTTCGCCTCCGCCACGGAGTCCTTCGCGAAGGCCAACCTCAACCGGACCGTCGACGAGGCCCTCGCGCTCTTCGCCCCGACGGTCACCCGCGCCATAGAGGCGGGGCTGAACGTCCGCGGCTATCTCTCGATGTGCTTCGGCGACCCCTGGGAGGGCGCCGTCCCGATCGAGCAGGTCGTCCGGGTCACCAGGGCGCTGGCCGAGATGGGCTGCGACGAGCTGAGCCTCGGGGACACGATCGGGGTGGCCACCCCGGGCCATGTCGAGGCGCTCCTCACCGCGCTGAACGAGGCCGGCGTCCCCACCTCCCGTATCGCCGTGCACTTCCACGACACCTACGGCCAGGCCCTCTCCAACACCCTCGCCGCGCTCCGCCACGGAGTGACCACCGTCGACGCCTCCGCCGGCGGACTCGGCGGCTGCCCGTACGCGAAGAGCGCGACGGGCAACCTCGCCACCGAGGACCTCGTGTGGATGCTCGACGGTCTCGGCATCGAGACCGGGGTCGATCTGACCGCCCTCACCGCCGCAAGCGTGTGGATGGCCGAACAGCTGGGCCGACCCAGCCCTTCCCGGACCGTCCGCGCCCTCTCCCACAAGGAGTGACGAACACCATGTCCCTCGACCACCGGCTCTCCGCAGAGCACGAGGAACTCCGCCGTACCGTCGAGGCGTTCGCCCACGACGTCGTGGCGCCGAAGATCGGCGACTACTACGAGCGGCACGAGTTCCCCTACGAGATCGTCCGCGAGATGGGCCGCATGGGCCTGTTCGGGCTGCCGTTCCCCGAGGAGTACGGCGGCATGGGAGGCGACTACCTGGCTCTCGGCATCGCCCTGGAGGAGCTGGCCCGGGTCGACTCCTCGGTCGCCATCACCCTGGAGGCGGGCGTCTCGCTGGGCGCGATGCCGCTGCACCTGTTCGGCACCGAGGAGCAGAAGCGGGAGTGGCTCCCCCGGATGTGCTCGGGCGAGATCCTGGGCGCCTTCGGGCTGACCGAGCCCGGCGCGGGCAGCGACGCCGGCGGGACCCGCACCACCGCCGTCCGTGACGGCGACGACTGGGTCATCAACGGCTCCAAGTGCTTCATCACCAACTCCGGTACGGACATCACGGGTCTGGTGACGGTCACGGCGGTCACCGGCCGCAAGCCCGACGGGCGCCCGCTGATCTCCTCGATCATCGTTCCCTCCGGCACCCCCGGTTTCACCGTCGCCGCCCCCTACTCGAAGGTCGGCTGGAACGCCTCGGACACCCGCGAGCTGTCCTTCGCGGACGTCCGGGTGCCCGCCGCGAACCTGCTCGGCGAGGAGGGGCGCGGGTACGCGCAGTTCCTGCGGATCCTCGACGAGGGCCGGGTCGCGATCTCGGCGCTCGCGACCGGGCTCGCGCAGGGCTGTGTCGACGAGTCGGTGAAGTACGCGAAGGAGCGGCACGCCTTCGGCCGGCCGATCGGTGACAACCAGGCGATCCAGTTCAAGATCGCCGACATGGAGACGAAGGCCCACATGGCCCGGGTCGGCTGGCGGGACGCGGCCTCGCGGCTCGTCCTCGGCGAGCCGTTCAAGAAGGAGGCGGCGATCGCGAAGCTGTACTCCTCCACGGTGGCCGTGGACAACGCCCGTGAGGCGACGCAGATCCACGGCGGCTACGGCTTCATGAACGAGTACCCGGTGGCCCGGATGTGGCGCGACTCGAAGATCCTGGAGATCGGCGAGGGCACGAGCGAGGTCCAGCGGATGCTGATCGCGCGGGAGTTGGGCCTGCAGGCCTGAAGGCCGGCCCGGCCGCCCACGGAAGCCCGTCGTCCCCTCGGGGCGGCGGGCTCCGTCGTGCCGCCCCGCCCCACCCCGAAATTGTGAGGTTAGGCTAACCTATCCTGACTCTCCCTCGGGGTGACCGACCCCTCGCCCGCCCTCCCGGTCGCCCTCGCCCGCCCTCGCGCTCACCCTCGCCCGTACCGCAAAGGTGTCCTGCCCCATGACGCACGCCGAGACCGCCCCCTTCCAGTTCTTCCGCCTCCGGGTGGACCGGACCCGGCGGCTCGGCCCGTCGCTGGTCCGGATCACCTTCACCGGCGACGACCTGCGGAGGTTCGCCGCCGGCGGCCGCGACCAGTCCCTCTCCCTCTTCCTGCCGCACCCCGGCCAGGAGGAGCCCGTCCTGCCGCCGCTGGACGGGCAGGACATGTACGCGGTCCTCGGCGCCTGGCGCGCGATGCCCGCCGACGTCCGGGCCGTGATGCGCTCGTACACCGTCCGCGAGCAGCGCACCGGGCCGGTGGACGAGCTGGACATCGACTTCGCGCTCCACGAGGACGGCGGCCCCGCCTGCCGCTGGGCCGGCGGGGCCGTGCCCGGCGACCGCGTGGTCGTGCTCGGCCCGGCGGTCGCCGAGAACACCGCCGTCCGCTTCCAGCCGCCCGGGGACGCCGACTCGGTGCTGATCTGGGCGGACGAGACGGCCCTCCCCGCCGCGTCGGCCGTCCTGGAGTGGCTGCCGGCCGGGACCCGCGCCCAGGTGTTCCTGGAAGTGCCGTACTCCGGTGACCGCGCGGAGCTGTCGACGCGGGCGGACGCGCGCGTCACCTGGCTCGTACGGGAGGAGGGGGCGCCGTCCGCCGTGGACGCGGTGCGCGGTGTCGAACTGCCCGGCGAGGCCCCCTACGTCTGGATCGCGGGCGAGTCCGGCGCGGTGAAGGCGCTGCGGAGGTACTTCGTGCGGGAGCGCGAACTCGACCGCCGCCGGGTGACGTTCGTCGGCTACTGGCGCAAGGGGCTGTCCGAGGACGCGCTGCGCGAGGTCCCGGACGAGACGCGCGAGGACGCCCTCACCGAGGAGTAACAGAGGCCACACTCCGCCGTTTCGGACACTCCGGGCGATACGGCACCAACGGGCGTGACCCAGGCGGGGCGAGGGGTCGACACGAGAAAAAGTTAGGTTAGGCTAACCTAGCTTTCACCGTGTCGCCCCTCGCCCCCATTTCCTGTCCGGAGGGCGCGACCGAGCCCCGCACCAGGAGGCCCCCCACATGCGCTCGCACCTGCTCAACGACGCCACGGCGGAGAGCTACCGGCGCGCCGTCACCGAGGGAGTCGCGCGCGTGGCGGACCGACTCGCCACGACGCGAGCCCCGTTCACCGGCGTGACCCCCGCCGAGCTGGCGCCCGTCATCGACGCCGTCGACCTCGACCGGCCGCTCGGCGACTCCTCCGCCGCCCTCGACGAGCTGGAGAGCGTCTACCTCCGCGACGCCGTCTACTTCCACCACCCCCGCTACCTGGGCCACCTCAACTGCCCGGTGGTCATCCCGGCCGTCCTCGGCGAGGCCGTCCTCTCGGCGGTCAACTCCTCGCTCGACACCTGGGACCAGAGCGCGGGCGGCACCCTCATCGAGCGCAAGCTCGTCGACTGGACCAACGGCCGCATCGGCTTCGGCCCCGCCGCCGACGGCGTCTTCACCAGCGGCGGTTCGCAGTCCAACCTGCAGTCCCTGCTCCTCGCCCGCGAGGAGGCGAAGACGGACGACCTGTCGAAGCTCCGGATCTTCTCCTCCGAGTGCAGCCACTTCAGCGTCCAGAAGTCCGCGAACCTCCTCGGCCTCGGCCAGGACGCCGTCATCTCCGTCCCGGTCGACCGGGACAAGCGGATGCAGTCCGTGGTCCTCGCCGCCGAGCTGGAGGCCTGCCGCGCCGAGGGCCTCGTCCCGATGGCGATCGTCGCCACCGCCGGCACCACCGACTTCGGCTCCATCGACCCGCTGCCCGAGGTCGCCGCCCTGGCCGACGAGTACGGCGCCTGGATGCACGTGGACGCCGCCTACGGCTGCGGACTGCTCGCCTCGCCGACCCGCCGCCACCTCCTGGCCGGCATCGAGCGGGCCGACTCGGTCACCGTCGACTTCCACAAGTCCTTCTTCCAGCCGGTGAGTTCCTCGGCGCTGCTGGTCCGCGACGGGGCGACCCTGCGCCACGCGACCTACCACGCCGACTACCTCAACCCGGCCCGGACGGTCGTGGAGCGGATCCCCAACCAGGTGGACAAGTCGCTCCAGACCACCCGCCGCTTCGACGCGCTCAAGCTCTGGATGACCCTGCGCGTCATGGGCGCCGACGGTGTCGGGCAGCTCTTCGACGAGGTCTGCGACCTCGCCGCCGAGGGCTTCGCGCTGCTCGCCGCCGACCCGCGCTACGACGTCGTGGTCGAGCCCCGGCTCTCCACCCTCGTCTACCGCTACATCCCGGCCCGCGCCACCTCGCCCGAGGAGATCGACCGGGCCAACCTGCACGCCCGCAAGGCCCTGTTCGCCTCGGGCGAGGCCGTCGTCGCCGGCACCAAGGTCGACGGCCGCCAGTACCTCAAGTTCACCCTGCTCAACCCCGAGACCACCGCGGCCGACATCGCCGCCGTCCTCGATCTGATCGCCGGCCACGCCGAGCAGTACCTGGGAGAGACCCTTGTCCACGCCTGAGACGACCGAGATCCACGACTTCATCGGCATCGGGCTCGGTCCGTTCAACCTCGGACTCGCCTGCCTGACCGAGCCGATCGACGAGCTGAACGGCGTCTTCCTGGAGTCGAAGCCCGACTTCGAGTGGCACTCGGGGATGTTCCTCGACGGCGCCCACCTCCAGACCCCGTTCATGTCGGACCTGGTCACGATGGCCGACCCGACCTCGCCGTACTCCTTCCTCAGCTACCTGAAGGACAAGGGCCGGCTGTACTCGTTCTACATCCGGGAGAACTTCTACCCGCTGCGGACCGAGTACAACGACTACTGCCGCTGGGCCGCCGCGCGGCTCTCCTCGATCCGCTTCTCGACGACCGTCGCCTCCGTGACCTTCGACGAGGCCACCGAGGTGTACACGGTGACCACCGAGGCCGGAGAGACGTTCCGCTCGCGCCGGATCGTCCTCGGCACCGGCACCCCGGCGTACGTCCCCGAGACCTGCCGGGACCTCGGCGGCGACCTGATCCACAACTCGCGCTACCTGCAGAACAAGGCGGAGCTCCAGAAGAAGCGGTCGATCACCCTGGTCGGCAGCGGCCAGAGCGCCGCCGAGATCTACTACGACCTCCTGAGCGAGATCGACGTCCACGGCTACCGGCTGAACTGGGTGACCCGCTCCCCGCGCTTCTTCCCGCTGGAGTACACCAAGCTCACCCTGGAGATGACCTCCCCGGAGTACGTGGACTACTTCCACGCGCTGCCCGAGAAGACCCGCTACCGCCTGGAGACCGAGCAGAAGGGCCTCTTCAAGGGCATCGACGGCGAGCTGATCGACGCCATCTTCGACCTGCTCTACCAGAAGAACCTCGACGGGCCCGTGCCCACCCGGCTCCTCACCAACTCCGCGCTGCACACCGCCGCGTACGAGGGGACGACCGGTACGTACACCCTCGGCTTCCGCCAGGAGGAGCAGGAGAAGGACTTCACCCTGGACACCGAGGGCCTCATCCTCGCCACCGGGTACCGGTACGCCGTCCCCGCCTTCCTGGAGCCGGTCCGCGACCGCCTGGTCTGGGACGGCCGGGGCCGCTTCGACGTGGCCCGCAACTACGCGATCGACACGACGGGCCGCGGGATCTTCCTGCAGAACTCCGCCGTGCACACGCACTCCATCACCTCGCCCGACCTCGGCATGGGGGCGTACCGCAACGCGTACATCATCGGGGCGATGCTGGGCTACGACCACTACCCCGTCGAGAAGACCATCGCCTTCCAGGAGTTCGCCGCATGACCGTCCGCTTCCGCCCGCTCGATCCCGTCAAGGACGCGGAGCTGCTCCACTCCTGGGTCACCCACCCCAAGGCCGCCTTCTGGATGATGCAGGACGCGAGCCTGGACGACGTCGTGCGCGAGTACACGGCCTTCGCCGCCCACCCGCACCACGAGGCGTTCATCGGCCTGGTCGACGGGGTCCCCGCGATCCTCATGGAGCGCTACGACCCGGCCCACCTGGAGCTGGTCGGGCTCTACGACCCGCTCCCCGGTGACGTCGGCATGCACTTCCTCGTCGCCCCGACCGACACCCCCGTCCACGGCTTCACCCGCAGGGTGATCACCGCCGTGATGGCCGAGCTGTTCGCCGATCCGGCGACCGCCCGCGTGGTCGTCGAGCCCGACGTGTCCAACAAGGCCGTCCACGCGCTCAACGAGGCCGTCGGCTTCGTGCCCGAGCGCGAGATCCAGAAGCCGGAGAAGAAGGCCCTGCTGAGCTTCTGCACCCGGGCACGTTTCGAGGCCGCCGTGGGAGCCGCCGCGTGAGCACCCCCCGTTCCACCGAGAACCCCGTCGCCCACCTCACCCCCGGGCTGTGGGCCGACGCCGACCGCGCCCTGATCCGCAAGGGCCTCGCCGAGTTCGCCCACGAGCGGCTCCTCGACCCGCGCGAGCTGGGCGACGGCCGGTACGCGGTCCGCTCCGACGACGGCGCGACCGAGTACCGCTTCACCGCCGACCGGTACGCCCTGGACCACTGGCAGGTCCACGCCGAGTCGATCAGCCGCCACCGCGGCGACGAGCGGCTCCCGCTGGACGCGCTCCAGTTCGTCACCGAGCTGCGCGGCTCCCTCGGCCTGAGCGACGAGGTCCTGCCGGTCTACCTGGAGGAGATCTCCTCCACCCTCGCCGGTACGGCCTTCAAGGCGACCAAGCCGCCCGTCACCTCCGCCGAGCTGGCCCGGGCCGGCTTCCAGGCGATCGAGACCGGGATGACCGAGGGCCACCCCTGCTTCGTCGCCAACAACGGCCGGCTCGGCTTCGGTGTCGACGAGTTCCGCGCGTACGCCCCCGAGGCCGCGAGCGACATCCACCTGATCTGGCTGGCGGCGCGCCGCGACCGCGCCACCTTCACCGCCGGCGCGGGCATCGACTACGAGACCTTCGTCCGCGCCGAGCTCGGCGACGCGGCGGTGGACGGCTTCGCCGCGACCCTGGCCGCGCGCGGCCTGGACCTGGCCGACTACCTCCTCATGCCGGTGCACCCCTGGCAGTGGTGGAACAAGCTGTCCGTCACCTTCGCCGCCGAGGTCGCGCGGCAGCGCCTGGTGTACCTGGGCGAGGGCGACGACACCTACCTCGCCCAGCAGTCGATCCGCACCTTCTTCAACACCTCGGACCCGGCCAAGCACTACGTCAAGACGGCGCTGTCGGTCCTCAACATGGGCTTCATGCGGGGTCTGTCGGCCGCGTACATGGAGGCCACCCCGGCCATCAACGACTGGCTGCACACCCTGATCGAGTCGGACTCCGTCTTCGCGGCGGCGCGCTTCTCGATCATCCGCGAGCGGGCGGCCGTCGGCTACCGGCACCTGGAGTACGAGGCCGCGACGGACCGGTACTCGCCGTACCGCAAGATGCTGGCCGCGCTCTGGCGCGAGTCGCCGGTGCCGGCCCTCGCCGAGGGCGAGCGCCTGGCGACGATGGCCTCCCTCGTCCACGTGGACCACACGGGCGCGTCCTTCGCGGGCGCGCTGATCGAGGAGTCGGGCCTGGAGCCGGCCGCCTGGCTCCGCCGGTACCTGGACGCCTACCTCCTGCCGGTGCTGCACAGCTTCTACGCGTACGACCTGGCGTTCATGCCGCACGGCGAGAACGTCATCCTGGTCCTCGACGAGCGCGGCGCGGTCGCGCGGGCGATCTTCAAGGACATCGCCGAGGAGATCGTCGTCATGGACCCGGCGGCGGTCCTGCCGCCGGCGGTGGAGCGGGTCCGCGCGGAGATCCCCGAGGACATGAAGCTCCTCTCGGTCTTCACGGACGTCTTCGACTGCTTCTTCCGCTTCCTGGCGGCGGCGCTGGCGACGGAGGGCGTCCTCGACGAGGACGGCTTCTGGCGGACGGTCGCGGAGTGCGTACGGGCCTACGAGGAGTCGAGGCCGGAGCTGGCCGACCGGTTCGCCCGGTACGACATGTTCGCGGAGACCTTCGCCCTGTCGGCCCTCAACCGCCTCCAGCTCCGCGACAACAGGCAGATGGTCGACCTGTCGGATCCGTCGGCGGCCCTGCAGCTCGTCGGCGACCTGGTGAACCCGATCGCCCGCTTCGCCTGACGATGAGGATGTGACGTGGTGAATCCGCCGGTGGGCTTTCACACACCTGCGGGCCGGCGGACGAACCTCTGATCTTGCTCAACTGGTGATCAACGCTGTAATTCCGTGCCCTAGGATTGCCGCTGCCACTCTGACCAAGTGGCTTGAGCACTTCACCAGTTTGCTTCATGGGGGTAATCAAATGCATGCGCCTGCCCGCTCGTCGATCCTTCTCAATGGAATATCGGCGCTTTCAGTGGGTGCCCTTCTCTTGGCAGCATCCCCTGCCTCTGCCGACTCCGGCCGCTCGACGGGTGCGGAATCTTCTGCCCTGATCGTGGAGAAGGCGACGGGAGTCGCCGATGTGACCAAGCCCGTCGCCGGCGCGTCCTTCACCACCAAGGCGGTCACCGCCGACGACGAAGGACCTGTGACGGTGACCATGCCGTCGAGCGCGGACGGCCGGATCGAAGCCAGGGCCACGTCCGGCGATGTGGTCTCCCTCGGGCTGCAGGGAGCGTCCGCCCAGGCCGTCGGCCTGACGTCGGAATCCGGCACCGTCGTCTACAAGAACGCCACCGAGGCGACCGATCTGTCCGTCCAGGCGACTTCCGATGGAGGAGTCCGCACGCTCGTCACCCTGAAGGACTCCTCGGCGTCCAATGAGCACCGATTCCCGCTGGGCCTGCAGGGTGACGTGCGCCTCGTCGACGACGGAACCGGGGGATATCTCCTGGCGCGCGGCGCACTCGACGGCATGGGCGAGGTGATTGGCCAAATCGACGCACCGTGGGCCAAGGACGCTGCTGGCCGATCTGTTCCGACCAGCTACCGGCTGGAGGGCAATACCCTCGTTCAGACGGTGCAGACCGACGAGGGCACCGCGTTCCCGGTGGTCGCAGACCCCAAGGTCACATTCGGCCTGGGCGCGTATTTCAGCTCGTGGGGTTATGAATGGAAGTCCTACGCGATTGCCGCGGGAAGCGTCGGGTATTTCGCCAATCTCGCCGGCTGTTCCGTTCTCGACAAGATCCCGCACGTCGGACTCAAGCGAGCCGCGACGGCCATCTGCTCCGCCATCGGGTACAAGACGGTCAAGGACTGGGGTGCGTTCATCCGCGACCAGGTCAAGGACAAAACCCTTGAGGGCGGAGCCTGCTACCAGACCAAGATCGTCCCTCGTAGCGGCAAGCTCACCAAGGTCAGCAGCGGTAACTGCAAGTAGAATCGATCGCCCAGCGGACACGTGCGTATCGCGACCAACCGTTAAGGACAATCGTGAACAAGCCATCATCCCCCAGGCCGTGGTGGGGTTGGGCCATCGTCTTCCTCACGGTGCTGATTGCGTCCGTGCTGCTTGGCCTCGCTTGGTACTGGGCCGTGTTGCTCGTCCTCGGCGCCACTGCCGCCTTCGAATACGTCTGGGGAAGATTCGGCTCACGCCGAGCGGAATGAGCATTCCTTTCGTGCCCGGTTCGGCGACGACGCCTGTGCGAGCAGTCGGCCCGACTGTCGTCCCCGGCCTGCCTGCCCGAGACGGCCGGGGGCGGCCACTGCGGCAATGCTCCTGATCCGCGGGAGGGTTCCGGGGCGGCTCGCCTTGATCCACGCGACCGTCGTGTCCACGTCGGTGCACCTGCCCGCCGGGCGATCCCGGCGACGTGCGCCGACGTGGACACGAAGCCCGGCCGGGCATCCCCGCTCCCTACGCCGTTCCAGTCGTCTCGCTCCCTTCCCTCACCCGTACAACCATTCGGCCGGTCGTCGGTCTCATTCGGTGGAGCGGAAAGGGAACAGATGCAGATGCTGATCAAGCGGGGCCTGGCGTCGCTGCTGGGGCTCGCGAGCCTGGGTGCCGTCGCGGTCGGTACGGCGGCGCCCGCCCAGGCGGCCGTGGGCGACTGCCCCAAGGGGTACTTCTGCGCGTGGACGCAGGAGAACGCCAGGGGGTCGATGCTCAAGACGAAGACGAACATGGCCTCGATGGGGTCGTGGGGCACCCGGTTCGGCTCGTACATCAACCGGACGTCCGTGTATGCCTGCCTGTACGAGACCCCGGGCTACAAGGCTCACGAGGGCTACTGGTCGGAGAACCCGTCGTCCAACGGCTCCTGGACCTCCGGCGGGACGATCACCATCGCCTCGCTGAAGTTCGTCCCGACCGACCGCGAGTGCTCCCAGCCCGCCTACCCCTCCTGGCAGGCGGAGACCTCCCCCAAGGCGGCGGGCTTCGGGGACCTGAACCGTGACCGCAAGGCCGACGTCCTCGTCCGGGACCTGGTGGGACGGCTCTGGTTCCTGCCCGGCGACGGCTCGGGCCGGCTGGTCGGCACCGGCGGCTGGAACTCCCTGGACGCCCTGGTGCGCCACGGCGACTTCACCGGCGACGGCCGCGAGGACGTCCTCGCCCGCGAGCCCTCGACCGGCAGGCTGTACCTGTACCCCGGCACGGGGACGGGCGGGCTCGGCGCCCGCAAGCTCCTCGGTTCGGGCGGCTGGAACGGCATGAGCCGGATCGCCGCCGTCGGCGACCTGTCCCGGGACGGCCGCGCCGACCTGCTGACCGTCGAGAAGTCCACGGGGAAGCTCTGGCTCTACCCGGGCTCCGGCTCCGGCGGTCTCAAGGCCCGCAAGCTGATCGGCTCCGGCGGCTGGAACGCCATGAACGCCCTCGTCGGCCCCGGCGACACCAACGGCGACGGCCGCGTCGACGTGATCGCCCGGGAGAAGTCCACGGGGAAGCTCTGGTCCTACCCGGGCACCGCCTCCGGCGGCCTCGGGGCCCGCAAGCTGATCGGCTCCGGCGGCTGGAACGCGATGGACACCTTCCTCGCGGTCGGTGACTCCACGGGCGACGGCCGGGCCGACCTCTCGGCCGTCAGCAACGAGAACTACGTCATCGACGGTTTCCGGGGGCACCCGGGCTGGCTGGTCGGCTACCGCGGCCGGGGCAACGGCGGCTTCGCGGCCGGCGAGCTCACCGACGGCGAGTGGTGGGGCCTCAACGGCGCGTTCTGACCCACCGCCGGAGACGGATCACCGCCACGCCCGGCCAGGACAGCACACCGTCCCGGCCGGGCTTCGCCGTCTCAGCGGGGGGTCAGCCGGTCGGCCAGGGCACCTGCGGCGAGCGGTAGTAGTCGATGCCCAGCGCGTCGAAGCGCGGGGCCTGTTCGGCGAGCCGGACCTTGTACGTGTTCCAGTCGTGGCTCGACGCCGGCGACCAGCCCAGTTCGGCCACGCCGGGGAGGCGCGGGAAGGCCATGACGTCGAGGTCGTCCGTGGTGGCGAGGGTCTCGGTCCACAGCGGGGCCTCGACGCCCCGGATCGCGCTCGCCGGGGCGCCGGGGAGGTAGCCGGCCGGGTTCCAGTCGTACGACCGCTGGACCTCGACGTACCCGGCCCAGGCGAGGCCGAGCGGGGTGTCCTTGGTGTACTTCATGTCGAGGTACGTCCGGTCGGCGGGCGAGAGGATCAGCCCGGTGCCGTTCCGCGCGGCCGCGGCGACCCGCTCCTTCTCGGCGGCGGGGGTGCGGTCGAGGCCCCAGTACTGGACGAGGGCGCCCTCGGCGGGGGTGGTGCCGGTCAGCTGGTGCCAGCCGACGACCTTCTTGCCGTACTTCGCGACAACCGGCTGCACCTTGTCCATGAAGGTCACGTAGTCGGCGTGGCTGGTGGAGTGCGCCTCGTCGCCGCCGATGTGGAGGTAGCGGCCGGGGGTGAGGGCGGCGATCTCGCGGATCACGTCGTCGACGAAGTCGTACGTGACGGGCTTCGGCACGCAGAGCGAGCTGAAGCCGACCTTGATGCCGGTGTAGAGGGGCGGGGCGACGCCGTCGCAGTTGAGGTCGGCGTAGGAGGCGAGGGCCGCGTTGGTGTGGCCCGGCATGTCGATCTCGGGGATCACCTCCTGGTAGCGGGAGGCGGCGTACTGGACGATCTCGGTGTACTGCGCCTTGGTGTAGAAGCCGCCGGGGCCGCCGCCGACCTCGGTGGAGCCGCCGTAGGTGGTGAGCCGGGGCCAGGAGTCGACGGCGATGCGCCAGCCCTGGTCGTCGGAGAGGTGCAGGTGGAGCGTGTTGACCTTGTAGAGGGCGAGCTGGTCGATGTACCGCTTCACCTCGTCGACGGTGAAGAAGTGGCGGGCGACGTCGAGCATGGCGCCCCGGTAGCCGTACCGCGGGGTGTCGGTGATCGTGCCGCCCGCGATCTTCCAGGGGCCGTTCTGGACGCTCTTCCGCTCGACGGCGGAGGGCAGCTGCTGGCGCAGGGTCTGGACGCCGCGGAAGAGGCCGGCGGGTGCGCGGGCGGTGAGGGTGAGGCCGCCGGGCGCCGAGCTGATCCGGTAGCCCTCGTCGCCCAGGGCGGTGTCGCCGGGGCTGAGCCGGAGCCGGATGCCGCCGCGGGCGGCGGCGTCGTCGACGACGGGCAGCGGGAAGCCGGTGGCGGGGCGGAGGAGTCCGGCGAGGTAGCGGCCGATGTCCCGGGTCTCCCGGTTGACCGTGTCCACGCCGATGCGGGTGGAGTGGGTGAGGGTGTAGGGCTCGCCGCCGGGGGTGACCGAGGCGGGCAGGGGCACGATGCGGCCGAGCGGGCGGACCTCGGGTTCGGCGGCGGCCGCCCGGCCGTCGCCGCTCTTGCCGTCCCGCCGGGTGTCGGCTGCGGCCTCGCCGCAGCCGACACCGGCGGCGGCGACCAGGAGCAGGGATCCGATCAGGCGCGGAATCCTTCGGCGCTGTCTCACAGGCTTGGTCCCCTTCGGGCGTTGGACGCGTCTGTCGAGTTGTATATCCGAACCGTCACCATGCGTACCGCCGAGACTCCGTTCGGTCAAGGTCTGGACCAAGCCCCTCTCCAGGAGGGCCCACGGGGACGCCCCTGCCCGATATCGGGCAGGATTCTTGCGAAAGTCGGGGAGAACCCCTCAGTATTCACGGGTGCTCGAACGCCGCCCGTCGCACGACGACCTCATCGACCATCTGGTCCGCAGCACCGCGCTCCAGCGCGGTGAGGCCGCCCGGGTGATCCTCGACGTGCTGGCGTACTTCGACGAGACGACCGAGGAGTTCGTCCGCCGCCGCCACCGCGAACTGCAGTCCGGCGGGTCGGTGAACGCCGAGATCTTCGAACGGATCGCGGCGGAACTGCCGCACCGGGCCGTGGCGCCACCGGAACTGTCGCTCCGGCAGCTGCGCCGCATCGTCTACGGCTGACGGCGGACCGGACCGCCCGGACGGCCGAGTACATCCACTGACCTGGAGGGGTTTCACCTTTATGTGCGGAATTGTCGGTTACATCGGAAAGCGCGACGTCGCCCCCCTGCTCCTTGAGGGCCTGGCGCGACTGGAGTACCGGGGATACGACTCGGCCGGCATGGTCGTCACCAGCCCGAAGGCCTCCGGCCTGAAGATGGTGAAGGCCAAGGGTCGCGTCCGTGACCTGGAAGCCCGTGTGCCCAAGCGCTTCACCGGTACCACCGGCATCGCCCACACCCGCTGGGCCACCCACGGCGCGCCGAGCGACGTCAACTCGCACCCGCACCTGGACCCCGAGAACAAGGTCGCCGTCGTCCACAACGGCATCGTCGACAACGCCCAGGAGCTCCGCGCCAAGCTGGAGGCCGACGGCGTCGTCTTCGCCTCCGAGACCGACACCGAGGTCATCACCCACCTGATCGCCCGCTCGCAGGCCTCCACCCTGGAGGAGAAGGTCCGCGAGGCGCTCAAGGTCATCGAGGGCACCTACGGCATCGCCGTCATGCACGCGGACTTCAACGACCGCATCGTCGTGGCCCGCAACGGCTCCCCGGTCATCCTCGGCATCGGCGAGAAGGAGATGCTCGTCGCCTCCGACGTCGCCGCCCTGATCGCCCACACCCGCCAGGTCGTCACCCTGAACGACGGCGAGATGGCCACCCTCAAGGCCGACGACTTCCGTACGTACACGACCTCGGGCACCACCACCACGGCCACCCCCGAGACCGTCGAGTGGGAGGCCGCCTCCTACGACATGGGCGGCCACGACACGTACATGCACAAGGAGATCTCCGAGCAGCCCGACGCGGTCGACCGCGTGCTGCGCGGCCGGATCGACGACCGCTTCTCCACCGTGCACCTCGGCGGCCTGAACCTGGACGCCCGCGAGGCCCGCACCATCCGCCGGATCAAGATCCTCGGCTGCGGCACCTCGTACCACGCCGGCCTCATCGGCGCCGGGCTCATCGAGTCCATGGCCCGCATCCCCGCCGACGCCGAGCCGGCCTCGGAGTTCCGCTACCGCAACCCGGTCGTGGACCCCGACACCCTCTACATCGCCGTCTCCCAGTCCGGTGAGACCTACGACGTGCTCGCCGCCGTCCAGGAGCTCAAGCGCAAGGGCGCCCGCGTCCTCGGCGTGGTCAACGTGGTCGGCTCCGCCATCGCCCGCGAGGCCGACGGCGGCGTGTACGTGCACGCCGGCCCCGAGGTCTGCGTCGTCTCCACCAAGTGCTTCACCAACACGGTCACCGCCTTCGCGCTGCTCGCCCTGCACCTGGGCCGCATCCGCGACCTGTCCGTCACCGACGGCAAGCGGATCATCGAGGGCCTGCGCAAGCTGCCGGCGCAGATCCAGGAGATCCTCGAGACCGAGGACGAGATCAAGAAGATCGCCGCGGAGTACGCCGGCGCCCAGTCGATGATGTTCATCGGCCGCGTCCGGGGCTACCCCGTCGCCCTGGAGGCCTCCCTCAAGCTGAAGGAGATCTCCTACATCCACGCCGAGGCGTACCCGGCCTCCGAGCTGAAGCACGGCCCGCTCGCCCTCATCGAGCCGGCCCTGCCGACGGTGGCGATCGTCCCCGACGACGACCTGCTGGAGAAGAACCGCGCCGCCCTGGAGGAGATCAAGGCCCGCAGCGGCCGCATCCTCGCGGTCGCGCACCAGCCGCAGGCGAAGGCCGACCACACCATCGTCGTGCCGAAGAACGAGGACGAGCTGGACCCGATCCTGATGGGCATCCCGCTCCAGCTCCTCGCCTACCACACGGCGCTCGCCATGGGCCGCGACATCGACAAGCCGCGCAACCTGGCCAAGTCCGTCACGGTCGAGTAGCGGCGGCCTCGGGGCCTGTCCCCCCGAGCCGCGCGTCGGGGCCTGCCCCCCGACCCGCACCACCGGGCCTGTCCCCCGGCGGTTCGACCGGACACGGAGCGGTCCCCCTCGCACACCCAGGTGCGAGGGGGACCGCTTCTTCTTTCTCGTGGGCTCGTGAGCGCCGCTCTCCTTCGGTCAGCTCGCCGCCGCCGCGCTGCGGTTCGCCCTGCCCAGGGCCGTCGGCCAGCCCGCGACGGCCGCCGTGGCGCCGTACCAGGCGACGAGGCCGGCGACCGCGGCCGCCCAGCCGCCCGCCTTCGCGAGGCCCCCGTTGTCGGCGAGCGCCCCTATGCCGAGCAGCAGGAGCGCGACGAACAGCAGCCCGTACACGCCCTGTCCGAACAGTCCGCTGCCCGAGGCGGCCAGCGTCAGCGTGAGCGCGAGGAGCGCCCACAGGAGCAGGAAGACGCCCACGGCGTCGGCCGTGGCGCCGCCGCCGACCGCGGTCCCCCAGGTGAACCAGAAGGCGCCGAGCGCCGTGAACGCGGTGCCGTCCCCCTTGTCGCCCGCGCGGAGGGCGAGCAGGCCGACGAGGAAGAGCGTGACCCCGCCGACCCAGGTGGCGAGGCCCGCGGCATCCGCTGCCGCGACGTTGTCGATGACACCCGTACCGCCCAGGCCGAAGGCCAGCAGGGTCAGTCCGAGTGCGAGGTGGCCGAGAGTGGAAGTGGTGTTTCCCGCGGCGACGTCGTTGTCCACGGCGGGCTCCCTTCAGATGCGCAGGTGTCCTGCGTGAGCTGCTGTGATCCGGTGGTCTTTATGTACCCTTCACAAGCACACAATTCACCTGACGAAGGCCGAATTTATGGCCGGATGACGGCAGTTGAGAAAGAGAGCCACCGGGTCGCGCGGGACGGACGCGGTGCGCGCGCTACGGGATGACGATCACGGGCCGCTGGGCGCGGCGGGCGAGACGGCCGGCCACCGAGCCGAAGATCCGCCCGACGATGCCGTGCGTCGAGCCGACCACGATCGCGTCGGCCGAGTACTCCCGGCCGACCTCCTCCAGCTCGTGGCAGATGTCGCCACCGCGCTCGACGAGGATCCACGGCACCTCGGAGAGGTGCTCGGCGCAGGCCAGCTCCAGACCGAGGACCTCGGTGCGGTGGTCGGGCACGTCGACGAAGACGGGGGGCTCGCAGCCGGCCCACACCGTGGTGGGCAGCCGGTTGGCCACGTGCACGATGATCAGGCCCGAGCCGGAGCGCCTGGCCATCCCGATGGCGTACGCGAGGGCTCGTTCACTGGACATGGAGCCGTCGAAGCCGACGACGACCCCGTGCCGGAAGGCCGGGTCGCAGGCGTGACGTGGCTGTTCTACCGCGAGGGGGTCGACCGTGGAGTCGGCGACGCGCTTGCGGTCCGCGGGTTCGGGGATTTCGTGACCGGCCATCGGTGTCTCGGCGAAGGGAGTCCTCGTGCGAAGGGACGGGAAAAGGAGGGGACGGAACAACGGGCGGCGAAGCGGTGTCGTGTCCGGGAATCATCTTCCCAAGCCCATACCCCCAAGGGTACGGCGACACTCCTCTCCTGCCCAGAGCCCGCCGGGCCACTCCCGGCGTGCCCGCCGCTCGCGCGCGGCGTTCCAGGGAGCATGCACGAGCGGCTCGGGATCTGGCAATGCCGGTTGTGCCCTACAGGCGTCCGTACGGGGGCCAAACGGACGTCGCCCAGAGTGACCGGAACGTTCCGCTCCTCGTTGCCACAGGTCCAGCCCACCGTCGCAGGGAGACCGCCCGTGCCCGCACCATCGACCGCAGCCGGCCAGACCCCCACCGTCCCCGCCGTCACGCTCGCCGCCCCCCGGGGCCGCCGCCGGGCGCCCGTCCTCTCCTCCCCCGTCCCCGCGGCCCCGGACCCCGGAACCAGGCCGGGAGCGGCCTACCCGCCCCCGGGACCGGTACCCGGGGCGGGTACGGCGGACCAGGCCGGCGACGTCGTCCGCTGGGCGGTCTTCTGCTGCGCGCTGGTCCCGGTGGTCCTCGTCGTCTACGGCACCTCGCTCGGCGGGGCGGCCGGGACCGCGCTCGGCCTCGTCTCGGTGACGGCGGCCTGCCGGGTGCTGCTGCGCCGCTCGGAACGCGGGCTGCGCGGCGAGAGCGTCCGCGGGAGGGGGTAGCGCGGGACGAAACCGGGCCGAAACGGTGCCCCGGCGAGGCCCGCCCCCCTTGGAGTTGACAGGTTCGTACACCCGAACCCATATGTTTTCAGCCAACTTCCATCCGTCGGCGAGTCCTTGGCGGAACGGTTGGCCAACCCCGGCGCCAGCACCCGAATATGCCCCGCCCCAAGGGCCCACACCCCCCGCGTACGGGGGCGTTCGTCGCGGCACCCCTTTCCGGGCGGCCACCGGACGGAAGACTTCCCGATCGATCGCTTCGCGCCAAGTGGCCTTGTCGACAATCCACCGGACGGAGAACTTGTCACGCCGGCGCCACAGGACGCAGTAGATTCGATCATGGGTACCGAAGACTGGGGTCTCGTGCAAAACCGAGGGGAAACGTGCAGGAGCGACACGACCAGGGAGACGCGAACACCGAGGGGGGCTTAGCGTCATGAGCCAGGACTCCGCCGCACCGGAGGCCGCACGGAAACTGACCGGGCGCCGCCGTCGCGAAGTCGTCGCGGTGCTGCTGTTCAGTGGCGGCCCCATCTTCGAGAGCTCCATCCCGCTCTCCGTTTTCGGCATCGACCGGCAGGACGCCGGGGTGCCCCGCTACCGCCTTCTCGTCTGCGCCGGCGAGGACGGCCCGCTGCGGACCACCGGCGGGCTCGAACTGACCGCGCCCTACGGCCTGGAGGCCATCAGCCGCGCGGGCACCGTCGTCGTCCCGGCCTGGCGGTCGATCACCTCGCCGCCGCCACCGGAGGCGCTCGAAGCGCTGCGCCGCGCACACGAGGAGGGCGCGAGGATCGTCGGTCTGTGCACCGGTGCCTTCGTGCTCGCCGCGGCCGGTCTGCTCGACGGCCGGCCGGCGACCACGCACTGGATGTACGCGCCGACGCTCGCCAAGCGCTACCCGTCGGTCCATGTGGACCCCCGGGAGCTCTTCGTGGACGACGGGGACGTGCTGACCTCCGCCGGCACCGCGGCCGGAATCGATCTGTGTCTGCACATCGTGCGGACCGACCACGGCACGGAGGCCGCGGGCGCCCTGGCGCGCCGGCTGGTCGTCCCGCCGCGGCGCAGTGGCGGTCAGGAGCGCTATCTCGACAGGTCTTTACCCGAGGAGATCGGCGCCGACCCGCTGGCCGAGGTCGTCGCCTGGGCGCTGGAGCACCTCCACGAGCAGTTCGACGTGGAGACCCTGGCCGCCCGCGCGTACATGTCACGGCGGACCTTCGACCGCCGGTTCCGCTCGCTGACCGGTTCGGCACCGCTGCAGTGGCTGATCACCCAGCGGGTGCTCCAGGCACAGCGGCTGCTGGAGACCTCCGACTACTCGGTCGACGAGGTCGCGGGCCGGTGCGGCTTCCGCTCGCCGGTGGCGCTGCGCGGCCACTTCCGGCGTCAGCTCGGCTCCTCGCCGGCCGCCTACCGGGCGGCGTACCGCGCGCGGCGGCCGCAGGGTGAGACCGGCACGGCGGTGCTCGACGCGGTCGTGCCCGCCCAGGTCTCGGCCGGCATCCGGCGCCCGGCGTCCCCGCTCGACCCGGGGAAGCCGCAGTCCGACGCCTACGCTCCGGGGCGCGCCTCGCTCCCGGGCCAGCGCAGCGCGCCGTAGCACCGACCCGCGCGGCCACGAGCGGCGCGCCGCAGGACCGAAGGGCGCCCGGGGAGACCTCCCCCGGGCGCCCTTCGCCGTCCGCGGGACCGCCCGCCCGCAGGGCCGGGCGACGCGGGCCGCCGATCGACGCGACACCCCCTGGGTGAAGAGCCCCTAAGGTAGGACGCATGAACGATCGCATGGTGTGGATCGACTGCGAGATGACCGGGCTCTCGCTGACGGACGACGCACTCATCGAGGTGGCCGCACTGGTCACCGACTCGGAACTGAACGTGCTCGGCGACGGGGTGGACATCGTGATCCGCCCGCCGGAGGCGTCCCTGGAGACCATGCCGGAGATCGTGCGCCGGATGCACACGTCCTCGGGGCTCCTGGACGCGCTCGCCGACGGCACCACGCTCGCCGACGCGGAGGCCCAGGTCCTCGCGTACATCCGCGAGCACGTCAAGGAGCCCGGCAAGGCGCCCCTGTGCGGGAACTCGGTCTCCACGGACCGCGGCTTCCTCGCCCGGGACATGCCCGCCCTGGAGGGCCACCTGCACTACCGGATCGTCGATGTCTCCTCGGTCAAGGAGCTGGCCCGCCGCTGGTACCCGAGGGCGTACTTCAACAGTCCGGAGAAGAACGGCAACCACCGGGCGCTCGCCGACATCCGCGAGTCCATCGCCGAGCTGCGCTACTACCGTGAGGCGATCTTCGTCCCGCAGCCCGGTCCGGACTCGGAGACCGCGAAGCAGATCGCGGCCCGCCACGTCGTCCCGGCCGAATGACCCCCGTCGGGTAGGGCCCGCTCGCGCCCCCGGATCAATGCGGGCGCGAGCACCCTCCAGGACCCTGTAGACTTCTTCTCGGCCGGTCAGGGAAACCTTCGGGAAAACCGCCGGGCATGGTGGGTATAGCTCAGCTGGCAGAGCACCTGGTTGTGGTCCAGGATGTCGCGGGTTCAAGTCCCGTTACTCACCCTGATGATCGAGGCCCCGGTTCGAAAGAACCGGGGCCTCGGTCGTTCTCGCGCCTCCGGCCGCGCTCCCGGCCGCGCCCGCGCCCGCCTCCCGGACGCGCCCCCGAGCGCACCCCCGGCGCCACTCCGGAGTGTGTTCCCGGTCACCCTCCCGGCGCTCACCCGTTCGGGCGAGGCGTTGATCCACTTCGACGTTCACCCTGTTAGCGTCCCCATATGTCCAATATCCCCACATATCGTCACGATGGGGCGAGGTGAGGGCGCATGGGAGTCCTGCGTGACAACCCCGAACTCGCCCTCTTCCTCTGCCTCGCCGCCGGCTATCTCGTCGGCAAGCTCCGCGTCGGCCCCATCACGCTCGGCGGCATCTGCGGCACCCTGATCGTCTCGCTGCTCCTCGGCGCCTGGGCGAAGGTGACCATCTCCGACGACGTGAAGACGATCTTCTTCGCGCTCTTCATCTTCTCGCTCGGCTACATGGCCGGACCCCAGTTCTTCGCCAACCTCAACAAGAAGAGCCTGCGCTACTTCACCCTCTGCTTCATCGAACTCGTCTCCGTCGTCGGCATCGCCCTCGGCCTCGCCAAGGCCTTCGACCTGGACGTCGGCACCGCCGCCGGCATCCTCGCGGGTGCCGCCACCGAGTCGGCGGTCGTCGGTACGGCCACCGAGGCCATCGGCAACCTCTCCGGCCTGACGCAGGAGCAGATCACCCAGTACCAGGGCCACGTGGCCACCGCGTACACCGTCTGCTACCTCTTCGGCCTCATCACCATCGTCATCTACACCAGCCAGATCATGCCGATGATGATGCGGATCAACCTCCGCGACGCCTCCCGTGAGCTGTGGGAGAAGATGCGCGGCTCCGGCGGCGGTCTGGAGTCCGACGAGCGCGAGGCGCTCCCGGGCATGGTCGGCCGGACGTTCCTGGTCACCCAGGCGGACGGCGCCAAGGTCGGCGACCTGGAACGCTCGCTCGGCGGCCGGGTCACCGTGGAGGCGGTGAAGCGGGGCAGCCGGGTCCTCACCCCTCCCCCGCCCGACTTCGAGCTGACCCTCTCCGATCTGGTGCTCACCGTCGGGCGGCGGGCCAACATCATCGAGGCGGGGCGCGTCATCGGTCCCGAGACCCCGGCCGTGCCCGGTCTCGACACCCCGCTCGCCACCACCCAGGTCTCGCTGACCGACAAGGGCGCGGTCGGCAGGTCCCTGGACGCCCTGTCGAAGGAGCACCCGGAGTTCTCCTCCGGCGGGGTGTACGTGACGGACGTGCTCCGCAACGACCAGCACCTCCCGGCGACCCCGGAGACCGTGGTGCACCGCGGTGACGTCCTCACCCTGGTCGGCGCCCGCTCGGGCCTCGGGAAGCTGGCGTCGAAGGTCGGCGCGGTCGTGAAGAACGACTCCACCGACTTCATCTACCTGGGGCTCGGCATCGTCTGCGGTTCGCTCCTCGGGCAGATCGTGGTCACCTTCGGCGACGTCCCCATGTCGCTCGGCACCGGCGGCGGCTGTCTGATCTCCGGGCTGTTCTTCGGCTGGTTCCGCTCCCGGACCCAGACCTTCGGCGCGTTCCCCCCGCAGGCCGCCTCCACCCTCAAGGACATGGGCCTGGCGATCTTCATCGCCTGCACGGGTCTGGTGTCGGGTCCGCAGGCCTGGCCGCTGCTCAAGGAGTACGGGGCCCTGCTGCCGTTCGCCGGGATCGCGATGGTCCTGATCCCCGCGACGATCTCGCTCTTCGTCGGCCGCAAGCTCCTGCACATCGAGAAGCCCCTGCTGATCGGCGCCATCGCGGGCCAGCAGTGCTCGACCCCGGCGATCACCTCGGTGACCCAGGTGGCCCAGAGCTCGGTCCCGATGCTCGGCTACACCATCACGTACACGCTCTCGAACTTCCTGCTCCCGCTGACCGGCCCCCTGCTCGTCGGCATCCTCGGGGCGTGAGGGGACGCGATGATCGACTTCCTCAACCGGAACGTCTTCCAGCCCCACCCCGAGCTGCTCGTCTTCATCACCGTCGCGCTCGGCTTCCTCTTCGGCAGACTCCGCTACAAGGCGATCGCGCTCGGCGCCGTCACCGGCTGTCTCGTGGCCGGTCTGCTGCTCGGCGCCCAGTTCAAGGTGACGATCGACGGCACCGTGAAGAACCTCTTCTTCACCATGTTCCTCTTCGCCCTCGGCTACAAGGTCGGTCCCCAGTTCTTCCGGGGCCTGCGGAAGGACGGTCTGCCGCAGGTCGTCAACGCGGTCGTGGTCTGTGTGACGGGCCTCCTCGTCTCCTGGGGCTTCGCCGTGATGCTGGGGTACGGCCCCGGGCTCTCCGCCGGCCTGCTCGGCGGCGCGCTCACCCAGTCCGCGGTCATCGGTGTCGCCCAGGACGCCATCGGCAACCTGCCGGGGCTCTCGGCCGAGCAGATGAAGACCGAGGAGAACCTGGTCGCGATCGGCTACGCCGTCACCTACCCGCTCGGCACCATCCTCTGCGCGATGCTCCTCGCCAACGTCCTGCCCAAGCTCTACAAGCGGGACCTGGCCGCCGAGTCGGCCGCCCTCGCCGCCGAGCTGGACGCCCCGGGCGACGACCCGGACCTGGCCGAGGGCTACTACGAGGTCGTCCTGCGCGCGTACCGCATCGACCGTCCCGACCTCGTGGGCCGCACGATCGACGACGTCGAGAACCAGCAGCGGGCGCTCGGCCGCCGCGTCTACGTCACCCGGGTGCGGCGCGACGGACGGATCCTCGACCACGACCAGGGGACGGTGCTCCACGAGGGGGACACGGTGGCGGTCAGCGCGCTCCGCGGCTCGCTCGTCGACTTCGACGCCCGCACCCACATCGGCGCCGAGACCGACGACGTCGAACTCCTCGGCTACCAGACGGAGACCCTGCACGTCGTCGCCTCGGAGAAGAAGCAGCTCGGGAGGACGATCGCCGAACTGCGCCGCGAGCCGTTCATGGTCGGCGTGTACGTCGACAGGCTGTACCGCTCGGGCGCGGAGTTCCCGTACCGGCTCTCCACCCGCCTGGAGCGCGGCGACACGGTGATCCTGACCGGCCCGAAGCGGCTGGTGGACCCGGCGGGCAGGGCGATCGGCAAGCCCGTGCCGACCTCCTTCGCCACCGACATGCTCTGGGTCGGCCTCGGCATCTTCCTCGGCGGCTGCGTCGGCATCCCGGCCCTGACCGTGTCGGGCGTGCCGATCTCGCTCTCCACCTCCGGCGGCGCCCTGATCATGGGCCTGGTCTTCGGCTGGATCCGCGGCAAGTACCCGACGTACGGCAACGTGCCGCCCGGCGCCCAGTGGTTCATGGACACCCTCGGCCTCTGCCTCTTCATCGCGGTCGTCGGCATCAACGCCGGGCCGAGCTTCACCAGCGGCCTCTCGACGGCCGGCTGGGGGCTGCTCGTCTGGGGCGCGGTGGCGACGGTGATCCCGCTGATCGTGGGCTTCCTGCTCGGCCACCACGTCCAGAAGATCCGGTTCCCGATCCTGATGGGCGTCCTGGCCGGCGGCCAGACGACGACGGCGGCGATCGGCGCGATCAACGAACAGTCCCGCTCGCAGATCCCGACGCTCGGCTACACGATCCCCTACGCGGTGGGCAACGTCCTGCTGACCATCTGGGGCGCCGTGATCGTCCTCCTCAACCACTGACCCGCATCCCTCTCGTACGTAAGGAAGTCACCGTGCCCAGGACCACCTTCACCCGCGAGGAGATCCAGTCCTTCGCGCAGCTCTCGCCGTTCGAGCTCAAGGACAAGTTCATCCAGATCGCGCAGGCGGCGCAGGCCGGCAAGCCCGGCCAGAAGGAGAAGTCGCAGACGCAGATGCTCAACGCGGGCCGCGGCAACCCGAACTGGGTCGCCACCGGCCCCCGGGAGGCCTTCTTCGCGCTCGGCTACTTCTCCCTCTCCGAGTCCCGCCGCGTCTGGACCGCCGACGACCTCGGCGGCATGCCCGAGCTCCCCGGCTCCGGGGAGCGCTTCGACACCTTCGTGCGGCGCCACCCGGACCTGCCCGGGATCGAGCTGCTGCAGAGCTGTGTGGAGTACGCGGTCGAGCGCTTCGGCTTCGACAAGGACGCGTTCGTGCACGAGCTGACCGACAGCACGATCGGCGACAACTACCCCGTGCCGGACCGGATGCTGCCGCACGCCGAGCAGATCGTGCGCGGCTACCTGGACGACGAGATGTTCGACCGGCGGCCGCCCGCCGGGACCATGTCGCTCTTCGCGACCGAGGGCGGCACGGCCGCGATGTGCTACATCTTCGACTCCCTGATGAAGAACGGCATCCTGCGGAAGGGCGACCGCATCGCGCTGATGGTGCCGGTCTTCACCCCGTACATCGAGATCCCCGAGCTCGACACGTACGACTTCGACGTCGTGACGGTCAACGCGAGCCTCTTCACCGAGACCGGCGTGCGCGAGTGGCGCTACCCGACCGAGGAGGTCGCCAAGCTCGCCGACCCCTCGGTGAAGATGGTCTGCCTGGTCAACCCGTCGAACCCGCCGTCCCTGGCGCTCAGCGAGCGCGTCGCGAACCAGATCAAGGACATCGTCGCCACCGCCAACCCGAACCTGATGATCGTGACGGACGACGTGTACGGCACGTTCGTCGAGGGCTTCCGCTCGATCGCCGCCGACCTGCCGCGCAACACGCTCCTCGTGTACTCGTACTCCAAGCACTACGGTTGCACGGGCCACCGGCTCGGCGTCATCGGCCTCCACGACGACAACGTCGTCGACGAGATGCTCGCGAACCTGCCGCGGGAGGAGAAGGACCGGCTGAACAGGCGGTACGGGACGCTCAGCCTGGAGCCGGAGCGGATCCGGTTCATCGACCGTCTGGTCGCCGACTCACGGCAGGTCGCCCTCAACCACACGGCCGGGCTCTCGCTCCCCCAGCAGGTCATGATGTCGCTGTTCTCGCTCTTCGACCTGCTCCCCCAGGGACAGGCCTACAAGGAGAGGATCCGGGGCATCGTCCGCCGGCGGCTCGACCTGCTCCTCGAAGGCGCCCACATGAAGATCGCCGAGGACCCGAAGCGGGCCGGGTACTACATCGAGCTGGACCTGATCGCGGAGGCCGAGCGGGTGCACGGGAAGGACTTCGCGGACTTCCTGGAGAAGAACTACGAGCCGGTCGACCCGCTGTTCCGGCTGGCCGAGCAGACCAGCGTCGTCCTCCTCAACGGCGGGGGCTTCGACGGCCCCGAGTGGTCGGTCCGGGTCTCGCTCGCCAACCTCGACGACCTGGACTACCTGAAGATCGGCCACCATCTGCGGGCGATCTTCGACGACTACGCGGAGGAGTGGAAGGCCTCGCGGGGCTGACCGGTACGAGGCGTCGCGGGGAAGGGGGGCGCGCCCCGGCCGAGGGGGGTGGGGTGTCGTCGGCCGGGGCGCGCGTGTGGGGGGCGCGATGGCTTGCGGGGGGGGCTACGGGGAGGGCGGGCCTACTTGTAGGCGGCGAAGGCCTTCGTGAAGGCCAGCGGCTGCTGGAGGATCGAGGAGCAGGTGGCGTCGGCGCGGTTCACGGCGCCGTCCGGGCACTGCTTGTCACGGGTCGAGGACCACATCGAGAGCCAGCCGATCCCCTTCGACCTCGCGAAGTCGACGAGCTGGGTGGCGTCGTCGACCTTGAAGATCTCGGTGGTGACGTCGTTGACGCCGATCATCGGGGTGACGGCGACGGCCTTCCAGGCCGCCGCGTCGGAGAGCCCGAGGACACCCTTGATCTGCGCCTGGGTCGCGGTCGCCGCCTGGATCGCGTACGTCCCCATGTCGGCGCTGTACGCCGGCCCGTAGTCCATCGCCATGATGTTGACGGCGTCGACGCGGACCCCGTTCCTCTTGGCGTCGGCGAGCAGGTCCACGCCCGGCTGGGTCAGGCCCTCGGGCATGACGGGCAGGGTGAAGGAGACGTTCAGGCCGGGGTGGGACTTCTGGAGCTGGGCGATCGCCTGCGAGCGGCGGGTGTTGGCGGCGGTGTCCGGGAGGGCCGCGCCCTCGACGTCGAAGTCGACCTTGGTGAGCTTGTACCGGTCGACGACCTTGCCGTACGCGGCGGCGAGCGCCGAGGAGGACGAGCAGTTCAGGGCCAGCTCGTGGCCGGCGGCGCCGCCGAAGGAGACCCGGACGTCACCGCCCTTGGCGCGCAGGGCGCCGATCTGGGCGGCGACCCTGTCGTCGGCGAGGTCGGTGACGCCGCCCCACAGCGGGGCGCACGCGCCGCCGGAGGTGATGAAGGCGAGGTTGAACTCCTTCACACCGGTGGCGTCGGCGGTGGCGAGCAGGTCGTACGCCGGGTAGAGCGAGGTGTCGACGTACGGCGCGTACCGGGCGGCCGTGACCGGGCCGCCGGTCGCGGTCGCGGTGGGCGTCGGTGTGGGGGTGGGCGGCGCCGTGGTCGCGGTGGCGGTCGGCCGGGGGCTGGTGGTGGCCGTGGCGGTCGGCTTCGGGGTCGTGGTGGCCGAGGGGGAGGCGGTGGCGGTGGGCGGGTCGGTGGGACGGCCGCTGGGGGTGGGGGCGGTGCCTCCGGCGGAGCAGGTCGCCTTGTTGATCAGGCAGCCGGACGGGTCGCCGGCCTCTCCCGCCGCCGAGGTGACGAAGCCGACGGTGACCGAGGCGCCGGGTGCCAGCTGCCTGTTCCAGCTCGCGGGCTTCACGGTGACGTGGCGCCCCGAGACGGTGTGCTCGCCGTTCCAGAGGGAGCCGATGGTCGTCCCGGCCGGGAGGTCGAACTCCAGGGTCCAGTCGGACTGGGCGGCGGAGGTCTCGTTGGTGACGACGTACTGCCCGGTGTAGCCACCGGTCCAGGAGCTGGTCCTGGTGTACGCGGCGCCGACCGCGGCGGCCTGGGCCGTACCGGTGAGGGCGAACGCGGCGCCGCCGACGACGGCGGCGGCGACGACCGCCCCGACGACCTTGGTCCTGGTGCTCGCCCTGCGCCGGTGCGAACTGGTGCCCATCGCGTGCCTGCCTCTACGTGCCGGAAGTGGGGGGTGCGGCAGCACGCTAGCGACCGGGGAACGGACAAAACGGTGTCCGTGGACACGGGCGGGGATCCTTAGGCTCCGCTTAAGGAAGACATCGGAACCACGAAAGGTTGGGGCGCGGCGTCAGCCGTCGGCGGCCCGGCGGGTGCCCGTGCCCCCGCGCCGGCGGCGGCTCGGGCGGTGGCCCCGGCGGCCGGCCGTGCTCCCGGTGCGGCGCCCGTCGAGCCCGATCCAGATCCGGACCTCGGTGCCGCCGAGCACCGAGTGCCCGATGCGGACGTCGCCGCCGGTGGCCTCTGCCATCCGGCGCACGATGTCCAGGCCGAGACCGGTGGAGCCGTCCCTGGCGCCGCTGTTGCCCCGGGCGAGGGCGGCGGCGGGGTCGGCGATGCCGGCGCCCGCGTCGGAGACCAGGACGATGACGGCGTCGTCGCCGTTGTGGACGTCGATCGAGAAGGCCGTCCCCTCCGCGGTGTGCCGGAAGACGTTGCCGAGCAACGCGTCCAGGGCGGCGACGAGTTCGGGGCGGGCGACGGGGATCCGGACCGGGCGCTCGACGCCCGCGACGCGGACCCGGCGGCCCTCGTCCTCGGCGAGCGCCGACCAGAACTCCATCCGCTCGCGCACGACTTCGGCGGCGTCGCAGCCCGCGCCGGGTCCGGTCGCCTGCGTCTGCGGCTTCGCGTCCCGGGCCGTGCGGATGATGATGTCGACCTCGCGCTCCAGCTGCTCGACGGCCGCGCGGGTCTGCTCGGCGACCGGACCGGAGCCGAGCGAGGCCGCGTTGAGCCGGAGCACGGTGAGCGGGGTGCGCAGCCGGTGGGAGAGGTCGGCGGCCAGCTCCCTCTCGTTGGCGAGGAGTTGGACGACCTGGTCGGCCATCGAGTTGAACGCGACGGCGGCCGACTTGAGTTCGGGCGGCCCCTCCTCGGGGACCCGGGCGCCGAGCCGGCCCTCGCCGAGGTCGTGGGCGGCGCCCGCGAGCCGCTGGGCGGGCTGGACCATCCGGACGCCGAGCCGGTCGGCGACGGCGACGGAGCCGACGATCAGGGCGATGCCGACCCCGGCGAGGACCAGCCAGGCGGTGGCGACGCCGTTGGACACCTCGCCCTCGGGGACGAAGAGTTCGACGACGGCGACCTCGCCGCTGCTGAGGGCGGTGGGCTGGAGCAGCGCGAAGCCGCCCGGGACCTCGGCGATGGAGGCCCGGCCGAGCCGGCGGGTGGCCGCGAGCGCCTCGTCGTCGGCCCGCCGGGTGCCGATCTCCAGGGGCGCGGAGCCGGGTTCCTCGGCGGGCACGTGGACCGCGAGCCGCCCTGCGGCCCCGTCCTCGGTGGTGGCGACGGCCTTGTCCAGCTCGTCGCGGTCGGTGGTGATGGCGAGGACGGGGGCGAGACCGGCGGCCCGCCGCTCGGCGTTGGAGAACGCCCGGTCGCGGGCCATCTCCTTGACGACGAGTCCGAGGGGTACGGCGAAGGCGACGACGACCATGACGGTGACGGCGAGCGCCACCTTGACGAGCGCCCATCTCACGGCTGCGGCTCCCGGGGCGGTTCCAGCTTCACGCCGACCCCGCGCAGGGTGTGCAGATAGCGGGGCCTGGCGGCCGTTTCACCCAATTTACGCCGCAGCCATGACAAATGTACGTCGATGGTCTGGTCGTCCCCGTACGACTGCTGCCACACCTCGGCGAGCAGCTCCTTGCGGGGGACGACGACACCGGGCCGGCCCGCGAGGAAGGCGAGCAGGTCGAACTCGCGCCGGGTCAGGTCCAGCGGGGCGCCGTCCAGCTCCGCCTGACGGCGCAGCGGATCGACGGTCAGCCCGCCGACCCGGATCACCCGGGACGGCGGCGCCTCGCCCGCCGAGCCCCGCGCCCGGCGCAGGACGGCCGCCATCCGGGCCGAGAGGTGGTCGACCGAGAACGGCTTCACGAGGTAGTCGTCGGCCCCGGCGTGGAGGAGCCGTACGATCTCCGCCTCGTCGTCCCGGGCCGTCGCGATGATCACCGGTACGTCGGTGATGCCGCGCAGCATCTTGAGCGCCTCGGACCCGTCCAGGTCGGGCAGTCCGAGGTCCAGGATGACCACGTCGAAACGGAAATGGGCGACCTCGCGCAACGCCTCCAGAGCCGTGCCGACACTCCGTACGGTGTGGGATTCCGTAGTGAGCTCGGTCAGATGGCGGATGAGGGCGGAGCGCACGAACTGGTCGTCCTCGACCACGAGCACACTTGCCATGGGCCGCACCGTACGCCATTCGGGGGAATGTGAAGGATCGACCACCCTCCGGCGGGGGTCCACGCGGTGTGGTGCAGTATGGCCCGGATGCGAAGAGGACTCGTTCACGCCCTGGCCTGGTCGCTCGCCACCGGCGCGGCGGTCACCCTGTCCTGGTGGGGAGTGCACACGGTGCTGTCCGGAACCGTCTACGACCCTCCGCGCGCGCTGCCCCTCCCGGTCGGCAGCGCCGGCGAACCGGTCGCGGGCGGCAGCGATCCGCTGACCTCCTCGACCCGGAGTCCCGCGACCACCGAGCCCTCCGCGCCCCCCACCACGAAGCCCACGCCGAGCGGCGGCCGTTCGACCCCGGCCACCCCCTCGGCGCCGCCGTCACGGCCGGCGAAGCCCACGACCGAGGCTCCGCCGTCCACCGCCCCGGCCGACTCCGGCTCGAACGTGAAGACCTGGACGGTGGACGGCGGCCGGGTCACCTTCGACCTCGGCGAGACCTCGGCCGAACTGGTCTCGGCCACCCCCGCCTCCGGCTGGCAGATGCAGGTGTGGAAGCAGCCGACGTGGATCCGGGTCACGTTCACGGCGAACGGCCGCGAGCTGTCCGTCTTCTGCGTCTGGCACGACACCGCACCCCGGGTGGAGATCGAGGACCGCGCCGTCTGAGGCCGCGCCGCCCGAGGGGCCGCGCCGCCCGAGGGGACCGCGCCGCCCGTCCGGCTCAGCGGAAGGCGGAGGCGGGCGGTACGGGTGAGGGCTTGGCGCTCGCGTCGGTGACCGGCGCCGCTCCCCCGGCGAAGTCGGCGAGCGCGCGGCCGTGTTCGACCCGGCCCGGGTGCGGATCGGTGGCGACCCGGCGGGTCAGCTCGGCCACCGGCAGCTCGCGGTCGGAGGCGAGCAGGACCGCGTTGCCGAAGCGGCGCCCGCGCAGCACCGTCGGGTCGGCGGTCAGCGCCAGCTCGGGGAAGACGGTGGCGGCCGTGGCGATCTGGCCCCGCAGATGGGTCAGGGGCGGACCGTCGGCGAGGTTCGCCGCGTAGAGCCCGCCGGGCCGCAGCACCCGCCGCACCTCGGCGAGGAACTCGGTGCTGGTCAGATGGGCCGGGGTGCGGGCGCCGCTGAACACGTCGGCGATCACGAGGTCGGCCCAGCCGTCCTGGACCTTGGCGAGCCCGGCGCGGGCGTCGGTGGAGCGGACCCGGATGCGGGCGCCGGGGTCGAGCGGCAGCTCCCGGCGGACGAGCTGGACGAGGAGTCCGTCGAGTTCGACGATCTGCTGGGTGGAGCGGGGCCGGGTCGCGGCGACGTACCGGGCGAGGGTGAAGGCGCCGCCGCCGAGGTGGACGACCTGGAGGGGGCGGTTCGGCGGGGCGGTGAGGTCGGCGATGTGGCCGAGGCGCCGCTGGTACTCGAAGGAGAGGTGGGCCGGGTCGTCGAGGTCCACGTGGGACTGCGGGGCTCCGTCGATGAGGAGCGTCCAGGCGCGCGGGCGTTCCCGGTCGGGTATGAGTTCGGCGAGCCCGCCGTCGACGGTCTCGACGACGGAGACGGCAGCCGCCGCCCGGTCACGCTGCTTGTTCCTGGCCACGGACCCATTATCGGCGCAGCCGGGAGGGGCCCGCCCGGCGGCCGGGCGGGGCCGGACCGGAGGGCGCGACGGCGGCCGGAACGGTGCCTCAGTGGCAGCCGTCGGCCGCCTCGATGAGGCGGGCGGCCTCGCCGAGCGCCTCGCGCAGGACGACGGGGTCGGTGACCGGGTCGGTGTCCCCGGGGGGCAGCAGCCAGCCGGCGGGGCGGGGCGCGTCCCCGGCGGGTTCGGGCAGTTCCGGCAGCTCGGGGAGGCGCAGGCCGCGTCCCGAGGTCCGCGTACACGCGCTGCCGGGCATGTCCCAGGCGGCGGCCGTGCCCGGCGGGACGAGGAAGCCCAGGGTGTCGCAGGTGCCGTCGTGGACGACGGGGCCGACGGCGGGGACGGCGCCGCGCCGCAGGATGTCCACGGCCTCCAGGCCCTGTCGGACCGGCACGGTCACCAGGTCCCAGGGCTCGGCGGCGGGCTGGGGCCCGTCGGCCTCCGGGGCGGACGCGTGCCACGTGGCCGACTGCGAACCGATCTCCGACATGGGGACCCCTCCTCGCTCCTGAGGAGACACGTTCCGTCTCTCCCTTACGGTTCAACGCCCGGACGCGTCAACGGCTACGGCGGTTTCCCGCCGCAAAGGATGGCAGTTCATGGCAGATCCCAGGCGAGATATCCGATTTGTAGCAAAACTCTGCGTAGGCATCCTGTCACAGCAGGTACGTTCCTGTGCTGCCGGACCACCACCGGCAGCACAGGAGAGGGCTCGGCCATGGCGATGTCACGGGCAGTTCCCAATCTCGCCTTCCGCCGGCTCCGCGGACAGCACTCGCCGGCGGAGTTCGCCGCGGCGGTCCGCCGGGCGGCGCGGGAGATCGGCGAACAGGTCGCGTGCGACGCCCGCTACATCGGGCGCGTGGAAGCGGGCGAGATCCGCTGCCCCAACTACGCGTACGAGCGGGTCTTCCTCCATATGTTCCCCGGTCTGGACCTCTCCGACCTGGGCTTCTCCGCGCGGGAGTCGGTGCGCGGCCGGCGGCAGGCCGTCCCGGCCGGGACCCTCTCCCCCGCCGCCACCACGACCCGGAACGATGAGGAGAGCGACGTGCTGCGTCGCGCATTCATGACGAGCGGCTCCGCCACCCTGGCGGCCGCCTCGCTGGGACTCGGCGGCACCGCCGTCGCGATCCCCGCCCCCCGCGGCACCCACCGGATCGGCGAGGCCGAGGTCCGGGCCGTCGAGGACGCCGTACGGCAGATCCGTCTGCTCGACGACCGGCACGGCGCCGACGGGCTCTACAAGGTCGCCGCCCAGCCCCTCCGGGCCGCGTACACCCTGCTCGACACGGGGACCATGACCCGCCGCTCCACCGAGGACCGGCTGCACGCGGGCGCGGGCGAACTCTCCCTCTCCGTCGGCTGGCTGGCCCACGACTCGGGCCGGCACGAGGACGCGCGCTCGCACTACGCGGAGGCCCTGGCCACCGCGCGCGTGTCGGGGAACGCGGCCCTGGAGGCGCACGCCTTCTGCAACACGTCCTTCCTGGCCCGCGACACCGGCCGGTACCGCGAGGCGGTGCGGGCGGCGCAGGCGGGCCTGCGGGCCGCGCAGCCGCTGGACTCGGCCCGGCTGCTCTCCCTGCTTGCCCTGCGGGAGGCCGGAGCGTGGGCGGGGCTCGGCGACCGTTCGGCCTGCGAGCAGGCGCTCGGCCGCGCCCACGGATTCTTCGACCGGGGTCCGGCCGACGGCGACCCCGAGTGGATGTCGTTCTTCGGCGAGCCGGAGCGGGAGGCCCTGGAGGCCCAGTGCTGGTCGGCCCTGGGCGACTGGGGCCGGGCCGCCCGGCACGCCCACCGGGCCAC
Source organism: Streptomyces sp. NPDC002057 (assembly GCF_040296665.1). Classification (NCBI taxonomy): domain Bacteria; kingdom Bacillati; phylum Actinomycetota; class Actinomycetes; order Kitasatosporales; family Streptomycetaceae; genus Streptomyces; species Streptomyces sp. NPDC002057. The sequence goes on from NZ_JBEOXR010000007.1 coordinate 81,274, forward strand.
GGTCCTGCAGAACCCCCACTTCGCCCGGAACCTGGCGCTCTACCGCGCCCATCTCGCGAAGGACCTCGCGCACGCCGGGCGGCCGGACGAGGCGGCGGTGGAGGCGAGGCGGGTGGTGGACTCCCTGGAGGGCATCGCCTCGGCGCGCATCCGCGGGATGCTGGCGGAGACCCGCCGGGTGCTGGCCGCGTACTGACCGCACGCACCCGCCGGGCGCCGGCCGCGTCCCGACCGCACGTCCCCGCGCCCGGGACTACTCCAGGTGCCCGGTGTCGTTCCAGCGCTCGACCGCCGGGGCGCCGTACGCCCAGCCGAGGACCGACAGGCTCGTCGGGTCGAGGCGGATGCGGGAGGCGAAGGAGACGTCCTCGCCCAGCCAGCGGGCGCCGATCGACCGCAGGATGTGGCCGTGCGCGAAGACCAGGACGTCACGGTCGGCCGAGCGGGCCCACTCCACGACCTCGTCGGCACGGGCCGACAGCTCGGCGAGGGACTCGCCCTCCGGGACCGCGTCACGCCAGATGAGCCAGCCCGGGCGGATCTCCTGGATCTGGGCCGGGGTCAGCCCCTCGTACGCCCCGTAGTCCCACTCCATCAGCGCGTCCCACGGCTCGGCCCGGTCGCCGAGGCCGGCGAGCTCGCAGGTCTCGCTCGCGCGGACCAGCGGGCTGGTGCGCACCTCCACACCCGGCAGGCCCTGCCAGGGACCGCGGTGCAGGCGCTCGCCGAGCAGCTTCGCGCCGCGCCGCCCCTCGTCGAGCAGGGGTATGTCGGTCCTGCCGGTGTGCCGGCCGAGAAGTGACCACTCGGTCTGGCCGTGCCGGGCGAGCAGGATGCGCGGTGCCATGGGAAGGATCTCCAGGGGTTCACGGTGCGGACGTGCCTCTCCCATCATCGCCCACGTGGATTCGGGGTGACGTCGGGGCAACCTGCCGGCGGCGCCCCGCGTCACCTCCCCCGGGGCCATGACCGTCTGGGGGGACTTTTCCGCATGAGCAAGCCACGTTGGTGGGCCGAGCTGTCGCTGATCGCGGTCGTGTACGCGGCCTACTCGGGCGGACGGCTGCTGGTGCGGGGCGACGAGGCCTCGGCCGTCGACCACGGGCTCGGGATCCTGCGCGTCGAGCGGGCGCTGGGGATCGACGCCGAGAGCCCGCTGAACCGGCTCTTCACGGACGTGCCCGCCCTGGGGATCCCGGCGGACTTCGCGTACGCCTCGCTGCACTACCTCGTCACGCCGGCCCTCCTGATCTGGCTCTTCCGCCGCCGCCCGGCGGAGTACCGGGCCGCCCGCACCTGGCTGATGGTCTCCACGCTGCTCGGTCTCGTCGGCTTCACCCTGCTGCCCACCTGCCCGCCCCGGCTGCTCGACCCGGCGTACGGCTTCACCGACACGATGGCCCACTTCAGCGCGTACGGCTGGTGGGGCGGCGAGGCCAGCGCGCCGCGCGGGCTCGGCGGCATGACCAACCAGTACGCGGCGATGCCCAGCCTGCACGTCGGCTGGGCGCTGTGGTGCGGGGTGATGCTGTGGCGGTACGGGCGGACACCGGCGGCGAAGGCCCTCGGGGTGGCGTATCCGCTGCTCACGACGGTCGTCGTGATGGGGACCGCCAACCACTATCTGCTCGACGCGGTCGCCGGCGCGGCCGTGATGGGGGCCGGTCTGCTGCTCACCCCGCACGCCCTGCGGCTCGCCGCCCGGCTGCGCGGGAGGGCGGAAGCGCCCCCGGTTGTCAGTGGCGGATGCGAGACTTCCACGGGTGAGCGCATCCCTGGACAGCGGTCTGTCAGAACCTCCGCAGACGACACGTCGGCTCGGGGTCTCCCCTGCCCGAGCGGAGCCGAGGACTCGGGGAAAGCTCGCTGAGCTGCGCGGGCCGGGCACTCCACCGCGTCCGCTGGACGCGCGGGCGCTGGCGGCGCTGGCCGCCAACCCCGGCTGCAGCCGGCGGGCCCTGCTCGACGGCGCCGGCGTCGACAAGTCCGCCCTCGCCGCGAAGCTCGGCTCACCGGCCCCGTTCGGGCAGTCGCAGTTCGCGATCGTGCGGGGCAACTCCTTCGAGGCCAAGGTCAAGGCGGACGGCGGCCGCGAGCTGCTGCGCCTGATCGGCGTCGAGGAGCCGGGCACGGTGTCCGTGCCGGATCTGGCGGCGGCCGGACCCGAGGGGCGGGTGGCGCGCACGGCGCTCGCCCTGCGGGAGGCGACCGGCGCCGGCGGCTGGGCGCTGCTCGACCATCCGCTGCTCGCCCTGGAGGTGGCGGGCTCGCCCGTGTACCTGGAGCCGGACGCGGTGGTGGTCCGTCCCGACGGCGGGTGGACGGTCGTGGAGATCAAGTCCTTCCCGATGGTCGACGGCGCGGCCGACGCGTCGAAGGTGGGCGCGGCGGCCCGCCAGGCCGCCGTGTACGTGCTGGCCCTGGAGCGGGTGGCCGCCCGCACGGAGGGCGCGCGGGTCGCCCGGTCGGTGCTCCTCGTCTGCCCGAAGGACTTCTCGAACGTGCCGACGGCCTCGGTCGTGGACGTGCGCAAGCAGCTTTCGGTCACCCGCCGCCAGCTCGACCGGCTGACCCGGATCGACGAGATCGCGGACGCCCTGCCGAAGGGCACGAGCTTCGACGTGGAGCGGTCGGCGCAGGAGCTGACGGCGGCCGTCGAATCGGTGCCCCATCAGTACGCGCCGGAGTGCCTCGCCGCCTGCGAGCTGGCCTTCCACTGCCGGTCGCGGGCGCGGGAGGCGGGCGCGGTGGAGACCCTGGGCCGTTCGGTACGGGGTGAGCTGGGCGGTCTGACGACCGTCGGCGCGGTGCTCGCGGCCTCGCGCGGCGAGGAGGGCGACCCGGCGGACCCGGCGGTGGCGGCGCTGCGCCGGGCGCGGGCGCTGCGCGAGGAGGCGCTGGCATCGGCGCCCGCACGCACTGCCCTGGAGCACACCGAATGCCCCTGCTGACACCCCCCGCCCGCGCCGTGCCCCGAAAGGCCCCCGCATGTCGCTGATCTCCACCCTCGCCCGGCTGGAGGCCGTCGAGTCGGGCCGGGCGCAGCCGCTCGCCACCGTCCGGCACCGGCGGCTCTCCGCGCGGCCCCTCGTCCTCGTCCCGCTGACGACGGCCGGTGAGGCGGGGGCCCCGCTGGGTGCCCTGGTCGGCACCGACCCGGAGGAGCCCCGGCTCCTGGTGGTGGCCCAGCCCCGGGACCGGGACCTGCGGTTCGCGTTCCTCGCCGACCTGGCCGAGGAGGTCCTGCCGTACGTCGACTCCTTCACGGACGCCGTCGAGGCGGTGGAGCGGAGCGAGACGGACCCCGAGACCGGCAAGAAGGTGAAGGTCGAGGTCGAGCTGTGCGCGGACGCGCCGCAGCTGCTCGTGCCGAGCCGGGCGGGCGTGGAGTACGTACGGCTGCTCGGGCGGTCCACCCGGTTCCGGCGGACGGCCGAGCAGGACCCGGAGACGCCGTTCCCGGCGCCGCCGCGCGTCCCGCTGCTCGGGCGCTGGCTGACGCACTTCGGCGACCGGGCCCGGGTGCCCGGTTCCTCGCTGCTGCTCTCCGCGACCGATCTCCTCAACCGGCACTGGGCGACCGGGCAGTCCTCCCTGGAGGACCAGCACCTGGGCGCGCTGCTCGCCTGGATCGACCCGTCCGACGGGGAGCCCGGCGCCGAGGCGGCGCTGCGGGCGGAGACGGGCCGGGACTCCCGGGGGCAGCTGCTGTGCCCGCCCGCCGGACCCGCCACCGACCCCGCCTTCGACAACGGGCTCCTCGCGCCCGCGATCGAGCGGTACGACCGGGCCCGGCAGGCGCTCGGCGCGGCCGAGGACGGCGAGGCCGCCGACACGGGCCTCGGCGAACTGCACCGGGCCGAGCGGGAGCTGCGCCGCCTGGTGGTCTCCCAGCTGAAGCCGACCTGGGACGCGGTCTGGCGCTCGGTCGGCCTGCTGCGGGAGCTGCCGGAGGGGGCCAGGGTCGAGGACCGCTGGACCCGCGACCGCTGGTCCTTCACCGCCCACCGGGACCGGGTGACGGCCGGCGAGCCGCCGCAGCCGCGCCGGGACGACGCGGTGACGGCGGCCCGGAAGCTCGCGGCCCGTGAGCAGGCGCAGGGCCAGCTGGAGGCGCAGGAGGCCCTGGACGATCCGCTGGTGCTGGCCGGCCGGCGGCTGGCGGGCGAGGCGTTCGCGGCCGAGGTGGTCGAGGTGACGATGGCGTGGACGGAGTCGAAGCGGCCCGCGCCGCGTCCGCTCCTGACGGTCCGCACGGAGGACCGGCCGCACCTGGGCGAGCGGGTGAAGGTGTTCCGCTCGCTCGACGGGAAGCCGCAGTCGGCGGAGTTCGTGCGGTACGAGGAGGACGGGGCGCTGCTGCTGCGGCTCCTCGACCGGATGGGCCGTTCGAAGGAGCCCGCGGAGGGTTCGGTGCCGGAGAAGGGCGAGCGGATCTCCTGGACGCTGTTCGAGCACGACCAGCGGGTCGGGCCGCAGCTGCCGGATCCGGAGGAGACGCCCTGGACGCACGGCGGCCCGCCGCGTACGGACGCGGTGGAGCTGCCCGACGCCGTGACCTCGGAGGACGTGCTGTGAGCCGGTCGATGTCCGATACCGCGACGCAGGTCTTCGACCCGTCGGCTGAGGCCGGCCGGGCGACGGCCGCCATCCTCGCGGACACCCTGCACGGCGCCTCCCGGGGCGTCGTCGTGGATTCCCCGCCCGGCGCCGGGAAGTCGACGCTCGTGGTGCGGGCCGCGCTCGAACTGGCCGCCGCCGGACGCCCCCTGATGGTGGTGGCCCAGACGAACGCGCAGGTGGACGACCTGGTGCTGAGGCTCGCCGAGAAGGAGCCGGAGCTGGAGGTGGGCCGGCTGCACTCGAACGACTCCGACCCGTACGACAAGGCGCTCGACGACCTGGAGAACGTACGGAAGTCGGCGAAGGCGGGGGAGCTGGCCGGGCTGCCCGTGGTCATCTCCACGGCCGCCAAGTGGGGCCACGTGAAGAACGTCGAACCGTGGGCGCACGCGATCGTCGACGAGGCGTACCAGATGCGTTCGGACGCGCTGCTCGCCGTGGCGGGCCTCTTCGAGCGGGCGCTGTTCGTGGGCGACCCCGGGCAGCTGGACCCGTTCTCGGTGGTGGGGGCGGAGCAGTGGGCGGGGCTCTCGTACGACCCGTCGGCGAGCGCGGTCTCCACCCTGCTCGCGCACAACCCGGAGCTGCCGCAGCACCGGCTGCCGGTGTCCTGGCGGCTGCCCGCCTCGGCCGCGCCGCTGGTCTCGGACGCCTTCTACCCCTTCACGCCGTTCCGCAGCGGCACCGGGCACGGGGACCGGAGGCTCTCCTTCGCGGTGGCGTCGGACGGGTCGGGTCCCGACCGGGTCCTCGACGAGGCGGCGGAGTCGGGGTGGGGCCTGCTCGAACTGCCGGCCCGGCACACCCCGCGGACGGACCCCGAGGCGGTCGGCGCGGTCGCCCTGGTGGTGCGCCGGCTCCTCGACCGGGGCGGCGCGGCGGTCTCGGAGCGGGCGGAGACCCCCGTACCCCTGACGCCCGACCGGGTGGCGGTCGGCACCGCGCACCGCGACCAGGCGGCGGCGGTCCGGGCGGCGCTCGCGGAGCTGGGCGTGACGGGGGTGACGGTGGACACCGCGAACCGGCTCCAGGGCCGCGAGTACGACGTGACGGTCGTCCTCCATCCCCTGTCCGGGCGCCCGGACGCGACGGCCTTCCACCTGGAGACGGGCCGGCTGTGCGTGCTCGCCTCCCGGCACCGGCACGCGTGCGTGGTGGTGTGCCGCGCGGGGGTGACGGAGCTGCTCGACGCGCATCCGTCGACGGAGCCGGTCCAGCTGGGGGTCGCGGTGTCGTTCCCGGACGGCTGGGAGGCGAACCACGCGGTCCTCGCGCATCTGGCGGAACACCGGGTGGCCTGGAGGCCCTGAGCCGCCCTCCCGGCGCCGAAACCGGGGCTCGGGGGCGGACCGGGGGCGTACGGGGGGAGGTACGCGCTCTTGCGGGGCGCGGGACAATGGAAGACGGCCCGGGATTCCGGGCCGTGCCTGTGCGAGGAGGAGACGGACGATGGCGGAATCCGCGGAACGGGGCGGACAGCGGCGGCTCAGGCCGGCTCCGCTGGTCTTCGAGCCTGCCGAGGCGACCGCCGATCCGGAGCACTTCTTCGACCTGGAGTCGCTGGAGGATCCGCGGGAGCTGCTGTCCCGCGCGACCGAGCTGACGCTCGCGTTCCGCGCGGCGACGGACCGGGCGACCGAGTTCCAGGCGATCGCGGCGGCGCAGCTGGCGGATCCGCGCCGGTTCGACCGGCTGACTGCGGCGGACGTCGCCGAGCGGGCGCAGTGGACCGAGGACTACGCCCGGAAGATGATCGAGTTCGGCCGCGACCTGATCCGGACGAACGGGCGGCCCGGCGAGGAGTGAGCGGGCCTGGTGGGCGCCGTTTCGGGGGCCACCGCGCCCTGGCCGAAAAAGCACCCCTGGCATATGCCGGGGGGCACGATACTCCTCGCCCTCCCCTCCTGTCCGGGATTCCGTGAACACTCGGCGACCGGCCGGTGACGCCCGGTAGATCTGGAGCCATGACGACGTGGCTGCGCGACGAGACCCCGCACGACATCTTCCGGTTCCTCCGGGAGGGTGACGAGGGCCGGCACCAGACCGCCCGGGTGACCGCCGACGGGGCCGCCTGGCTCGCCTCGGCCGCCGGTGGCCGCGAGGCCGCGCTCACCCGCTGGGAGGCCCGTCCGGCCTCCCCCGCGACGCTGCCCTGCGGGACGGTCTTCGACGTCGTCAACGTGGACCCGGTCTTCGGGCGCCGGATGCTGGACCGGCTGTGGCTGGAGGGCCCGGGGTCGGGCCCCGTCGCCGTGCACCGGGGCCGGATGATGCTGTTCGCCGCGCCGGGCACGGCCCAGCGGCTGCCGGCGCTGCTCGACTGGGAGGAGTGGGGCGAGGCGGTCCCCCGGCCGCTCTGTCACGGGGTCGGGGACGCGGTGACCGTGCCCCCGCTCGTGCCGTCCGGCGACACCGGGCCGCGCTGGCTGGTGGCGCCCGACACCCGGAATCCCTGGCTTCCCGGCCCCGAGGTCGTGCTCTGGGCCTGTGTGCGGGCCGTCCGGGCGATCTCCGCCGCCGACGTGCGGGTATCGATTTTTCCTCCCGCCGATCCGGGTGCTAATGTCTACGACGTCAGCAGGCGCCGCTAGCTCAGTTGGTTAGAGCAGCTGACTCTTAATCAGCGGGTCCGGGGTTCGAGTCCCTGGCGGCGCACCGACAGAAGAAGCCCCTCGCGGAAGCGGGGGGCTTCTTCGTGCTCCGGGCCGGTTCCGGGCGGGGCCGGGCGCCGGTTCCCGTCAGCCGTCGGCGGGCGGGGTGATCCTGACCGTCCAGCCGCCCGTTCCGGTGCGGTCGGTGACCTCGACCCGGACCCCGGTGCCGGGCACCGTGAGGGTCTCGCCCTCCTCCAGGGGGGCGTCCGCGAGCGGCGGGTAGACCGAGCGGTCCCAGCAGGCCTCGGTGTGCGGATGGGCGTCGACGACCTCGACGGGGCCGTCGCCGGAGGCCGCCTCGCCCCGGACCCGGTAGACGAGCACGCCTTCGCTGCAGGTGTCGGCGTTGTTCCCGGCGTCGGTCCTGGCCTCGACCGCGAGGACGCTGTCGGGGCCGGTGCGGACCACGGCGAGCCGGGTGCCGAGGGTGCCGCCGGGCGGGGGCGGGGCGTCGGTCGGCTCCAGGCTGACCAGCCGGGGCTCCGCGCCCTGGACGCAGGTCACCTGGGCGCCGGAGAGCCAGCCGAGTTTCCACTTGTGCCAGCCGAAGAGGTCCGGGGAGAGCCCGAACTGGCTGCCCATGACGTCCCAGTCACCCACATGGGTGTCCCAGTCGCCCTTGCCGTCCTCCGGGCGGTGGTAGAGGTCGGGCAGGTCGAAGACGTGCCCGGTCTCGTGGGCGAGGACGTTGCGGTCGGGCGGGTGCCGCTCGAAGACGGTGACGACGCGCCGGAGCTCGGTGCCGTCGACCTCCAGCGGGCGTTCGAGGTTGACGACCTTGGTCGCGTCGGAGTCCACGCCCGGCGCGTCGGGGTCGGCGACCAGGTAGACGATGTCGTACCGGGAGAAGTCGACGTCCGCGTCGGCGGCGGCGATCGCGTCACGGAGGTAGGCGGCGCGCTGTCCGGCGTCCCAGTCCCGCCGTATGTCGTACGCGGCCGACTCCTTGGGCATCGGGGTCCAGACGCGCTGGGGGTGCGGGCGCAGGGTGAAGCGCCCGTAGGAGGCGCGGGTGAAGAACTCGCTGGTGGCGGGGAAGTGGTCGGCGGCGAGTTCGGCCGGCGTGGTGAGCGGCTCGGCGTCGGGGAAGGACAGGAAGACCATGACCGCGTCGAGGGTGCGGTCGGGGCGCGGGTACGACGTGTTCCAGGTGTCGAGGCCGAGCGAGTGGTGGGCCGCGGTGCGCGGCAGGGCGCAGGGCCCCGCCGTCGGCGCGCCGACGGCGGGGCCGGCGACGAGCCCGGTGGCGGCCAGGGCGGCGAGCGAGGTGAAGGCCGCCGCACCGGCACGCAGCCGCGAGCGTTCCACTCCCCCGGGTGGCTGCTGAGCCCTCACGTGGACCTCCGGATCGGGAATGCGGGATACCCCACCCACCTTGTGACGGTTTGCGGCGTTTCGCATGTTTCCGCTGCCCCGGTCGGGTGAGGGCGCACCACGGGGTCGACGCGACACGAGCGCGGTTCAGCTCACGGAAAGTCACATTCGGTCATGTCCTCGCAGACCCGTGTCAGACCCGCGCAGAAACGATCGGCCGGGGTGCGCCGGCGGGCGGCCCCCCGGCCGCGAACGCTCCCCCATGGCCCCCCGGAGCTGGAACGCCCGCCCGCACGGGCTCTATGATCGGCTCACTCTTCCTTGGCCGACCGTCCCGACCACATGTGACCGGCCCGACTGCACTACGGGAGCGAGCGGTGAGCGGAACCCCCGAAGGACCGGTGCACCCAGAGCCGCCGGAGACGTACGCGGCCCAGCCCGCACTCACGGAGCGTCACCACGCCGAACTCCGCGACTACCACGCCGCCTTCCGGGTCTCCCAGCTCGCCATGGCCGTCGTCGACCAGGACGGCGTCGTCGTCACGGCCAACGACTCCTTCGGCGCCCTCCTCGGCACCGAGGCCGGGGCGCTCCGGGACCAGCCCGCCGCCGATCTGGTCGACCTCGCCTCCGACGGGCGCACCTGGCACGCGTACCGCGAGGTGCTGCGCGGCCGCCGCTCCCGCTTCCGCTGCACGCGCCGCCTCAAGCACCCCGACGGGCGCTCGCTGTGGGCCGAGGTCACCGTCGCGCCCGTCCCCGACAGCCGGCGCGTCCTGCTGTCGATCGCGGACATCAGCGACCGGCGCGAGCTCCAGGCACGGCTGCGCCACCTCCAGATGCACGACCCGGTGACCCGGCTGCCCAACCGCGCCCTCTTCTTCGAACGCCTCTCGGCGGCCCTGGAGGCCTCCGCCCAGGACGCCGGGTGCGGGGACGACGCCGACGCGACGGAGGCGGTCAGCTCTTCGTACGAGTCGTACGGGTATGGCAGAACAGGGCGGATCGGTCTCTGCTACCTCGATCTCGACGGCTTCAAGGCCGTCAACGACACCCTCGGCCACCGGGTCGGCGACCGGCTGCTCGCCGCCGTCGCCGCGCGGCTCACGGAGTGCGCGGACAGCGACGGCTACACCCGTAGCGGCGGCCATCTCGTGGCGCGGCTCGGCGGGGACGAGTTCGCGATCCTGGTCGAGGACTCCACCGGCACCGAGCAACTCGCCGACCTGGCCCGCTCGGTGCTGTGCGCGCTCCAGCTCCCCTTCGACCTGGCCGGTCAGCGGCTGTCGGTCTCCGCCTCGATCGGCGTGGTCGAGCGCTCCGGGCACGGGACGACGGCGACCGCCCTGATGCAGGCCGCGGACACCACGCTGTACTGGGCGAAGGCCGACGGCAAGGCCCGCTGGACGCTCTTCGACCCGGAGCGCAACGCGCACCGGATGACCCGGCAGGCGCTCTCCTCCACGCTGCGGCCGGCCGTGGAGCGCGGGGAGTTCGCCCTGGAGTACCAGCCCCTCGTGGATCTGACGGACGGGGCGGTGCGCGGGGTGGAGGCGCTGGTGCGCTGGAACCACCCGCAGTTCGGCTCGCTCCCGCCGAATCGGTTCATCGGGATCGCCGAGGAGGACGGCTCGATCGTGGAGCTGGGCCGGTGGGTGCTGCGCTCGGCCTGCCGCCAGGCCCGGCAGTGGCAGAAGGACCATCCGCGCGAACGCCCGATCTTCGTGAGCGTCAACGTGGCGGTCCGCCAGGTCTGGGACTCCGACCTGGTCGCGGACGTGGCCGGCATCCTCGCCGAGACGGGTCTCGCCCCGCACCTGCTCCAGTTGGAGCTGACCGAGTCCGCCGTGATGGGCTCGGCCGGACGGCCGCTCCAGGCGCTCCAGGCGCTGAGTGACATGGGCGTGCGGATCGCGATCGACGACTTCGGCACGGGCTACTCGAACCTGGCCTATCTGAGCCGGCTGCCGGTCTCGGTGCTCAAGCTCGACGGCTCCTTCGTCCGCGGCTTCCAGGACGAGGAGCACGCCAATCCGGCGGACGAGCTGATCGTCGAGGCCCTGGTGCAACTCGCCCACCGGCTGGGGCTCACGGTCACCGCCGAGTGCGTCGAGACCTCGGGGCAGGCGAGCCGGCTGCGCCGGATCGGCTGTGACACGGGGCAGGGCTGGCTGTACTCGCGGGCGGTGGCACCGGACCGGATCGCCGAGCTGATCGGCACGGAGCCGCTGCCGGTCTGAGGCTCCCGCGGGCTGCCCGTCCGAGGCGGGCGCGGGCTGCCCGTCCGAGGCGGGGCGCGGGCGCCGCCCCGTCCCATCGGGGCGTGGGGCGGGGCGGGCGTCGGCCGGGCATGGAACTGCCCCCGGCCGGAGGGACATTCCGGGCGGGGGCAGCGGTTCATGAGGGGTTCAGCGGTTCAGCGGGTCGGGCACTCAGCAGGCGCCGAGGTCCTTCCACACGCCCCACTCGCCGGTCGTGCCCGGCGTCTCGTTCTGGGTCCACCACTGGGCCTTGTACTTGCGGCCGTTGTGGGAGACCTCATTGCCCGAGTTGTAGACCGTGCCGGCCACGTACGCCGGGAGCGAGCCGCAGCCCGTGGGCGGGGTCGTCGGAGGCGTGGTGGGCGGGGTGGTCGGGGGCGTCGTCGGCGGGGTGGTCGGCGGCGTGGTGGGCGGGGTGGTGGTGCCGCCGAGCGCGGTGTTGATCTGGGTCAGCAGGGTGGCGTTGTTGTCCAGGCCGAGGAGCGAGTACATCATCGCGCCGGCCAGGCCGCGCTGCTTGCCGTAGTCCACCCGGGCCTGGATGGACTTCTGGTTGAGGCCGGTGAAGAACTCGCCGTCCTTGTAGAAGTACGAGGACTTCGACTGGTCGTCCCAGAAGGTGGTCGACGCGTTGTCGACGATGCCGCCGAGCTCCTTGTAGTGCGCGATGCCGGCCTGCTGGCTGAGCGGGCGGGCGCCGGAGCCGCCGGTGGCGGTCTGCGCGAGGCCGTTGGTGGTCCCGGCCGGGACGCCCTTCCAGCCGCGGTAGTAGAACTCGTAGCCCAGGGTCAGCTTGTTGGCGGGGAAGCCGCCGGCGATGCCGTAGGCCGGGTTGCCGTCGATCCAGGAGTCGATGGCGGAGTCGATGCTGTACTTCTCGGTGCCCGGGGCGATCACGTCGGTCGGGTCGTTCGGCGAGGGGTAGAGCGGGGACTGGTGGTACGTCGGCCCGTCGCCGTCCCAGGCGCCGTGCATGTCGTACGTCATGATGTTGGCGTAGTCCAAGTACTGGCCGATCTTGTCGGTCTCGATGTACTTGATCTTGTCCTGGCCGGCCGGGAGGGCCGAGGTCAGCAGGTACTTCTTGCCGCCGTTGGCCGCGCCGTACGCGTCGAGCTGCTTGCGGAACTCGGCGAGGAGGAGGGTGAAGTTCTGCTTGTCCTCGGGGCCGTAGTGGTTGCCCAGGTGACCGCCGGAGGAGCCGGGGTACTCCCAGTCGACGTCGATGCCGTCGAAGATGCCGGCCGCCGTGCCGGCGCCGCCGTAACCGCCCTCGACGGGCAGGTTGCCCTTGATGTACTGGTCGATGCAGGAGGAGACGAGCTTCTTGCGGCTCGCGTCCGTCTTCGCCGCGTCGTGGAAGTACTTGGAGTAGGTCCAGCCGCCCAGCGAGATGTTGATCTTCAGCTGGGGGTACTTCGCCTTCAGTTCCTTGAACTGGTTGAAGACGCCCACGATCGGCTGGTCCCACTTGTCGGCGACGCCGTCGACGCTGTCCGCCGCGCTGAAGGACTTCTGGTAGTCGGCGTACGAGTCGCCCGCACCGTCACCCGCGTTGGGGTTGTTGTCGTCACCCGCGGCCTTGTTGGCCATGAAACAGGTGAGGTTGGTGGGGTGGATGTTGCCGAACGAGTAGTTGATGACGTCCAGCTGGCCCGCGATGCCCCGGGTGTCGAGGTGCTTGGGGTAGAACGCGTTGCCGTAGACGCTCCACTGGTCGTAGTACGCGATGCGCACGTTGCCCGCGGAGGCGGTGGTCGTCGTGTCGGCCGCCTGGGCGGAGCCGAGGCCTACGGTCGCCGCGAGGGCACCGGCGGCGAGGGCCGAGCTGAGGAGCGCGGCGATCAAGGGCTTACGGGGGTGCACGTGCGGCCTCCATCGGGGGGAGTGCGGGGGTGGTGCCGTACAGGAGCTGGAGCAGTGATAACCGGCGGGTGAACAGCGCGTCAATGGTCTGAACCAGATTGAGGACTAGACCAATTCGAGCGAGAAAGGCCTCGTCAGGGAGGTGCAGCACAAAGCGGAACCGCCCGCCACCATCGGTGACGAGCGGTTTAAGGTTCACTTAGGGGAGGCGCGGGGGTGGTTCGGGAATGAACCAACCGACCCCGAGGATCAGGGTTTTTACCCGGCCGTCGCCGGCACGGAACGCGTCGCCCCGGTTCGCCGGAGCGCTCCGGACCCTCGCTCGGACCCGTCTTCGGACCGGTCCCCGCGACCCAGGCCCGACCGACAGGCCCTAGGGCCTGTCGTCACCTTCCCGTCGTCGCCCGGAGGGCGGCCCCGCGGCGTCTGGTGCGTGCTCTCGGTGTGCCGGGCGGAAGTCGGCGTACTGGGCGTACTCGGGCTTTCGCCCGGTGCGGCGAGAGCGCGTGCCAGGCGTCGCGGGGCAGACGGGAAGGTGACGGCAGGCCCTAGTCCTCCGGCAGCTCCGGGAGTTCGTACGCGTCCGCGATGAGCTCGTAGCTCCGCAGCCGGGCCTCCCCGCCGTGCGCGTTCGCCGTGATCATCAGCTCGTCCGCGCCCGTCCGCTTCCGCAGGTCGTCCAGGCCCGTACGGACCTCGTCCGGGGTGCCGTACACGATGTTCGCGAGCCAGCCGTCGACGAACTCCCGCTCGGCGGAGCTGAATCCGTACGCCTCCGCCTCCTCGGGCGTCGGCACGAGACCCGGCCGGCCGGTACGCAGCCGCAGCATCGCGAGGGCGCCGGCGAGGACCTGGCGGCGGGCCTGCTCCGCCTCGTCGGCGGCGAACGCCGAGACGCCGATCATCGCGTAGGGGGCGTCGAGGTGCTCCGAGGGCCGGAAGGAGTCCCGGTAGAGGTCGAGCGCCGGGATCGTGTTCCTGGCCGAGAAGTGGTGGGCGAAGGCGAAGGGCAGCCCGAGCAGACCGGCGAGGCGGGCGCTGAAGCCGGAGGAGCCCAGCAGCCAGACCGGCGGGCGCCCCTTCGGGCCCTGCACCGGACCGGGCACGGCGTGGATCCGGGCGTAGGGGTGGCCGTCCGGGAAGTCGTCGTCGAGGAACCGGGTCAGCTCGGCGAGCTGCTCCGGGAAGTCGTCCGCGCCCTCGTTGAGCCGGTCGGTGCGGCGCAGGGCGGCGGCCGTGGCCCCGTCGGTGCCGGGCGCGCGCCCGAGACCGAGGTCGATCCGGCCCGGGGCGAAGGCCTCCAGGGTGCCGAACTGCTCCGCGATGACGAGCGGGGCGTGGTTGGGCAGCATGACGCCGCCCGAGCCGAGGCGGATGCGCTTGGTGTGGGCGGCGAGGTGGGCGAGGATCACCGCCGGCGAGGAGGAGGCGACGCCGGGCATCGAGTGGTGTTCGGCCACCCAGTGCCGGTGGAAGCCGCGCCGCTCGGCGAGCCTGCTCAGCTCCACGCTGGTGGCGAGCGCCCGGGTCGCGGTGCTGCCGCCGCCGACGGTCACCAGGTCCAGCACGGACAGCGACACGGGCGCGGAACCCCGCGCCTCTCCTCGAATAGCGTCGCTCACCTTCGGGACCCTCCTCGGCACACGTACGAACTCACGACTCGGCTACGTCAGGCCAACAACAGGAGGGGGGCTCCGTTTATTCCGGCGGTTCTCGGCCACCGCTCGGGCCCTCACCGCGTCCGCTTCGCCGTAAAAAATCTCCGGTCCCCCGCCGGACGGACGGGTGCGCGCGAGCCCCCGCGCACGGTCCTGACCTGAGGCTCAGTACACCACTCATGACCTTGGCATATGCCAGAGTGGCGCGCCCCAGCGTACGGCCCGGACGCTCCACATCATTCTCGCCAACAGCCGCCCCGCAAACGGTGCTTGGCGGCTATCGTGGTACGAAAGCTTGCGGTCACAACCTGGTAGGGGGAAACCGTGGCGCTGAAGCCCGAGCCCACCGCGCCGTTCCACTCGGTGCAATACGCCTTGCGCGTCCTCGAGACGGTCTCACGGCACGGTGGCGGCGTTTCGGACGTCCAGATCGCCCGCGAAGCCGGCCTCCCCGTCGCCCACCTCTCGTCGCTGCTCCTCATGCTCCGTCGCGAGGGGTACGTCGAGCAGGTCGCCGACGGCGCGTACGTGATCGGCGACTCCCTCGTCCTCCTCGGTTCCGGCATGACCCGCCGCGAGGCCCTGGAGGCGAAGCTCCAGGAGACCCTCACCGAGCTGCGCGACTCCGTCGGCGCGGCGGTCTACATCAGCCGGTACATCGACGGCGAGGTGAAGATCACCCAGTTCGCCGACAGCCCGCGCACGCCCAAGGTGAACGAGTGGGTGGACTTCCGCTCGGCCGCGCACGCCAGCGCCGTCGGCAAGTGCCTGCTCACCCAGCTCGACCAGAACGGGCGGCGGGACCACCTCTCCCGGCACAAGATCGCCCGGCTGACCTCGCGGACCATCACCAACGAGCGGATCCTCTTCTCCAAGCTCGACAGCCACCCCGCGACCGTGCCCGTGCTCGACCTCCAGGAGTACGCGGTGGGCACGGTCTGCGCCGCCGTCCCGCTGACGGCGGGCTCCGCCGTGGGCTGCCTGGCGCTCTCCCTGCCGATCGAGCACGCCCACCGGCTGCGCGCGGCGGCCGACACGCTCAACCGCAGAGCCGCCCCCGTGGTGCTCTCGCTGGCGCTCTGAGGACCCGGCCGCGGGGTGGTCGGAAGCACCCCGCGGGACCGGGTAGTATTTTCTCTGTCAGCAGGCGCCGCTAGCTCAGTTGGTTAGAGCAGCTGACTCTTAATCAGCGGGTCCGGGGTTCGAGTCCCTGGCGGCGCACAGACGGGAAGAGCCCCTCGCGGAAGCGGGGGGCTTTTTCGTGCCCGCCGCACCCTCCTCACGTACCTCAGGCCCTCAGGCCCTGAGGTACGTGAGGACGGCGAGGACCCGGCGGTGGGTGTCCTCGGCCGGCGGCAGGTCCAGCTTCGCCAGGATGTTGCCGATGTGCTTGCCGACGGCCGCCTCCGTCACGACCAGACGACGGGCGATCGCCCCGTTGGAATGCCCCTCCGCGACAAGCCCGAGGACCTCGCGCTCGCGCGGGGTCAGCGCCTCCAGCGGATCGCGGTGCCGCCGCAGCAGCTGGCGGACGACCTCGGGGTCGACGACCGTCCCGCCGTCCGCGACCCGGGCCAGCGCGTCCAGGAACTCCTCCACCTGCCCGACCCGGTCCTTCAGCAGATAGCCGACGCCCGTGCCGTCCCCCGCGTCGAGGAGGTCGGCGGCGTAGCTGCGCTGCACGTACTGGCTGAGCACCAGGACCGGCAGGGCCGGCCGCTCGGCGCGGAGCGCGACCGCGGCGCGCAGCCCCTCGTCCTGGAAGCCCGGCGGCATCCGGACGTCGGTCACGACGATGTCCGGATCGTGGGCGGCGACCGCCCCGCGCAGGGCGTCGGCGTCGCCGACGGCGGCGACGACCTCGTGACCGAACCGGGCCAGGAGCCCGATCAGCCCCTCCCGGAGGAGGACGCTGTCCTCGGCGAGGACGACGCGGAGCTTTCGGTCGGTGCGGGACACGGGATCTCCACTCGCAGGAGGGTCGGCCCGCCCTTCGGGCTCATGATCGTCAGTCTGCCATCCAGGACGGCGATCCGGTCGGCGAGTCCGGTGAGACCGGTGCCCCGGGCCGGGTCCGCGGCGCCCCGCCCGTCGTCCTCCACGTCGATCCGCAGCGTGCCCCGGGTGTGCCGGGCGGTGATCCGCGCCCGGGTCGCGCCGCTGTGCTTGCCGATGTTGGCGAGGGCCTCGCAGCCGGCGAAGTAGCCCGCGCTCTCGACGGACTCCGGCAGCCGGGGCAGCTCGACGTCGACGTCGACGGGCACGGCGGACCGGTCGGCGGCGTCGGAGAGGGCCGGACCCAGGCCGTAGTCGGCGAGGACCTGGGGGTGGATGCCGTGGATGAGCTCCCGCAGCTCGGTGAGGACCTGCCCGGCCTCCGTGTGCGCCTTCGCCAGCTGGTCGGCGAGCGGGCCCGGCGGGGCGTCGAGCCGGGCCAGACCGAGGGTCATGGTGAGGGCGACGAGGCGCTGCTGGGCGCCGTCGTGCAGATCGCGTTCGATCCGGCGCCGCTCGGCCTCGAAGGCGTCCACGAGCCGGGCCCGGGAGGCGATGACCTCGCCGATCCTGCCGCTGCGCGCGTCGGCCTCGCGCGGGGCGAGCAGGGCGCGGGCGAGCGCGGCGCGGGCGCCCGCGAAGGCGGCGAGCGGGTAGGCGAGGGCGACGAGGAGCAGGGCGCCGAGGAGGGCGGCGGCGAGGGCCTCCGGATAGGAGGTCACCAGGTACGCCTTGACGACCTTGGTCTCGTCGCCGTCGACCGCCAGTTGGACGGGGGCGCTGAGAAGGGTGACCGGAAGGCCGATCCCGACGGCGACCGCGAGGAGGTCGAGCGGCCACAGGACGGTGGCGAGGAGCAGGGCGTACGCGAGTTCCCGCCAGGTCGCCTGCTCCCCCGCCCGCAGCCGGAGCCAGGCGGCCGGGCCGGGGGCGGTGGGGACGCGGTGCGGGTCGGGGGCCGGGTCCAGGTCGACGAGCCGGAGGCGCCTGCGCTCGACGCCGCCGAGGAAGAGCCCGGAGAGCAGGAGCGGCGGCAGCCCGACGAGGAACAGCGAGAACACCCCGAGCACCAGGAACACGGCGCAGACGGCGGCCCCGAGCAGCCCGCCGGTGAGCAGGTACCCGACGGCCCGCCAGGGCCATGAGCCGCGCGGGAAACGGGGCCGGGTGAGGGCTTGCCAGGGGGTACGGGGGTCCATGAGCGACCACGCTAGGCGGAGGGACGGCGCCGGGGCCATGGGGTGAGGGGGTGCGCCGGGGGTGGGGCTGGGCCTACCCCCGGGCCCGGCGGCGTCGGGCTTCGGTCGTGGCGCGCGTACTCCGCGCGGAGGGTGGCCGTCGCCGTGGGGGTCAGGGGTTCGTAGGGGGCGGTCGGGGTGGGGCGCCACCAGACGGGGTCGGGGCAGAGGAAGGCCGCACGGCGGAGGGCCACCCGGTGGATCTTGTTCGTCGCCGTGAGGGGGAGTTCGGGCAGCACGCGGACGAAGCGCGGCGGCATCTTCGTGCCCAGGTCCGGCTGCGCGGCGAGGAAGGCCGCGAACTCCGCCGGGTCGAAGGCCGCGCCCTCCCGCAGGGCGAACGCCGCCATGACCTGGTCCCCCGCCACCGGGTCCGGTATCGCGTAGACCGCGACCCCCGCGGCCCGCTCCCAGCGGGCGAGGATGTTCTCGATCGTCGCCGCCGCCAGGTTCTCGCTGTCGACCCGCAGCCGGTCGTCCGTGCGGCCCGCGAAGTAGAGGTGGCCGTCCGCGTCCCGGTAGAAGAGGTCGCCCGTCCAGTACCAGCCGTCGCGCAGCCTGGCGGCCTCCGCCTCGGGGTTGCGCCAGTAGCCCTCGAAGGGCGAGCGGCCTCGGTTGACGAGTTCGCCGACGGCCTCGGCCGCGTTGAGGAGCCGGCCGGTGGGCGAGAAGCGGGCCGGGGCGCACTCCCGGCCGGTCTCGGGGTCGAGGACCGCCAGGTCGTCGCCGGGCGCGGCCCGTCCGATCGCCCCCGTCGGGGTGTCGGGGGTCCGCTGGATCGCCGCGCCGCCCTCGGAGGAGCCGTACCCCTCCACGAGCGGGACGCCGAAGCGCTCCCGGAAGCGGGCCGCGTCCACCGCCCCCGCCTCGGTGCCGAAGCCGAGCCGCAGCGGGTGCGCGCGGTCGTCGGGGCCGGGCGGGGTGGCGAGCAGGTACTGGACGGCCCGGCCCACGTAGGTGAAGTAGGTGGCGCCGAAGCGGCGGACGTCGGGCAGGAAGCGGGAGGCGGAGAAGCGGGCCCGGAGCGCCACCCCGGCGCCGGCGGTGAGCGCGGGCGCCCAGTCGGCGATCACCGCGTTGCCGTGGAACATCGGCATGCAGATGTAGTGGACGTCGTCGGGGCCGACCCCGAAGTGCCGGACGAGGGAGGCGCCGGCCGCCGCGAGCCGCCCCTGGCTGCAGAGCGCGGCCTTGGGCGCGCCGGTGGAGCCGGAGGTGAAGGAGAGCAGGAAGAGGCTGTCGGGGCGTACGGGGCCGAGGCGGGCGTCGCCGGGCCGGGCGTCCCCGTAGGGGGCGAGGAGCTCCCGGTAGGCGTCGGTGTCCGTGACCAGGACGCGGACGCCGGGCAGCGGGAGGCCGTCGAGGAGGGGCAGGTGGGCGCGCTGGGTGACCAGGACCCGGCACGCGGTGTGCCGGATGTCCCGGGCGAGTTCGGCGCCGCGCCGGGTGGGGTTGATCCCGGCGACGGCGGCCCCCGTGAGGGCCGCCGCGCTGAGCCAGAGCGGGTACTCCGGTGTGTTGTCGAGCAGGACGCCGAGGTGCGGCTCGCTCCCCGGCAGGGGTGGCATCAGGTCCACGAGCAGTGCGGCCCGCGCGGCGGCGCCCGCGGCGACCTGGTGGTGGGTGAGGGTGTGGTGCTCGTCCCTCAGCCCGGTCCGGTGGTCGCCCCATTGGCGCCGTACGAGTTCCGCGACGGTGTCCGCACCCCTCATGGGCCGGACTGTAACTGACGGTCCATCAGAAATGAACCGTCAGGAACGGTCACCGAACCGCGCACCCGTCAGAACTTGACGTCCGAGCAGGCGTAGAAGGCGTTCGCGGTGTCCGCGACCGTCCACACCGCCAGGATCAGGTGACGGCCCGTCTTGCCCGCCGGGATCGTCCCGGAGTGCGAGAGGGTCGCCGGCGGCTGCTGGCTGTTGTAGGGGACGGTGAGGAACGGCTGGGGGTCGAGCGAGGCCCGGGTCAGCTTCTGACTCGGGTTCCAGCCGTTCTTGGTGATGTAGTACTTGAAGTCGGTGGTGCGGTGCCGGGCCGTGAACTGCCAGCGGAAGCTGTAGCTCTGCCCCGCCGTGAGCTGGGTGGCGGGCCACGCGCCGCCCCGGGGGTCGTCGAGCTGGGCGAACTGCGAGAGCCCGGCGGAACAGATCTTTCCGTCGGCGGGACCGGCGGAGGGGAAGCCCTTCAGACCCTCGACCGACTGCGGCTCCCACTGGATGTTGCCGCAGTTGGTCACGGTGCCGTTGGCGCAGAGCTTCTGACGGCTGATGGGCGAGTCGGTGTAGCCGTGGCTTCCGGCGCTACCGGTGGCGAAGAGGGTGGCGCCGGCGACGCCGAGCGCCACCACCGCCGCCCCGACTGACTTATTGCGCATGCTGTCGCTCCAGGAGAACGTGGGGGAGTTCTTGGGCCGTGCTGCACGCGTGCGGGCACTACATTTTTGGTCTGGACCAAGTACCAAGGTATGGACGGAAGTTGAACATGTCCATCCCCTCACGCACCCTCCACAGGACCCGTCCTTCCCGTGTAGAACGCCACCGTCAGGTCCTTGACCAGCGTCTTGCGCTCGTAGTCGTCGAGCTCGACCAGACCACGACTGGTCAGCCGGTGGACCACGTCGTCCACCGCGTCCACGACGGAGGTCAGCACGCTGTCCCGGTGCTTCGCGTCGATCGCCGCGATCCGGCGCCGCCGCATCGCCGCCGCCACCTCCGGCGCGTACTCGATCCGGGTCGGCTGCGCCGAGAACACGTCCACTCCGACCGGGGCGCACTCCGCCGACAGCATCCGCGTGAGCGCCTCGCCGACCGCCTCCGCGTCCCGGAGCGTCGGAGCGTCCTCGTGGAACGCGTCCGCCGGAAGCTGCGAGAGCACCCGGGCCATCGCCGCCTCCACCTGCTCCCGCAGGTAGTCCTCGTGCCCGTCGACGCCGAGCGCCGCCCGGACGGTGTCCCGCACCCGCCACACGACGAGGACGGTGACATCGAGCGCGGTGCCCTTGGCGTCCACCGCCGACAGCGGCTCGCTGCGCCAGTGCCGGAGCCGTACGTCGACCCGGCGGCGCAGCAGGAGCGGGCTGGCCCAGAGCAGACCGGTGCGGCGGACCGTGCCGCGGTAGTCGCCGAACAGCGTCAGCACATAGGCGTAGCCGACCCGGCCACGGCCGAGCCCGCCGAGTGCGAACAGGGTGAGCACGACACCGAGCGCGAGCAGCGCCCACTGGCCGAGGTGGATGCCGTTGTACGGGCGTTCCGGCAGCCGCAGCATCCGCGTCGCCTCCGCCGGTACGGCCCCGGTCCACCACACGACCGCCGCGCACCCGGCCAGCGCGAGGGCGCCGCCGGCCACCCCGACCCAGCCGGGCAGCACCGGCCCCGGCCGCTCGACCAGCGTGGGGTCGGCGGTGGGGACGGGGCGCGCGGAGGACGCGGCCCGTCCCTTGGACGCGGCCCCGGTCCCCTCCTTGGACTTCGGCTTCGGCTTCGCCTTCGACTTCCCCCCGCTCGCGGGGTCGGCGACCGGGCCCGTCCGGACCTGGACCTTCGACGGGCCCGGGATGGCGGGCCCGTGGCCCGTCCCCGACGGGGTGGGCGCGGCCATGGCGACGGTGTCGGGGCCCCCGTCGTCGTCGCGCGGCATACGGGGTACGGCGCCCTCCGGCTCGTCCCGGAAGAGCAGGTGCACCGGGATGGAGCCGGTGGTCTCCGAACCGATCACGTTCTTCCGCCGCGCGACCCGCACCACGGCGGCCACGGGCACGGCGACGGCGCCGACCGCGGCGCCGGTGATCCGCCCGAAGTCGGGCACGGCGTCACCGCGCCCGCCGGGGCGGGGGGAGGTGTCGTCGCGCTCGGCGGGAGGGCCGGCCTTCGGGTCCGCGCCGGGCGGGGCGGTCACGGCGGCGGTGGGGCGGGCCGGTGGGGCGGTGACCGCGACAGGGACGGGCGCCTCTCCCCCGGACCGCACGGTGACGACGGAGGCCTTCGGCGGGGCGGCACCGGCGGGAACGGGCCCGGGCCCGCCGCCCGCGGTCGCGCCGGACAGCCCCGTGGACAGGACCGCCCGCGTACCGGCGAGGCCGGAACCGGCTCCCGGCCCGGAGACGGGTCGGGAGCCCGGGGTGACGGCGGCGGGCGGGCCCGCCGTCGCGGAGGAGACGGCCGCGGCCGACGGGGCGGCGCCGGCCCGGTGGACCGGGGCCGTGCCGGCGGCGGGGCCGGTGGCCTGGTGGGGCCGGGCGGCCGAGGGCGCGCGGTCGGCCGTCTCCGGTCCGGCGGCCGCGGCCGAGCCGGTCGGGCGGGAGTCGGCCCCGCCCGGCGCCACGCCGGAGGGCCCGGCCGGACGCACGGACGCCACGCCGGAGGGCCCGGCAGGGTGTCCGGGCCGCTGCCCGGCGGGCCGAGCGGGTTGGGCTGCCGGCACATCGGCGGAGGCGGGAGCCGGGGCGGGGGCGGTGACTCCGCTCCCGGCGATGCCCGGGGCAAGCGATGCGGGGACGCCGTCGCGCGACGGCCCGGACTCCCCGGCCACCGAGGCGGGCGACGCCACCGCGGCGGACACGGCCGCAGCACCCGACGCCGTCACCGGGGCGCCACGCCCGGCCGGCGCCGGCGACCCGCCCGGCACGGGCGCGGACGCCACGCCCGGGGCCGGGCCGGCCGGGGCGGGCGCCGACGCTCGGTCCGCGGCCGGGGTCACGTTCGACGTGCCGCCCCCGACCGGGGCCACCGCGCCCCCGGCGAGGACCGGCGCCCCGCTCGACACGGACACCCCGCCCGAGACGGGCGCGCCGTCCGACGCCGGGGCCGGGGTCGAGGCCGGGGTCGAACCCAAGGACGGGTCCGAGGGCGGGATCGAGGGCGGCGCGCCGGCGCCGTCGGGGGCGGATGCCCCTCCCACGGCAGCCGCTGACGCTCCGTCCGGAGCCGGGACGCCGCTCGGCGCGCCACCCCCGGCCGGGGCGGATGCCCCGCTCGGAGCGAGCGCTGACGCTCCGTCCGAAGCGGGCGTCCGGCTCGGCGTCCCACCCGCGACCGGGGCCGGCGCACCGCCCTCCGTCGGCGTCGGCTCGGAGACGCCGGGTGGCGTCGCGCCGGCGGCGTCCGCCGTCGTGTCCCGGCGGGTCGGCGGGGCTCCCTGGGGAGGTGACGTGCGCGGGAGCGTGCCGTCCGTCAGGCGTCTCGCCGTGCGGGCCGCGTCACGTGAGGCCGCCGCGCCGGAGTCCGCGGGGTTCGGGGTCGATGCCGTCATTCGGGTCCACCTCATGCTCTCGGGGTCATCGGAACAAGCGCCGCCAGGTCTCCGGGCCCGGGTAGCCGTCGGCCGCTGCGCCGCGCCAGCCCTGTGCCCGCTGGAACGCCTCGACGTTGCGGCGGTCCGCCTCCGTCCAGCGCGGACCGGGTCCCGACAGGTAGTGCTTGCCGAAGCCCCGCTTCACCAGTTGTTTGCCCAGCTTCTCCACATATGCGTTGGATTGGCCCGGACGGAAGGCGCCACGCCCGGGGAACCCCGTCGCATTCGCGCTCGACCCGCTCGAACCACTCGAACCGCCGATGTCCTTGCCCGTGCCGGTCACGAGGAGCTTCCACGTCTGAGGGCCGGGCAGGCCGTCCGCCTCCCTGCCCTTCCAGCCCTGCGCGAGCTGGAACGCCTGGGTCGCGCGGCGGTCCGCCTCGCCCCACTTCGGACCGGGGCCCCGGCTGTAGTACTTCTTGCCGCCGCGGTCGACGAGGAGCCTGCCGAGCTGGGTGACGTACGCGTTGTTCGCCCCGGTCCCGAACATCGCCACGCCCGGGTACGGGGTCGCCGTGGGCGTCGCCCCGGCGCCGGTCCCTCCGGTGCCGCTCACCACGGCCTTGTAGCGGTAGGCCACGTACCGGTCGGAGTTCTCCCAGTACGCCAGGGGCGTCGCCTGCTTCCGCGTGCGCGGCTTGGTCTGCTCGTAGGCGACGTAGGAGGTGTGGGTGTAGTCGGTCCAGCCGCCGAAGATCGTGACGTGCGAGCCGCGCGTGGGGTTGGCCGGGTTGTGGAAGAGCAGGATGTCGCCTGGCTGGAGCTCGGTGCGGTCGACGCGGTCGGCGAAGCGGTCGAGGCTGCCGGTCCACTCGTTGCTGCGGAGGTTCCAGGCCATCGAGATGTAGCCGGAGCAGTCCTGGCGGTAGCCGTCCGACCAGTACTTCTCCATGGAGTACGGGACCTGCGCGGTCACCCACAGCTTGGCGCGGTTGATGATCTCGGCCCGGGTCGTCTTCCGCAGGGTGCCGATCGAGATCTGACTGGTCGTCGGGGTCGCGGCCGGGGAGGGGTCCGCGCCGGGGCCCGGCGCGCCGTGCAGCGGCTCCCGTCCGCCCTGCGGGGTGTCGGCCCCCGTCCCGGCGTCCCGCGGCGGCCCTTCCGCCGGGTCCGTCGGCGTGAGCGGTCCCGGCGGCGGGGGGAAGGTCGTCGCCAGCGCTCCGCCGCCCCCGCCCAGGACCACGCCCGCCGCCGTCACCAGGACCAGGGCCCGGCGGGCGCCGTGCGCGGCGGGGTGGCCGCCGGCCCGGACCGGCAGGCCGAGCGCGAGGTCGCGCCGTTGCCGGGCGCACCCCGGGCAGCCGCAGTCGGCCGCGGGCTCGAATTCCTCGAAGACCGGCACGCTCATGGGATTCCCCTCCACACTCGTCAAGATCTTTTGACCCTTGGTTTTGGGCGTCAGTGTCTCAACTGTCTGGACAAATCGCATTTTGACGGATCGACGGCCTGATGCGACCATCCGACAGGCCGGTGGTGAGCGGTATTGGTCAGGAGCACACCCGCACGTCAGGTAGAGTTCTCTCTGTCAGCAGGCGCCGCTAGCTCAGTTGGTTAGAGCAGCTGACTCTTAATCAGCGGGTCCGGGGTTCGAGTCCCTGGCGGCGCACGCAGAGTCAAGACCCCCTCACCGATGGTGAGGGGGTCTTGGTCGTCTTCCGGCCGTTTTCACGCGAACTACCGTGTGTCGCGGGCGAGTTCCCCTGTGTAACCCGCCGAATCACTCCCCCGCCCCGGACGGGGCCTCTACAGTGTCGGGAACCCCGACCTCCCGCGGCGGCACCGGGCCCCTCCCGCGCCCGCGAGCCCCGCGGTCGAGGACCGGCCCGGTCGGCGGCGGCCCGGGACGCCCCCCGCCCCGCCGACCGAGGACCGGTCCGACGCGGTCCGACCCGACGCGGTCCGGCGCGGTCCGGTCAGGGCCGGAGCCGGGGTGCGGCCACCGCCGGCCCCGTGCCCGCACCCGCGTCCGTGCCGGTGTCCGTGCCGGTGTCCGCGTCCGTCAGGTACGCCGAGACGACCACGTTCGCCGTGTACGTACCGGCCGCGCGGTCGAAGGTGCCGCCGCAGGTGATCAGGCGGAGTTCGGCGCGGTGGGGTTCGCGGGCGCCGTAGACCCGGCGGGCGTCGAAGTCCTCCCGGGGATAGACCTGGACGTCGTCGACCGTGAACTCGGCGACCGATCCGTCCGTTCGGGTGACGCGGACCTTGGCTCCGGGGCGGGCGGCGCTGAGGCCGTAGAAGACCGCGGGCCGGGTGTCGGTGTCGACGTGGCCGACGAGGAGGGCCGGGCCCGCCGCGCCCGGCTCGGTGCCGGCGCCGAACCAGCCGACCGTGTGGGGCATCTCGTAGGGCGGCGGGTCGATCGCGCCCGTGGCGTCCAGGCCGCGCGCCACGACGGGCGCGGTGATGCCGAGGGAGGGGATCTCCACCCGCCGGGGTTCGGCGGGTGCGAGCGGCTCCCTGGCGGGGGGCAGCGCCACGCCGAGCGGGCGGCCGACCGCGGCGATGTCGCCGGTGGTCGGCGCGGAGCTGCCCTCGGGACCCTCGGCGACCTCGCGGCCCCAGAGCCAGAGCCCGGAGAGCAGCAGCGCCCAGGCCACGCCGGTGACGAGTCGCCCGTTGCCCGCGGGGCGGGATCCGGACGACACCGTCACTCCGGGCCCGAGCCCGAGCCCGTACCCGTACCGGAGTCGGCGGCGCGGCGGCGGGAGCTGCGGAAGGCGACGGCCACGGCGGCGATCGCGGCCATGCCGAGGCCGAGCAGGGTGTACGGGGTGCCGAGGCCGCTCTCGCTGGTCGTCTGGGCGACCCCGGGGGCGGCCGGGGCGGCGAAGGCGGCCGCGCCGCCCCCACCGGCGCGGACCGGGGCGACCGGACTGGCGTGGTGGGTGGGCCGGTGGGTGGGCTCGTGGGTCGGCCGGTGGGTCGGCTCATGGGTGGGCCGGTGGGTCGGCCGGTGGGTCGGCTCGTGGGTCGGCTTCTCGCGCAGGACGCGCACGGTGCCGACATCCCGGTGGTCGTGGCCGTCGCAGGTCACGCTGACCTTGTACGTGCCGGTCTCGACCCCGGACCTGATGGTCGTGTCGCCGTACAGCGGGGCGTGCCCGCCGTCCCGGCCGGTGAGCTCCGCGTCGGCGACGAACGCCCGGGACTTGGCGGCACCCGTGGTGCCCTTGCAGCCCTGCACGCGGACGTCGACGTCGGCGCCGGGCGAGGCGGTGGACGGGGTGACGGTGACCTTCACCCCGTCGTGGGCGTACGCGCCGCCGGCCGCGGGTGCCAGTACCAGCACCAGGGCCGCCCCTGCGGCACGGAGAGCAATGGGACCTGAACGCATCGTGACCTCCTGATACTGGCAGGGTCACCCGGATCGGGGCTTCTCGCATCCGCAGGGGCCGGCGCGGGGTGCCGCTACACGCGGTCGACGATGTCCGCGATCGACTTGACGATCTTGGAGGGGCGGAACGGGAAGCGGTCGATCTCCGCCTGCGACGTCAGTCCGGTCAGCACCAGGAAGGTCTGCATGCCCGCCTCCAGACCGGCCAGGATGTCGGTGTCCATCCGGTCGCCGATCATGGCGCTGGACTCGGAGTGGGCGCCGATCGCGTTGAGGCCGGTGCGCATCATGAGCGGGTTCGGCTTGCCCGCGAAGTACGGCTCCTTGCCGGTGGCCTTGGTGATGAGCGCGGCGACCGAACCGGTGGCCGGGAGCGGGCCCTCCAGGGAGGGGCCGGTCTCGTCGGGGTTGGTGCAGATGAAGCGGGCGCCGGCGTTGATGAGCCGTACGGCCTTGGTCATCGCCTCGAAGGAGTACGTGCGGGTCTCGCCGAGCACCACGTAGTCCGGGGCGTGGTCGGTGAGGACATAGCCGATGTCGTGCAGCGCGGTGGTGAGACCGGCCTCTCCGATGACGTACGCGGTGCCGCCGGGGCGCTGGTCGTCGAGGAACTTGGCGGTGGCGAGGGCCGAGGTCCAGATGTTCTCGACGGGGACCTCAAGACCCATCCGGGCGAGGCGGGCATGCAGGTCGCGGGCCGTGTACATCGAGTTGTTGGTGAGGACGAGGAAGGGCTTCCCGGTCTCCCGCAGCTTCTTGATGAACGCGTCGGCGCCGGGGATCGGCACCCCCTCGTGGATGAGGACGCCGTCCATGTCGGTCAGCCAGGATTCGATCGGCTTGCGCTCTGCCATGGGTGCGGGACTCCTGCCGTACAAACGTGCGGTGTGCTGGGGACGCCGCGACAGCACTGTGGCGACGCCCCCAGCCTAATCAGGAAGCCGTGACCTTGACCCCGTCGATGGTCCAGTACCAGTTGTTGGAGCCGGTGTAGCGGAACCGGAAGCTCACGCTGGAGGCCCCGGCGGGGACGTCCACGGTGAGCGACTGGGGCTGCGAGACGACGTCGGAGGTGTAGTTCTTCACGACGGTCGGGGTGCCGCCGTTGAAGACGGCCTGGACCTGGGCGGTCTGGCTGCCCTCCTGGCGGTAGAAGGTGGTGAAGTCCAGGGTGACCCGGCTCTTCCCGGAGACGCCGTACGCGGGGGTGACCAGGGTCGAGTCGTACGTGCCCGAGAAGGCCTTGTCGGCCCACTCGTCGGAGTCGGCGACGGCGAAGACGCCCCGGGCGCGCACGTTGAGCTCGCGGGACTGGTCGCGCTGGGAGCGGGACCAGAACTCGTCGGTGGCGAAGGACCAGCCGCGCCACTCGGCCATGCCGCCGGTGCCCATGGCGTTGTTGATGACGGACCAGCCGCTGGGCGCGGTGTGGGTGAAGCCGAGGACCCCGGCGGGGATGCCGGTCTCGTCGACGCGGCCGGTCAGCGACCCGTACAGGCTGTCGAAGGGGTCGGTGGAGCGCTCCTGGATCGGCTTGCCGTCGAGGCCCCAGGAGGCGGCGGGGACGATGCCGAGCTGGTGGAAGACCGTGGCGGCGACGTCGACGAGCCGGGTGTCGATGGGGCGGGCGCCGGCGGCGATGCCGGGGCCCTGGGCGAGGACGAAGGTGCGCCGCTCCTCGATGGCGGAGCCGCCGTGGCCGCCGCCGTCGGTGTGGCCGTGGTCGGTGGTGACGATGACCGTCCAGCGCTCGGTGGCGTAGGCGGGGCGGGCCTTGATCGCGGTGAGCAGGCGGCCGAGGTAGCCGTCCTGGACGTCGATGGCGTCGAGGTACTTGCTGTGGGCGGCGCCGTGGTTGTGGCCGATCTCGTCGGTCTCGCCGAAGTAGACGAAGAGGACGTCGGGGTTCTGGTTGCGCAGGACGTCCTCGGTGATGTCCGTGATCACGAGGTCGTTGACGACGTAGTTGTTGTTGTAGACGAGCTTGGCGTCGGCGCCGGGGGTGACGGTGCCGTGGGTGTCGAGCTCGGGCCAGTCGACGGCGGCGAAGAGCGAGAGCTCGGGGCGGACCTGGTGCAGACGGGCGAGGAAGCCGGGGTACTGGCCGTAGTTCTTGCCGGTGAAGGTGTTGTCCCTGACGCCGTGCTTGTCGGGCCAGACGCCGGTGGAGATCGTGGACCAGCCGGGGCCGGAGGAGGTCGCGGCCATCGGGTTGGCGTAGAGCAGGGAGCGGCCGAAGGTGCCGCCGGCCATCAGGGACTTGAGGGTCGGGGCCTTGGCGGCGTCGATCCGGTCGTACCGCAGGCCGTCCATGCCGACGACGAGCACCTTGTCCTTGCTGGTGCCGTTCGGGAGCGTGGGCGAGGCCGCGAGGGCGGCGGGGGCGGTGGCGATTCCGGTGGCGGCGACGGCCGCGGTGGCACCGGCGGCGGCGAGCACGGTCCGGCGGGAGATGCCGTTGATCGGCATGTCGGAGTCCTCCGTCAGAGGGGTTGGGGTGGGAGCGCACGCCAACGCCCCTGATTTCTCAGGGGCGTTGGTCCGTACCCGTTATCTTTCCGCGATGTGCGGAGGGCTTCCAGGGTCGTACGGTGAACTCTTGGTGCCGATCGACCTCCGGTCGGCGGCCGGTCGGCGGCCGGTCGGCGGCCGGTCAGGCGGAGGTCAGCTGCCGGTGGCGGACTTCCAGGCGTCCACGTACGTCTTGAGGTTCTTGTCGATGTCGGCCCAGTCCGGCTCGAAGATCTCGACGCCGTCGAGGAGCTTGGCGAGCTCGATGGCGTTGGCGTCGGTGGCCTTGACGTCCTTGCGGGCCGGGAAGCCGCCGCCGATCGCGCTGACCTCGCGCTGCGCGCCCTCGCTCAGCATGAAGTCGAGGAGCTTCTTGCCGTTCTCGGTGTGCGGGGCCTTGTCCACCAGGCCGGCCGCGTACGGCAGGGCGAAGGTGGTCGGCTTCCCCGATCCCCTGGCCGGGAACCAGATCCCGAGGTTCGGCATGGACTTGGACTGGGCGAAGTTCATCTGCACGTCGCCGTTGGCGACGAGGAGTTCGCCCTTGTCCACCTTGGGGGCGAGCTTGGAGGTGGAGGAGGATGGGCCGACGTTGTTGGCCTGCAGCTTCTTCAGGTACTCCAGGGCCGGCTCCTGGCCGCCGAAGTCGTGCACGGCCTTGATGAGGACGGCGGTGCCGTCGCCCGCGACGCCCGGGGTGGAGTACTGGAGCCGGTCCTTGTACTTCGCGTCGAGCAGCTCCTCCCAGCTCTTCGGGGCCTGGGGAAGCTCCTTCTTGTTGTGGATGAAGCCGAAGTAGTTGTTGACGACGGAGGTCCAGGTGCCGTCGCTCGCCTTGTCGCCGCCGCCGACCTGGTCGGCGCCCTGCGGCGCGTACTTCTGGAGCAGCCCCTTGGAACCGGCCTGCTGGATGAAGGGCGGCAGGGTCACGATGACGTCGGCCTGGGTGTTGCTCTTCTCGCGGAGGGCGCGCTGCACCATCTCCCCGGAGCCGCCCTCGACGTACTTGACCTTGATGCCGGTCTTCTTCTCGAAGTCGGCGAAGACCTTGTCGTACCAGCCGTCGCCCGCCTCGCCCTTGAGGCCGTCGGCGCTGTAGACGGTGACGATCTTCTCGTCGGAGGCGGCGGAGGAGCCGCCGCAGGCGGTGAGGGTGGAGGCGAGGGCGAGGGCGCCGGTGACGGCGGCGATCGGCTTGGCGTACGTGCGCATAACGTCGTTTTCTCCTGACATCGGGCGTGGCTAGCGGAACGAGGCCTTGGTGCGGATACGGGACACGGCGAGGAGGGCCAGCAGGGTCGCGGCCATGAGGACCACGGCGAGCGCCGAGCCGGTGAAGAGGGAGCCGCGGTCGGTGGCGGTGAAGATGAGCACCGGAAGGGGCATCCAGTCCGGCGGGTAGAGCATCATCGTGGCGCTCAGCTCGCCCATGGACAGGGCGAAGCAGAGCCCCGCGGCGGCGTTCAGGGACGGCAGCAGGAGCGGGAGCCGCACCCGGAACAGGACGTACGAGGGGCGGGCGCCGAGGCTGGCCGCCGCCTGCTCGTACATCGGGTCGAGCCGCCGGATCGCGGCCGAGACCGACTGGTGGGCGAAGGCCGTGACGAGGACGGTGTGCGCCAGGATCACGATCCAGCGGGTGCCGTTGAGGAGGACCGGCGGCTGCGAGAAGGCGACGAGGACGGCGAGGCCGACGACCACGGACGGCACGGCGACCGGCAGCATGAACAGGGCGTCGAGGACCCTCTTGCCCCTCCTGCCGAGCGCGGCCCCGGCGAGCGCGGCCCAGGTGCCGGCGGTCAGCGCGATCAGGCTCGCGGTGACGGCGGTGACCAGGCTGGTGGTGAGGGCCTGGAGGGACTCGCCGCGCACGGCCGCCGCGTAGTGCGCGGTGGTCGGCCCGGAGGGGAAGGCGCCGGACCAGTGCGTGGAGAACGAGGCGGCGACGATGACGAGCAGGGGCAGGGCGAAGAGCGGGACGAAGAGGACGGCGAACCCGGCCCACGCCGTCCACCTGCCCGTACGGCTATGCACCAGCACGGCGGCTCACCCCCCGGTAGAGGACGTAGAGGCCCACGGAGAGCGCGACGTTGACGACGGCGACGACGCAGGCGGCGGCGTAGTCGGATTCGAGGATCGCCTTGCCGTAGACGAGCATCGGGAGGGTCGTGACGCCCTTGGCGCCGGTGAAGAGGACGATCCCGAACTCGTTGAGGCACATGACGAGGACGAGGCTGCCGCCGGCGGCGAGGGCGGGCAGCGCCTCGGGCAGGATCACCTGCCGGACGATCCGCAGCGGCCGGGCGCCGAGCGAGGAGGCCACCTCCAGCTGGGCCGTCTCCATCTGCGAGAAGGCGGCGAGCAGGGGGCGCATCACGAACGGGGTGAAGTACGTGATCTCGGCGAGGAGGACGCCCCACGGGGTGGTGAGGAACCGGAAGGGGCCCGAGGGGTCCCCGGTGACGTCGGTCCAGACGCCGTTGGCCATGCCGACCGTGCCGTAGAGGAAGAGCAGGGCGAGGGTGATGAGGAAGGACGGGAAGGAGAGGAAGACGTCGATGAACTTCGCCACCGCCTTCCCGCCGGGGAAGGGCACGAAGGCGATCACGACCGCGAGGACGAAGCCGAGGACGAGGCAGCCGGCGGTGGAGGCGAGGGCCAGCCACACGGTGGTGACGAGGGCCTCGCGGAAGGACGCGGAGGCGAAGACGTCGGCGTACGCGCCGGGGGCCAGGGACTCCTGGACGACGAGCGCGAGCGGGTAGAGGAAGACGACGGCGAGCACGGCGACCGGCGGCAGGGCCCAGACCCAGACGGGGACCGTACGGCGTTCGGCGGGCGGACGTTCCGCGGGGGCGGCCACGGCCTCCGCCAGCGGGGCCCGTTCCCTGAGCGCGCCCGTGCGGCTAGCCATCCGACACCCCCGCCCCGAGCAGCACGGCGTCCTCGGGGGCGAAGTGGAGCGTGACCTCGGCCCCGAGCAGCGGCGTCTCCCGCAGCTCCCGGACGTCCGCCTTCACCCGGTGCCCGCCCACCTCCACGTACAGCCGGTGGGTGGAGCCCCGCCACTGGACCTCGGCGATGCGGCCCCGCAGCGCGTTCGGCCCGTCGCCGAGTCCGACCAGGTGCGGCCGGACGCAGAGGGTGGCGCCCGCGCCGGGGGCGGCGCCGTCGGTGGCGACCGCGAGCGCGGTCCCCTCGAAGGCGACGCCCTCCGCGCCGACCGTCACCGGCAGCAGGTTGGCGTTGCCGACGAAGGAGGCCGTGAACTCCGTGCGCGGCCTGCGGTACAGGTCCTGCGGGGTGCCGCAGTCCTGGAGCCGGGCCCGGTCCATGACGGCGATCCGGTCCGCGAGGGTGAGCGCCTCGACCTGGTCGTGGGTGACGTACAGGATCGACACGTCCGGCAGCTCGCGGTGGAGCCGCGCCAGTTCGGCGAGCATCCCGGAGCGCAGCTGGGCGTCGAGCGCGGAGAGCGGCTCGTCGAGCAGGAGCACCTTGGGCCGGATGGCGAGCGCGCGGGCGATGGCGACGCGCTGCTGCTGTCCGCCGGAGAGCTCCCGGGGGTACCGGTGGGCGTAGGCCGCCATGCCGGTCATCTCCAGGGCCTCTGCGACCCGGCCGGGGATCTCGGCCTTCGGCACCTTCCGGGCCTTCAGGCCGAAGGCGACGTTGGCCTCGACCCGCAGGTGCGGGAAGAGGGCGTACTGCTGGACGACCATCCCGATCCCCCGCTTGTACGGCGGGAGTCCGGTGACGTCGCGGTCGCCGATGAGCACCCGCCCGGAGGCCGGCCGTACGAATCCGGCGACGGCCCTCAGCGCGGTGGTCTTGCCGGAGCCGGAGGGCCCGAGGAGGGCCATGACCTCGCCGGGCTCGACGGTCAGGTCGAGGCGGTCGAGGACGGTGGTGCCGCCGTACGCGACGGACACGGCGTCGAAGCGGATGCCGCTGGTCATGCCTCGCACTCCCGGAGCAGCGCGGGGAGTTCGGCGACGGAGGCGAGGACGTGGTCGGCGCCGTGCTCGGAGAGCGCGGCCTCGCCGTGGGCGCCGGTGAGGACGCCCGCCACGATCCCGGCGCCGGAGCGGACGCCGCTGAGCATGTCGTACGAGGTGTCGCCCGCGACGGCGATCCGGCGGACGTCGTCGACGGCTCCGGTGCGGAGGAGGGCCGCGAGGACCATGTCGGGGTACGGGCGGCCCCGGCCGCCGGCGTCGGCCGGGCAGAGGGTGAGGGCGACGAGGTCGCGCCAGCCGAGGGCGTCGAGGATGGCGTCCTGGGTGACCCGGGCGAAGCCGGTGGTGAGGACGACGGTCCTGCCGTCCTCCCGCAGCGCGCCGATCGCCTCGGCCGCGCCGGGAATCGGTGCGATCAGGCCGTCGGCGACCAGCTCTCCGTACGCCTCCTCGAAGGCGGCGTTGGCCTGTTCGGCGCGGGTCTCGTCGCCGCCGAAGAGGTGGCGGAAGACGGAGATCTTGGACTCGCCCATGGTGGCGCGGACGTAGTCGATCATCGTGGCGGGGTCCTCGCCGAGCCGCTCGGCGGCGGCGGAGAAGGCCCGCTCGACGAGGCCGCCGTCGGCGACGGTGGTGCCGGCCATGTCCAGGACGACGAGGTCGTGTGTGAGGTGTGCGGTCACGGTGTTCACCAGCCCAGTTCGTTCGCGGTCGTCTCGGCGATGGCGGGCGAGCAGGTCATGCCCCGGCCGCCGGGTCCGGTCACCAGCCACACGCCGTCGCGGACCCGCTGGCGGTGCACGACCCGGCCGGTGTCGACGCACTGCGCGTACACCCCGGCCCAGCGGCGCCTGATCTTCGGCAGCGGGCGCCCGAGGAAGGACTCGACGACGCGGGTGAGGTGTTCGTAGGGGTCTTCGAGGGTGTCGAAGGCGAAGGGGTGCTCGTACTCGTGGGTGTCGCCGATGGTCAGTCCGCCGTCGAGGCGCTGCACCATGAGGAGCTGCATCCGGTGGGCGGCGGCGGTCGGGTCCTGCGGCTGCGCGGCCTGGAGGGAGTCCAGCGCCTCGGAGGCGTAGGCCGGGTAGTAGCGGAAGGAGTCGGCGTCGGCGACGGAGGTGGTGAGCGCCTCGCCGAGGGGTTCGGTCTGCATCATCTGGAGCCGGACGCGGCGGACGGGTATCTCGCCGGCGATCTCGCGGACGAGGCCGGAGAGCCAGGCGCCGGTGCACAGGACGACGGCGTCGCCGGTGTGGACCTCGCCGCGGTCGTCGCGGACCGCGTTCTCCCCGACGACGTCCCGGACCTCGCGGTGCGGCAGGAAGGTGTACTTCCCGGTGGCCAGGAGGGCCTCGCGGAGGGCGAGCTGGGCGAGGCGCGGTTCGACGGCCGCGTCCCGCTCGCACCAGAGCGCCGCCTCGAACGCGCCGCGCAGGGCGGGGTTGACCGCGCGGGCCTCGGTGGCGGTGAGCAGTTTGTAGCCGCGGGCGGCGGCGTCGGGGCGGGCCACGGCGGCCTCGGCGACGGCGAGTTCCAGCTCGTTGCGTACGGGGGTGAGGGAGCCGATGGCCCGGAAGCCGAGTCCGGGGACGCGGGCCCCGACGCCCTCCCAGAGTTCGCGGGCGCGCAGGGCGGTGTCCAGCTCCTCTCCGCCCGCCCGTCCGCTCACCCAGATCTGGCCGAAGTTCCGGAGGGACGCTCCGCGCGCCTCGGCCTCGCGCTCGATGTGTACGACCTCGTGGCCGCGTTCCACTGCGTGCCAGGCGTGCATGGTTCCCACCACGCCGGCTCCTACGACGATCACCTTCATGCCCTCGACGGTCGTGGGGGCGGGTGACCCGGGCGGGGCCGGTGGGCGACGGGACGGTGAACGGCCCGACAAGCTTGGACCAGACCCGTTACCTTCCCGTGATCATACGGGGGTGGATCGTGGCGGTACGGGAGGATCAGCCCCGCTGCCCCAGGTGGGCCGTGAAGCTGAAGCGGTCACCCCGGTAGAGGGTGCGGACCCGCTCCAGGGGCCGCCCCGAGGTGTCCCGGGAGACGCGGTGGAGCAGCAGCATCGGGAGCGCCGGAGGGGTGCCGACGAGGAGGGCCTCGCGGGGGGTCGCGAGCACCGTCTCGATGCGCTCGTCGGCGTCGCCGAACGAGATGCCGAGGTGGTCGTGGAGGTAGGCGTAGAAGGAGGAGTCCGGGTCGAACTCGGTGTCCAGGTGCGGGGCGCGGGCCTCGGAGACGTACGTGCTCTCCAGACCGACCCGTTCGTCGTCGGCGAGGAGCACCCGCTCCATGTGCCAGACGGTCTCCCCGGGCTCGGCCCCGACCTCGGGGGCGAGCGACTCAGGGCAGGGGAAGCGGTCGAGGGAGATCAGGCTGCGGCCGGGGCGACGGCCCTGGCGGCGCACGCCCTCCGTGTAGCTGGCGAGCGAGAGGGGCTGTTCGAGCTTGGGTCCCGCGACGACCGTGCCCCGGCCCTGGCGGCGCAGCCGCCCCTCCAGGAGGAGTTCGCGCAGCGCCTGCCGCACGGTCTCGCGGGACACCTCGTACCGCACGGCGAGGTCCCGCTCGGTGGGCAGCAGCCCGCCCTCCCCCAACTCGTCGACCATCACGGCGAGTTTCGCCTTGACGGCGTAGTACTTGGGCACGCGGCCGTGCTCCGGGATGCCGGAGCGGACGGGGGCACCGGGGGTGTTCTGGTAGTTCACCGGGGGATGGTCGCAGACGGGGATGAACGGGAAGGTGTACGCGACGTGGCTCAGCGGTGCCGGCGTCGGCGGCCGACGTGGACGAGGACGGCGCCGAGGACGAGGAGCGCGGCGACGAGCGGGGCGAGACGCTCGGCACGGGACGCGGACTCCGGTCCGGTACTGGCGAGTTCGGCATCCTGCGGGTCGGCGGCGGGGTCCCCCGCCTCGACCGGAGGGCGCGAGGCGGTTCCGGGGGGACGGGAGGGGGCGGCCGTGCCGGATGTGTCAGGTGCGGGGGACACGGCGGGGCCGGGGGGCTCCTCGGACGCGGTGGGGACGGCGGGGGCGGCGGACTCGGCGGGGCCGACGGTCAGGCGGTACTCGCCGGACTCCCCGACCCAGTCGCCGTCGGCGCCCCGCCGCTGCACGACGGCGGCGTTCACGACGACCTCGTCGGGGGCGGTCCCCGCGCGGAAGGCCAGCCGGACGGGGACGGTGAGGGTCCGGCCCGCGGGCACGGCGAAGCCGCCGAACCCGGTGAACGCGCCGACGTTCTCGGCCTCTTCGGTCGCCTCGAAGGTCACCGGCAGCCAGCGCGCGGCCCCGTCGTCGTAGAACTCGAACCGGATCTGCTCGGGCCGCAGCACCCGCTCGCGGTCGGTCAGGACGAGCACGGGGTGGATGCCGGAGCAGGGGGCGTCGGTGGTGTTGGTGAGGTCGAGCTTCCACTCCTGGGGAGACCCGCCGGCCGGGTAGTCGGCGGGGCCGCCGTGGATCCGGGTGTCGAGCGGGAACCCGGCGGTGGAGGGGGTGCCGCAGGTGGGGTTGGGGGGATCGGGCGCGGGGGCACGGGGGGCGAGCACCGCCTGGGCGGGTGCCGCCGGGGTGGCGGCGAGCGCCGCCGGGGCGCTCAAGGGGGCGGGCGGGGAGGCGTGGACCTGGGGCGCGGCGGCCAGGTGGGCGGGCGGGGAGGCGTGGACCTGGGGCGCGGCGGCCAGGTGGGCGGTGGCGGCCAGTGCGGCCGCCGTCGTCAGTGCGCGGGTGCTGCGCGGTCGCAGAGGGGCGGATGCCATGGAGGGCCTTTGCTGTTCGCGGGCGTACGGGTCGGCCGCGACGCTGCCATCCCGGAACGGACGGGCCGGGCAGCGACACCGCCATCGCCCCCGGACGGCCCGGATGATCCGCCCGATCAGCCTATTGTCCGAAGATCGGAGCGAGGATGAGCCGGGCCGCGCCCTCCGCCACCACGTCCGGCTCCGCCACCACCCCCACCGGGACCGCGAGCCCCAGACCCGCCAGAACCTCCCGCACCCCCTCCGCGAACACCTCCGGCGCCCCGAGCACCACCCGCCCGCCGAGCAGCACCTGGTCGATGTCGAGGAGCCGCACGAGATTGGCCGCGCCCGCGCCGAGGACCCGCGCCGCGCCCACCGCGTCGCCGCGCGCGACCGCCGCCAGACACAGGACCTCCAGGCAGCCGCGCCCGCCGCAGTCGCAGGGGGGCCCGTCGAGCTGCACGGTCTGGTGGCCGAGCTCGCCCGCGCCCGTCCTGTCCCCGCGCAGCGGCGCCCCGCCCAGGACGAGGCCCGCGCCCAGACCCGTACCGAGGTGGACGTAGGCGAAGGAGCCGGGGGCGGCGGGCCGGAGGGCGAGGCCGAGGGCGGCGGCGTTGGTGTCCTTGTCGAGGACGACGGGCAGCCCGAGGCGCGCCGCCAGCTCCTCCCGGACGGGGTGGCCCGCCCACTCCGGGAAGCCGGTCACCCGCCCGGGCACCCCCGCGCGGTGGTCCAGCGGGCCGGGCATGGCGACGCCGACGCCCAGAACGGGGGCGGGGACGGAGGCGGTTTCCGCTCCTGGTGCGGCTCCTGCTCCCGGGGCGGTTTGCGCTCCTGGTGCGGCCCCTGCTTCCGGTGCGGATTCCGCTCCTGGCGCGGCCCCTGCTCCCGCTCCCGGCCCGGCAGCCGCGCCGGCCGGGAGGGCCGCTCCGGGGGACGGCACCCCGGTCACCACCTCCCGCACCTCCGTCACCACCGCGTCCAGGACCGGCCCCGCACCCGCGCCCAGGTCCAGGGCGCGCCGGCGCAGGGCGACGACCGTGCCCGCGAGGTCGGTGAGGAGCGTGGTCAGCTCGTCGCGGTCGAGGTGGACGCCGACGGCGTACCCGGCGGACGGGACCAGGCGCAGGACCGTGCGCGGCTTGCCGCCGGTCGAGGCGCGGTGGCCGGCCTCGGTGGCGAGGCCCTCGGCGCGGAGCCGTCCGGTGATCTTGCTGACGGCCTGCGGGGTGAGCCCGGTCCGCTCCGCCAGCTCCAGACGGCTGATGCCCGCCTCCCCCGCCGTACGCAGCAGGTCGAGCACGAGCGCCGCGTTGTGGCTGCGCAGTGCCGGCACGTTCACTCCACCCAGGTCCGTCTTCACCCGCCCATTGTCGCTGTCGCTTGCACTTTGGCAACACCGTTGCTTAAGTGGGT
Source organism: Streptomyces sp. NPDC002057 (assembly GCF_040296665.1). Lineage (NCBI taxonomy): Bacteria > Bacillati > Actinomycetota > Actinomycetes > Kitasatosporales > Streptomycetaceae > Streptomyces > Streptomyces sp. NPDC002057. The sequence continues at coordinate 119,140 of NZ_JBEOXR010000007.1, forward strand.
TCCATGACTGGCACGGACACGACCGGTACCTCCCCCCGCACCCCCCTGCGCGTCGGACTCGTCGGCTACGGCCTCGCGGGCTCCGTCTTCCACGCCCCGCTGATCGCCGCCTCCGAGGACCTGGTCCTCGCCGCCGTCACCACCGGCAACCCCGAGCGGGCCGCCGAGGCCCGCGCCGCCCACCCCGGCGTCCGGGTCGTCGCCACCCCCGAGGAGCTGTGGGAGGAGGGTGCGGATCCGCTCGACCTGATCGTCGTCGCCTCCCCCAACAAGACCCACGTCGCCCTCGCCACCGCCGCCCTGGAGGCGGGCCTCCCCGTCGTCGTCGACAAGCCGCTCGCCGGGACCGCCGCCGAGGCCCGCGCCCTCGCCGCCCTCGCCGAGGAGCGGGGCCTCCTCCTCTCCGTCTTCCAGAACCGCCGCTGGGACAACGACTTCCGCACCCTGCGCCACCTCCTCGACGAGGACGCGCTCGGCGAGGTCCAGCGCTTCGAGTCCCGCTTCGAGCGCTGGCGCCCGCTCCCCAAGGGCGGCTGGCGCGAGTCGGGCGCGGCCTCGGAGATCGGCGGCCTCCTCTACGACCTGGGCAGCCACGTCGTCGACCAGGCCCTCGTCCTGTTCGGCCCGGTCGTCTCGGTGTACGCCGAGTCGGACGTGCGCCGGCCGGGCGCCGAGGCCGACGACGACACCTTCCTCGCCCTCACCCACGCGAACGGCGTCCGCTCCCACCTGTACGTGAGCGCCACCACCGCGCAGCTCGGCCCGCGCTTCCGGGTCCTCGGGCAGCGCGCGGGGTACGTGAAGTACGGGCTCGACCCGCAGGAGGCCGACCTCCGCGAGGGGCTGCGGCCCGTGCCCGGCGCGCCGTGGGGCGTGGAGCCGAGCGAGCTGTGGGGCCGGCTCGGCGCCGGCGAGTCGCCGCTGACCGGCGGCGGCGCCCCGGTCGAGTCGCTGCCGGGCGACTACCCGGCGTTCTACGCGGCCGTCGCCGCCGCCCTGCGCGGCACCGGCGGGAACCCGGTCACGGCGCACGAGGCCGCGGCCGCGCTCGACGTCCTGGAGGCGGCGCGGCGGTCCGCCCGCGAGGGAATCGCGGTCGCGCTGTGAGCGGCCACGAGATCACCGACCTGGAGGCCCAGGAAGCCCGGCTGGTCCTGCCCCGGTTCACGTACGAGGATGCCTGGACGCTCGGCAGCCTCCTCGTCGGCCTGGCGCGCGAGCGGGAGGCGCCGGTCGCGATCGACATCCGGCGCGGTCCGCAGCAGCTCTTCCACTGCGCGCTGCCCGGCTCCAGCGCCGACAACGACGCCTGGATCGACCGCAAGCGGCGGGTCGTCGAGCGGTACGGCGTGAGCTCGTTCCTGGTCGGAGCCCGGTTCCGGGCCAAGGGGACGACCTTCGAGGCCTCCTCGCGCCTCGACCCCGACCGGTACGCCGCGCATGGCGGTTCGTTCCCGATCGGGGTCGAGGGGGTGGGCGTGGTCGGCTCGGTCACGGTCTCGGGGCTGCCGCAGGCCGAGGATCACGCCCTGGTGGTGGAGGCGTTGGAGCGGCTGCTCAGCTCATACGCCGACGACGCCGGCTGACGATCACGAGCGCGCCGCCGCCGAGGGCGAGACCCACCGCGGTGGCGCCCATGACGATCTTTCCGGTGCCCGCGCCGGTCTCGGAGAGCTGGCCCTGGGGACCGTGGTTGCCGCCGGGACCTCCGTAGCCGCCGTCGTCGCCGTACCCGCCCGAGTCGCCGTAGCCGCCGTCGTCCCCGTAGCCGCCGTCGTCGCCGTACCCGCCGTCACTGCCACCGTTCGACGAGCCGCCGTTCGTGTGGCCGGAGTGCGTGGGTGTGGGGGTCGGACGGGTCGGCGTCGGGGTCGGGTCGGTCGGGGTGGGGGTCGGGTCGGTCGGCGTCGGGGTCGGGTCCGTCGGGGTCGGCGTCGGATCCGTGGGCGTCGGGGTCGGGTCCGTCGGGGTGGGGGTGGGGTCGGTCGGGGTCGGGGTCGGGTCCGTCGGGGTCGGCGTGGGATCCGTCGGGGTCGGCGTCGGATCGGTGGGCGTCGGCGTCGGGTCCGTCGGCGTGGGGGTGGGCTCCGTGCAGGACGGGAGGTCGCCGTTGAACGGGTAGGCGTGGATCTCCTGGCCACCGCCGCCGCTCGCCTCGGAGGCGTGCGTCAGGTTTCCGGTGGTGAAGAAGCGGCCGTTCATGCCCGGCATCGTGATCGTCGTGCTGCTGGCCTGGTTGCCGATCAGCACGCTGCCGGCGAACTGGGCGCCGCCCTCGAACTTCACCGTCGTGGCGTCGGGGAAGTTCCACAGGACCCGCTCGCGCAGGCCGTTCGGCAGCTGGTTGATGTACGAGTCGATCGTGCGGTCGGCGCCGAGGACGTTGACCAGGACGGTGGCGTCGTCGGGGATGTTCGCGAAGGTGATGCCCTGCTGGCCCTCGCTCGCGGACTCCAGGTCGAAGTCGACGTTGAAGACCTGGAGCGCCGAGGTGCCGTCACCCGTGAACAGCGTCTCGAAGTTGTTGTTGACGGCGGTGCCGGTGGCGGTGCGGGAGGCGCCGTTCACGTACGCGTAGCACTGGCTGGCGTCGGTGAGCTGGTCGCGGAGCGCGGTGTACGGGGCGGCCGCCTCGTCGTCCTGCACCGGGTCGGGTTCGACCGTGCCGGAGAGCGCGCCCCCGTACCGTACGACTCCGCTGACCGTGCCCTCCTCGGCGAGCAGGCGCTGGCCGGTGGCGACGGTCAGGTCCTGGCCGACGGTGAGGAAGTCGGTGCCGTTCTCCGGGGGGACGCGGGAGCCGACGCCCGCGACGCCGACGTTGTAGACGCTGGAGGCGCCGGCGCGCTTGTTCATGTCGAAGCCGCCCAGGACGACGACCTTGCCCTCGGCCTCGGCGGCGGCCTCGCGGACGAGGAAGTTCCCGCCGACGTAGACGTTGATGTTGTTGTCCCGGAACTCGACGGGCCCGCTGCCGAGGTCGGGGTACGTACCGGTCGGGCAGTTGCCCGGCAGGCAGGGGCCGAGGCCGCCGGGGAGCGGGTCGGCCCAGCCGTTGACGGCCAGCGCGCCGACCAGAGCGGTGGCGGAGACCGTGGAGGCGGCGATGACGGCGAGACGGCGCCGGTCGCGTCGCCGTTCGTGTGTGTTTCTTTCCATATCCGGCAATATGCAAAAAATGGTATGAAAATGGCGACGCCCCACGCGGGGCGCCGCCGATTTCACGCCGGAAGGGCCGCAACAGGCGTCATGCCCGTTCCGTCACGGCCCCGCTCCGGGCGGATCAGGCGCTCTTGAGCTCCTGGCGCTGCCGGCCGAGCCCGTCGACCTCCAGCTCCACGACGTCACCGGGGCGCAGGTACGGCTTGGGCTCCGGCTGCCCCATGGCGACGCCCGCCGGGGTGCCGGTGTTGATGATGTCGCCCGGGTAGAGGGTCATGAACCGGCTGACGTACCGGACGACCTCGGCGACCGGGAAGATCTGGTCCGAGGTGTGGCCGTCCTGCCTGAGCTCGCCGTTGACCCAGAGCCGCAGGCCGAGGGCCTGCGGGTCGGGCACCTCGTCGGCGGTGACCAGCCAGGGGCCGAGCGGGTTGAAGGTCTCGCAGTTCTTGCCCTTGTCCCACGTGCCGCCGCGCTCGATCTGGAACTCGCGCTCGGAGACGTCGTGGGCGACGGCGTACCCGGCGACGTGCGCGAGTGCCTCCTCGTCGGTCTCCAGGTAGCGGGCGGTGCGGCCGATGACGATGGCGAGCTCCACCTCCCAGTCGGTCTTCACCGAGTCGCGCGGTACGAGCACGGTGTCGTCCGGGCCGACGACGGTGTCGGCGGCCTTGAGGAAGACGACGGGCTCGGCGGGGGTGGCCTGACCGGTCTCGGCGGCGTGCCCGTGGTAGTTCAGCCCGATGCACACGACCTTGCCGATCCGGCCGACGGGCGGGCCGACGCGGAGCCCGGTGGCGTCGAGCGCGGGCAGCACGCCGGCGCCTCCGGCGGCCCGGACCCGGTCCAGGGCGGAGGCGTCGGCGAGCAGACTGCCGTCGATGTCGTCGACCAGCGCGGACAGGTCGCGGAGCGTTCCGTCCTGGTCGAGCAGGGCGGGACGCTCGGCTCCGGGCGGGCCGACACGCAGCAGCTTCATGGACTTCTCCCTGTGGTCGAGGCGGGCCCGGGAAAGGGCCCTGAGGTACCCCGGCCGATGGAGTGCGGCCATCGGAGGATTGGTCGATCCTCCAAGACAAAGGGTCAGTCTGCAAGACCCCGTTCAGCCACTGGACCCTTACGCGCGAGTAGCAACGGGCGCGGGACCCTCCTTCGCGCCCGGCGTACGGAAGAGCAGGGCCCGCTCGACGGCGGTCCACGTGGTGCTCGTCACGACGTAGAGGGCGGCGGCGAGGGGGACGACGGCGACCGTGATCAGGGTGGCGAAGGAGAGCAGGGGCATCACCTTGGCGATGGCGCCCGCACCCGGTGTGGGCTGCCCCAGGTCGAGGGGCTGGGCGGCGAGCTGCGCCCGGGTCCGCCGGTACGTGAAGGTGGCCACGGCGGCGACGAGCGCGAAGAGGACGAGGTAGACCCGGCCCTCCGGACCGAGGACGCCACCGTGGGAGAGGGCGTCGCCCCAGTGGTCGCCGAGCGGGGCGGCGAGGAGGGTGTGCCCGGTCATCCGGTCGCCGGAGAAGAGGTGGTACATGAGCAGGAACGCGGGCGCCTGCAGGAGGCTGGGCAGGATGCCGGCGAAGGGCGAGACCTTCTCCCGCGCGTGCAGCTCCGTGATCGCCTTCCTGAGCCGCTCGGGGTTCTTGGCGTGCTTCTTCCGGAGCGCGGCCAGTTCGGGCGCGATCCGGGTGCGGGCCTTCTGACCGCGGGCCGAGGCCCGGGACAGCGGGTGGATCGCGAGCCGTACGAGCATCGTGAAGAGGACGATCGCGGCGGCCGTGGCGGTGGTGGCGAAGAGCGGCTGGAGCAGGTCGGCGAGCCGCTCGACCAGGGAAGCGAAGACAGACAAGGGGAGCCCTCCGTGGGGTCTCGTCGTGCCGGGGAGATGTCGGTTCTCGGCATGACGGATCCGCGTGGGGAGCCTGGAGGTGTGCGAGGGGCGCCCGGGGGTGGTGCTCGGTGTCCGGGGTGGTGTGCTGCGGGTGCTCCCTACGCGGCCGTCGGGAGGGGACGGCCGGGAGCGCGGGGTCTGCGGCGCCCTGCGGCGTCGGGGTCGCGCTGGGGCAGGAAGGCGGTGCGCCGCTCACGGTCGCGGATGGCGGTGCGGACGGCGGTGGGCGGCACGGCCGGGGCCGTACGGGCTCCGAACAGGGAGCAGACGACGGTGGTCGCGGCGAGGGCGACGGCAGCGGGGACGCCGGCTCCGTCGGAGAGGAGGAGGTCGGCGAGGGCGAGGAGGAAGAAGAGCGGCGCGACGATGCGCAGGAGCGGGTTCCTGGTCGTCATTCCGCCTCCTCTCGCAGCTGCCGGACGCCGCCGCACGGCATCTCAGGGTGAGGACGCGCGAGGACCCTCGGGAGTTCCCGTACGTCGGTGGTTTCACCGTACGCGGGTGCCTCGCCCGGGCGTCGGTGGTTTCACCGTGCGCGGGTGCCGGCCCGTACGTCGGTGGTTTCACCGTACGCGGGTGACGTGCGCGCGCTTCGGGGGGTCCCGTACCCCTCAGAGCTTCGTGTGCTCCACGGCGGTCAGGAGGCGGCGGGGGCCGAGGAGGGCGCGGCTGACGGGGTCGGCGGGGTCCCGGTCGAGTCCGGCGCCGGGCCGCATCTCGACGTCGGCGGGGGGTACGGGGACGCGGCAGGCCGGGCATTCGCCGTACGGGCCGAGTTCCGTGCCGCAGTCGGCGTGGTGGAAGTGGCGCACGGGTACGGCTCCGGGGACCTCGGCCCTGCCCCAGGCGCCGAGCGAGCGCAGGACGGGCCAGAGGGCGAGCCCGCGCCCGGTGAGCACGTACTCGTCGCGCGGGGGCGACTCCCGGTAGCGGCGCCGGTCGAGGACCCCGGCCTCGACGAGGGCCTGGAGGCGGGCGGCGAGGACGGCGCGGGGGGCGCCGAGGTGAACGAGGAAGTCGTTGTAGCGGCGGACACCGTAGAAGGCGTCGCGGACGACGAGGAGGGTCCAGCGCTCACCGACGACTTCGAGGGCGCGGGCGATGGAGCACTGCTGGTGGGCGTAGTCCTTGCCGAGAGCCATGGGATCCATCGTACCCAACCAAGGTTCATTGAATGAACCTTGGTGCTACCTTGGGTCCGTCGGACGAGTTCGTTCACCGAACCCACGAGTGAGGTTCCCGCCATGCCCCGGCTCGTGTCCACCGCGCGGCCCTCCGCGCCGCCCCACGGCCCCCGCCCCCGGGCCGCCCTCGCCGTCACCGCCGCGGCCACCGCCGTCGCGCTGATGAACTACACCGCCCCGATGCTCACCCTCCCCGACATGGCCGCCGCCTTCGCGACCCCGGTCTCCGCCCGGGCCTGGCTGCTCAACGGCACCCCGCTCGGCCTCGCCGTCCTCCTCCTGGTGGCCGGCAGCCTCGCCGACGCGCACGGGCGCCGCCGGGTCTTCCTCCTCGGCACCTCCGCCCTCGGCCTCACCACCGCCCTCGGCGGCCTCGCGGGCTCGACGCTCACCTTCACCGCGGCCCGGATCGCCCAGGGCGCGGCGAGCGCGGCGGTCATCGCGGGCAGCCTGGGCCTGCTCGCGACCGCGTACCCGGCGGGCCGGGACCGGATCAGGGCGACCGGGATCTGGGGCGCCTCGGTGAGCGGCGGCATCGCGCTCGGCCCCCTGCTCGCGGGCGCGCTGAGCCTGGTGGACTGGCGGCTCGCGTACGAGGTCCTGGGCGCGGCGGCCCTGGTGATCGCGGCGGTGGGCGCACGGACGCTGGGACCCGAGACTCCGGTACGGGAGGGGCCGGCGGCCTCGGCGAGGCCCCGCCCCGACATCGCGGGTGCGACGGCGCTCGGCCTGGCCCTGGCGGCGCTGCTCACCGCGCTCACGCTCGGCCGGGACGGCTGGCTGCGGCCCCCGGTGGGCGGCCTGATGGCGGCCTCGGTGGCGCTGACGGCGGTGTTCGTGGCGATCGAGCACCGGAGCCGCGCGCCCATGGTGGACCTGGCGCTGCTGCGGCGGCCGGCGTTCCTGGCGTCGACGCTGGGGGCGCTGTTCACGGGCATGGCGGTGATCGGCCTGTTCAGCGTGGTGCCCGCGCTGCTCCAGGGCACGGCGGGGATGTCGCCGCTGGGGGCGGCGTGGCTGTTCGTGCTCTGGTCGGGGACGGCGTTCGTGGTGGCCCTCCAGACGCGCCGGCTCGCGGGCCGGCTCTCCGCCCCGTACCAACTGGCGGTGGGCTTCGCCCTGTCGGCAGGAGGGGTCCTGGCCCTCCTCGGCGGCCTGGACGGCCCGTCCGGCTCCTGGCCGCGCCTGCTCCCCGGCCTCGTGGTGGCGGGCGCGGGCAGCGGCCTGCTGAACGCGGCGCTGCCCCGGCTCGCGGTCGACTCCGTCCCCCCGGAGCGGGCGGCGATGGGCTCGGGCGCCAACAACACCGCCCGCTACATCGGCTCCTCGGCGGGCGTCGCCCTGATGCTGGCGCTGGCGACGGCGGGGGCGGACACGGCGGTCCTGGCCTCGGCGGCGCTGGCCCTGACCGGCGCGGGGGTCACCCTCGCCCTGGGACGGCGCCGGCCTTCCCCGGCGACGGGGTGACGGCGGCGTCGGTGAAGACCGCGAAGACGGACACGGCGACGGCGGACACGGCGGAGACGGACACGGCGACGGCGACGGCGGCCAGGCTCACCGGCGGTCGCCCCTCCACGCCGGACCGACCGCGACCGGCGTGACCGCGGTCGGCCCGAACATCCGCGGCACGCACGGCGGCACCCGGTTCACGAACGGCAGCGCGACGACGGACCGGAGACACGGAACGAGAAGCCACTGCAGAGGGGCCCGCGTCTGATCACCCGGTCGAGACCAACTTCGCCCAGACGACGAGCCGGTAGGCACTGCTGAACTCGGGGGTGCAGGTGGTGAGGGTGAGATAGGCGCCGGGGTCGTCGTAGCCGTACGAGGGCTTGACGATCGACCGGGGCACGGGCCGGATGACCCCGACGTCACGGGGAGCGGTCTGCCGCAGGACCTGGTCGACGCGGTAGGTGAAGGTGGCGCCCCGGGTGCGCACCGAGATCTCGTCCCCGGGCGCGAGCCGGTTGATGTACCGGAACGGCTCGCCGTGGGTGTTGCGGTGCCCGGCGAGCGCGAAGTTCCCGGTCCGGCCGGGACCGGCGGTACCGGGGTAGTGCCCGGCGTACCCCTTGTCGAGGACGGACCGCTTGGAGACGCCGGGGGCGACGGGGACGGTGAGCCCGATCCGGGGAACGCGGAGGACGGCGAAGGCGGAGGAGGACGAGCCCCCGGAGGTGTCGCGGGGAACGGACCCGGACCCGGTCGGCGCCGGGTCCGGAACCGGGGCCGCGGAGGAGCCCCGGTCACCGCCGGACGGCCCGAGGTCCTCGGGCTCACCGCCGGGAGGGGGATCACCGGCCGGAACGGGAGGAGAGATCGCCCACTCCCGCTCCAGGACCCGCACCTGCTCGCGGGCGTCGGCGCGGGCGAGCTGATTGGTCCACCACAGCTGGTGCACGACGAGAAGCAGCACGACGACACCACAGGTGACGACGGTCTCGGCAGCCACCCAGAGCACGCGGGCACCCGTACGGCGCCGCCCCCGCGACTGGACGACGACCGGCACCCGCTGCCCCACCCTGGCCCGCACGCGGGGCACGATATGCCCTGGGGTGCCAACTCTCCAGGCCCGTACAGCAGTACGGTGGACGGCATGCGCCCCGATACGCCTGCCGCCCACACCACCGAAGCCGAGCGCCTGCTGCGCACCGCCGCGCAGTACCCCGGGGACAGGGAGCCGCTGTTCCTCCAGGCCGCGGCACACCTGGAACTGGCGGGCGACCGCCCGGCCGCGACGGACCTCTACGACACGCTGCTGTCCGGCGAGCCGGCGAACCCGCCCCTGATCAGGGCGCTGAAGGCGGCGAACCTGTGGGAGTACGGCCATGAGGCCGAGGCCCGCGCGATCATCGCCGGCGTCCGCGACGCCCGGCCCTCGGACGCGGCCCCGTGGGAGATCACGGCGGAGACGCTGGAGGCGCACGACGAGCTGGAGGCGGCCGAGTCGACGCTGACGGAGGCGGCCCGGCTCCTGGTCACGTCCCCGGACCTCCCGCACAGCACGGAGTCCCTCCTGATCACCCGGCACCGGATCCGCAGGATGCTGGCGCTCCCCCACGACGACTGGGACGAGCTGGCGGACCGGCTGCACACGGCGGCGGTCCCGCTGGACGAACTGCACGACCCGAAGCGCCTGTGGTCGCTGGGCTCGGAGGACCCGGCGGAACTGCAGGCGGAGATCGCCCGCCTCCGCTCGGAACTGGGCACCTACCGCACGGCCCTCTCCCGCCCGTTCCCGGTCGCGGTCCTCCACTGGCCGGAAGCGGAACTGGACGAGCTGCTGACGGCGTACCCGGAGCTGGAGGCGGAGTACCCCACGTACACCGCCCACCTCACGGACATCGAGGCCTCCCTCCGCGAACTCGCCCAGGCGGGCACCCCGAACCTGGGCATCGTCAGAGCCACGGTCCCCTCCTACGAAGCCTTCGCCGCCTCGGAATCCACCCACCCGTCGAACGCGGACCTCCTCCCCCAGTACGCGACAACACTGGCAGCCCGAGGCCGAGCCACGGCATGGCCACCGGCTTGGGGGGAGGCGTGCTGGTGCGGGTCGGAGCGGGGTTATGGGGAGTGCCACGGGGCGGAGTGACAGCCCCGCCGCTCCGGCACAATGCAGGTGTGTCTGAAGCCGTACCGTCCTCCCCCGCCGTCTCGGCCCGCATGAGCAGGCAGGCCAGCAAGGACACCGCAGCCGAGCTCGCGGTCCGCCGCCTGCTCCACGCGGCCGGCCTGCGCTACCGCGTCGAGTATCCCGTGCCTGGCATGGCCCGCCGCCGGATCGATGTGGCCTTCACCTCCGTCAAGGTGGCCGTGCTGATCGACGGATGCTTCTGGCACGGCTGCCCGGAGCACGCCACGCAACCGAAGGCGAATGCCGAGTGGTGGCGACAGAAGCTGGACCGCAACATGGCCCGGGACCAGGAGACGACCGAGCACCTGGAGGCCCAGGGATGGGTCGTCCTGCGCTTCTGGGAACACATGCCCGCGGACGTCGTCGCGACGACGGTACGCGCGGCGGTAGATCTGAAGAAGAGAGCACGGGCGCGGCGGGGTCCCACTGATCGGACACGCCGCCTCCGCGAGAACGGGCAGGTGTCGGGTGAGTGATCGACTTCGCTTCGTCGATGTCTGCTCCGGCGCCGGCGGGCTGGCGTCCGGACTGGAGAGCGCGGGCTTCTCCCCGGTTCTTCTCCTCGACCACAGACCTCAGGCGTGCGAAACCCTGCTGACCAACAGGCCGCATTGGAACGTGGTTCAGGAGGACCTGGTCGAGTTCCTCCCCGAAGAGCACCCGGAGACCCTCGACGTCGATCTCCTGTCGGCCGGTCTCCCACGGGTGAAGGCCTCGGCCGCTGTGGGGCGCGCCGACAGTGACCAGGAACTGCGGCTTCTCACCGCCACGATCTATCTGGTCCATTCGATCCAGCCACGCGCCCTGCTGCTGGAGAACCTGCCCGCGCTCGTCGACTCCCCGTCGTACGCCGGCATCCGTGATTTCGTCCGGGCCGAACTCACACACCTCGGGTATCGACTCTGCTGGTTCGTGCTCAACGCGGCGGACTTCGGAGTGCCGCAGGAGCGCAGACAGGGCATTCTCGTGGCGCTCAAGGAACCGTGGTTCGATGCCTTCTCCCCTCCCGCACCGACAGTGGGCGAACCCGTACCTGTCGGTCAGGTCCTGCTCCCCTCCATGAGAGCCCGGGGTTGGCCCGACGCAGAGTCGTGGGCCGTCCAGGCGTCGACCGTGGCTCCGACCCTGGTCGGAGGTTCGGAGAATCGCGGGGGTGCCGACCTCGGCCCGTCCGGCACGAAGCGGGCCTGGGCACGCATGGGGGTGAACGCCGGCGCGTTGGCGGACGAGGTGCCGGGAGCGGAGTACGTGTGGCCGCGGTCGAACGACCCCGCCCAGATGGTGAAGATCACGGTGGACCAGGCTGCCCTCCTGCAGTCCTTCCCCCCGGAATGGCGGATCACAGGGCGAAAGACGGCCCGGTACAGGCAGATCGGTCACGCGACTCCCCCGCCGGTGGGCAAGGCTCTCGGCGCCGCTGTGAGCGCCGCACTGGGTTCTGTCCACAGGGCGTAGAGAAGGCGTCCTGCGCACCTCGGCCGGCCGGCTAGACTTCACGCCCATGAGTCACATCGAAATGGAACGCCCCTCACCAGCGAAGTTCCGGATCCTGGATCTCTTCGCAGGTCCCGGTGGGCTCGATGTGGCAGCGCATGTCCTCGGACACGAGGTGACCGGCATCGAGTGGGACGCCGGAGCATGTGCGACCCGCGCCAAGGCGGGGATGGACACCTTCCAGGGGGACGTCCGTCAGTATCGTGCCGCCTTCTTCCCGCACGCCCAGGTGCTGACCGGTGGACCGCCCTGCCAGACCTTCACGGTCGCCGGGCACGGCGCGGGGCGCAGAGCGCTGGACGATGTGCTGCGGTACATCGACCGCCTGCACACTGCCGTACGCGACACCTCCGGACACCCCGACCCGCTGCGGGCCTGGACCCATGTCTTCCGCACCTGGCGGGAGATCCACGAGGAACTCAGGCGCAAGGAGGTCGAGGCCAAGGCGCTCAAGGCCGAGAAGCGCGCCTTGGAACGGTCGAGGGCCGAGAAGCGCAGGGGGATGCGCAAGAGGCTGGAGGAACTGGGGAACTCGACGGAGCGGGCGAAGCAGATCCTGAAGGATCTCAAGTCACCTAGGACCCTCGAATTCCCGGATGCCGAGTTCACCGACCTGCTCAAGGAAGTCGGCGATCTGGACGGCGCACTCGAGAAGCTCAAGGTCAGGCTCGAGGAATTGGGCGACGAGCGGACGGGACTCGTTCTGCAACCTCTGTGGTGGATCATCGAGCGGAGCAGGCGGCCGGGCGCCACGGCCTACGAGGCCGTGGTGCTGGAACAGGTGCCGGCGGTGATGCGGGTGTGGGAGGAGTACGCCAAAGTGCTCGACACCCTCGCCTACCGAACCGCGACGCAGTTCATGCACACCGAGGCCTTCGGAGTGCCCCAGACCCGACGGCGCGCGGTGCTCATGGCACGGCTCGAACCGCCCCGCCGTGATCCTCTTCCGCCGGTGGAGGAGACCCACACGCTCTACCACCGAGGGGCCTCCCGCCTCTGGCCGGCGAAGGACGGCGACGCCGACACGCTTCCTCTGGGCGACACCGTGAACGAGAACGGCCGCCCCGGGAGAAGGCTCGAGGAATGGGTCTCCATGGAGACTGCTCTGGGGCACGCCCGGATCGTCTCCGGCGAGGTGAAGGTGCGCAGCCGCCCCGCCTTCACCGTCGTCTCCAACTACGGGACGGGCGGCGTGCCGGAGGCTCGTGGTCGGCGTGACCACGACACCCCTTCCGCCACGATCACCGGAAAGGTGTCGCGGAACCGCGTGGTGCACAAGGGCACCGACACGGACCTCGACGACGGGCTCGACCGTTTCAACAGTGCCGAGGCAGGAGTGCTGCAGACGTTTCCCGCCGCATACCCGTGGGACGGCAACGACGTGCCGCAGCAGATCGGCAATGCCGTGCCCCCCAGGCTCGCCCTGAACGTGCTGCGACACGTGCTCGAACCCGACCTGGACGAGACCCAGGTCGCGGCAAGACTGGAGCAAGGCGTCAAGGATCTGGAGGCCTGGCAGCCCCAGCGCTCCGCAGAGCCTCTCGGGCACAGCGACCTGAAGGGTCACCCGCTCACCGGCAGGTGAAGCATGCCGTTCAGCCTTGCGGCGTCCGCCCTCTGACCGGAGCCGTCTCGAACAGGTCGGTGAAGAAGTCGGTGAGTGCGGCCACCGAAGGCTCCGGGACAGGCTCCTCGTCAGGCCCGTCCGGCAAGGAGCGCCGCGGGACCGGGGGCGCGGTATCGGCCTCCGCGACCCACCGACGCAGCACCTGGGGATCGCGCGGCTCGTCGGGACCCAGGACGTCGTAGACGAGGGTCGCGCCGGCGGCGTTGATCGCCGTCATGAGGCCCTCGATCTCACGGCCGGTGCCGGCGACACCTCGCCCCAGGACACGTACCAGAGCCTGGGCCGTAGGTCGGTGGTCGATGAGATCCCGCCGCAGGGCGGAGTGGATCAGGTCCTGGTTGGCGCACGCCGCCTCGACGGGCGAGTAGTCGTTCCCGTTGCGGAACATCTCCGCCGCCCACCACAACCGCGAGAAGCACTGACGGTCGAGTGCACCCTTGAAGCGTTCCGGATTGATCTTCCCTCGGCCCGGGGAAAGGTGTCTCCAGGCCACGTAGTCAGGGGCGACCGCCAGAGCGAGATGCGTCCACAGTCGTCGGTCTGCGGCCTCCCTCCGCGTGAGGCGGAGAGTGGCGTGCAGCCGGGGTGCCAACCAGGCATCGGCCTGGGTTCTGCTGTCACCGAACCCGTGCAGCGCGTCCTCCACGAGTTCCCTGAGCGGTTCGACCTCCCATCGGGGGTCATCCTCCGACAACGGCTCGACGACCTTGGCGAGGTCCACCCCCCCGTGACCCTCGACCCCTTTGAGCAGGTCCTCCGTGAGGAACGGATCCGCAGCCGATGCGGGCAACAGGCCGAGCCTAAGGGGGAGATGGTGCGGTTTCTCGATCATGCGTTGTCCCCTCGGTTCAGCTGCTGGAGTCCACGCAGTGCGTTGGTGAGTGCTTTGGTCGTTCCGGCGCGCCGGACGGCCGCGTAGTGGATACGCGTCTGAAGTTCCACCCATCCCGCGTCGCCGGTGCGCCGCCGATGAACCCGGCGAAGTGCCTCCTCCACATGCACGCCCGGAACCACGTCGGGGAGCATCTCGCGCAGGACCTCCCCCTGCCAGTCGGTGGGAAAGACCGGTGAACCGTCGGATTCCACCTCGAGGTCACCCACGGAACTGTGGAACACGGCGGTCCACACGTCGGTGGCCATCTGTGCAACCAGCATCTCGTGGACCTTGCTCTCGATCCCTCCGCTCTCGGCGCCCAGCAGGTCGGAGAAACCTTCGATGTCCGCGTTGATCAGGACCGTGGGCAGCCGCCCCGAGGCATCCACGATCCAGGGTGCGTCGGAGTAGGGGCGCAGCCATTCCCTCGAATTCTTCGAGAAGCTCACCCGCTTCACGTCGAGGCGGAGGCCTCCGAGCGGTTCCTCCGCGACGACATCGACGGTCCAGTCCTCGTCGGTCTCCGCGATCGACCTGCCGGGAACGCCGTCGACGGTGGCGACGGCCAGTGCAGAGAGGGTGGCACGACCGACATGGTCGTCCCGGAACACGTCGACGGTGCCCGACCACTCTTTGCTCCCCGAGGCGTCCTGCAGGAGCTCGACGGCGGTTCTCACGTTCGTCTCGCCGTCGGTGAGAACGGCGAGGACACGCAGATGGGTCCACGGAGCGCCGTCGGAGTCGACACCGGGCGGCAACGTGGCGGACAGGCCGATGCGGGCCGACACCCAGTCCTCGTGCTGCGCCACCCCCAGGGCGACGGTGCGCTGCTGGATGGAGAACGCCGACGTGTCCAGATGGTCACGGTTGCCGTCAGGCAGTCTGAGCGCGGCCGAGGTGACCCGGAGAGTGATCGGGCGGATGAGTCGCTTGTACGGGTAGAACTTCATGGCTCATTCCCCCTTGCCGACGCGCAGTTCGAGCACGAGCCGTGTGAGCGCTGCACGGACCGGGTGGCTGGTGACGTCGGTGGAACCCCTGAAGACGGCACGTCGCGCACCGGGCGAGAAGCGGAGCACGCCGTTCTCGACCTCGCAGCCGTCCACCGCGACGAGCTCCGCCCAATCAAGTCGAGGACGGCTCCCCGACCGCACGTCGAGCAGGACCGTCGGCGTCATGGCGGGGAGCTCCTCTGCGCGAGGAAGCTTCACCTCTGCGGTGATCTGCCATTGTCCCAACGGACCGATCGAGGCCTCCAGCGAGTCCAGCTCCGGAAGGGACGGCCCCGCCGGGCGCCGGGGCGCCGCGGCTCTGCGAGGGACGGTGAGCGCCTTCCGTAGCTTCGCACCGCCCTCGCCGGCGGCGCGCTTCGGCTTGGCGACCAGCTCCTTCACCGCCGCGTTGACCTCGGTGGTCAGTCTGTTGATGCGGTGGTGGGCGGTGTGCGACCAGCGCAGGGTCAGCTCCTCCGTCTGCCCCCAACGGTCATGCTCGGGCGGTTCGGCCGCACGCAGGAAGTCCTCGGCCTCCTCGGCGAAGGGCGTCGAATCCCCTGCCGCGTGCCCCGTGAGCAGAACGGCCTGGAACGCGTTGACACCCAGGGGCAGCCCTGCGACACCGGACTTCTTGATGGTCATCCGATTGCCACGCAGCGAATGGACCTGGTTGGGGGCGCCGTCCGCGTCCTCGCCGTCCGTGACCAGCAGTACGGCCTGATGTGTGCCGAGCGTGCCGCGCCGACCGCCGCCGAGCGGCAGCTTGAAGGGAACCGTACGCAAGGCGACCTGACCGGCTTCGGTCAGCCGGTCCACAGTCGTCCCCTCGTAGAAGGCTCGGAGCGCCCGTGTCCTGGAGGGCTGGTCAGCAGCGGGGTCGACGTTCTGCTCCTCGACGACGACCTGGCCGTTGCGCATCGTGCGGACCGAGGTCTCCAACAGTGGGAGCCGGGCCCCTCCTGCGATCATGGCCGCCCAGAAGTCCCGCCCGAGGGCCTCGACCAGTCGCCTGTGCATGACCTCGATCTCGTGGGTCCCGTCGTCGGCGCCTTCCTCCTCGTCGGTGTCGACCTCGTCGGCGCCTTGGTCGAGGCTCGCGACATCATGAGCACCGACGATGAGGAAGGAAGTGCCCGGCTCGTCGCTGTCCCGCGTGAGGTGAAGACGCTCGACCGTCTCCTCGTCCGCCCACCAGGACCGAGCGACCCGAGCGCCGGGACTGTCCGGATCCGGACGCCCCAGCCAGGCGGGGCCCGCAAAGGGCTCCCCGTCCACGGAACGCCACGGCAGCTCCAGCCGACCGATGACCCGCCTCTCGGTCCGGCCTTCATGGGGGACGGAGAGGGTGGAGTTGATCAGTACCATGCCGAGCGCACTGGTCGCCCAGAGGGTCGCCTTGCCCAGGCCGTAGGAACCCCCCGCGCCACGACCGGACTTGAGGCTCTCCAGCTGGCGACGGACCACGGCGGCGAACTTGCCGTCCTCGTAGTCGTCGCCGGTGAGACCGGAGGCGTTGTAGTCGTCGACCCTCAGGAGGACGAGACGCCCCTTCTCGAACATGTCACGCACGCCGGCGTCCACGACCCGTCCGACCTTCTGGTTCGAGGCCCTCTCCGACACCGCCGCGTAGTGACGTTGGAGCTCGTCCCAGAGGATCGCCCGGCGGAAGGAGTCGAGCATCTCCCCCGTGAGCTCATGGATGGTGTACCGCACACGAACCGGGCGTCCGTTGTCGACCAGGCGCTCGTCGAGACTGTTCTGGCAGGTCTCACGGGCAAGTACCTGGACATCCGCGTCGAAGGCGAAGGCGGCGGCGTTGCCGCCGTCCCGACCGCCGTCCTGGTAGCCGGGGCGGTGGTACCAGGTGACGGGAAGACCGACCTGCGTGTCGGTGGTACGCGCGTGGACCGTGCCGATGTCCGTGCCGAGCGCCTTGGCGATCTCCACCATGACGGTCGGGCGCGGCACCGACCGCTTGGTGATCCACGCCGAGACTGCGGCCCGGGTCAGACCCAGTTCATCCGCCAGTTCCGCCTGAGTCCTACCCGAGAGCCTGAGCTGACGGGCCAGCCATGGCCCGAAGTCCTCGCCCGTCTCCATGCAACCCCACCCCTCGAACCCGTTCATGAGACAGAGAGAAGGCTAATTTGACACCAACCCTCACGTCAACTGCCGCTTGACGGGACCTCCTCGCCACGACCCGAGTACTGATTCGACAGAAAAGCATCGAAACGGAAAATGCGTACCGGAATCACCCATTTCACATTGGGGCCAGCTCGCCCGAGGCTCGAATCGATCCCTCGGAGTCGACCGAATTTCGGTGGCGGCGACCCCGCAAGATCCATATCCTGAGAGGTGACGCAAAACGTCCCGCCCGGCAGATCACCGAGGCGGCCGGGGGAGAGCTCCATTCTTTGCCAAATCCTCCGACCGTCCACTTCACACGCTCCAGGAAATCCACAAGACGAACTCCGCAGATCGTGTGGCGCCTTCGGGGAGAAGTCCCCTACCGTTGATCACGAACCGCCTGCAGCAGGAAAGTCCTGCAGTGGGGCGGCAATAAAGTGTGCCCACATCAACGACCCGTGTCGAATTCTGTCACGGGTCTCAGAAGCGACGGAGAGATTTTCTTGGAAGACGCATCGGGGAACCCGGATTCGCAGCACGGGCCCTATCACCCGCCCTACGCTCCGCCTCAGTCCGGGAGGGAGCTCAGTTCGTCCTGGCTGGAACTCGCCATGGCGCCGGACGACGCCACACGGAAGCACATCGCCGAAATGTACGGGGAGACGCCCGACCACCTCAACGAGCTCGGTCTCGATCTCCCCCGCGATGACGACTGACCGTGTACCCGTCGTTCCGCGGCGGGCCGGCCCGGTGCAAAGCACCGGTCTCGACCGGGTCCTTGCACCGGGCCGGCCCGCCGCGGCCCCTGTCCCTCACCTCCTCCTCGACTCCAGGAGCCGCAGACACATGCCAGCCACCGACTCCCCCGTCATCCGTACCGTCCTCGAACAATCGACGCGCGTACTGCAGACCTACGAGGTCGACCCCGGCCTCGTTCCCGAGCACGCCAACAGCGAGCGGCGGATCACTCAGGGTGGATACGGTGACCGTCAGCTTTTCGAGCTCGTGCAGAACGCGGCGGACGAGATCGCGACGCATCCCGGCGGTACTGTCCACGTCGTCCTCACCGAGACGCACCTCTACTGCGCGAACGAGGGAGCTCCCGTTTCCGCCGAGGGCGCGGAGACCATTCTGCGGATGAGCGTGTCACGCAAGCGAGGCGGCCAGATCGGCCGATTCGGCGTGGGTGTGAAATCAGTGCTGGTCGTCACCGACACCCCGCAGTTCTTCAGCACCTCCGGTTCGTTCGGATTCGATCGCGAATGGGCGCACGAGCGTATTCGAGCGGTGCCCGGAGTCGGAGACCGGCTGGGCGTGGATTTCGAGGCACCGGTTCTGCGCATGGCCCGCCCTCTCGACATGGCTGTCGAACGCTCCCAGGACCCCACTCTCGACGAGCTGCTGGAATGGGCTGCCACAGTCGTGCGTCTGCCCCTGCTCCCCGGGGCCTCGGAACGGTTGGCCCAGGACATGCACGGCGGACGGACGGCCGCCTCGTCACGCGCAGAGTTCCCCATCGGATTCCAGCTCCTCTCCCCCCACGTGGCGAAGGTCGTTCTGGAGGACCGTCGCCCCCGCCTCGCCGTTCGCCGAGTGCTGGCCTCCGAGCAGGCAGGTGACCTGCACACCGTGCACGAGGAGCGGACGGGGAAGCCGATCGTCGCCGACCGTTGGAGGGTCTTCACCCTCACCCACGAACCCGGCGCCGCAGCCCGGGCCGACGCCGGCGAACTGCACGACCGCCTCAAGCTCGATCTGGCCTGGGCCGTACCGGCGTTGGAGAAGGACCCCGAGAGCGGCCTGTACCTGTCCCCGAAGGCGCGAGGACGCGGACGCTTCTGGTCGTTCTTCCCGACGAAGTACGAGATGTCCTTGAGCGGCATCCTCAACGGCGCCTGGAAGACCAACGAGGACCGTCAGAACCTGCTGGACTCCTCGGCCTTCAACGAGGAGATGATCCGCGTCTCGGCGGGTCTCGTCGTCGACTCGCTCGCGCGACTGGCTCCTGCCGACGACCCCGCCGCACATCTGCCGCTCCTGCCCGGCCGCGTGAAGGAGGCGATCAGCTGGGCGGACGAGTTCCTGACCCGGGAGATCTGGGCACGCGCCGCCGTGAGCCCGTCGCTCCCGGACCAGGACGGAGTGCTGCGGGTACCGACCGATCTGCACATCCACCCGCGCTTCGACAAGGACCAGAAGCGACTCCTCGGATGGCTGCGGATGTGGCACGCCTGCCCTGGCCGTCCCACCGACTGGCTTCACCCCGGTGTCGAGGCCGACCCCCTGCGATCCGGCAAGGTGGAGCACATTCTGGGCGCGGCCGGACATGAGAGGACCGGCGTCCGGGAGTGGCTGGAGGCACTCGTCGAGTCCGCCACCCCGGAGGCATCGGCTGTGGCTATCCGCATCCTCGCGGAGATGGTCGAGATCCGCTCCCCGTACGCGGAGGAGGCTCGTCGGGCGCGGATCGTACTCACCGATGAGCACGGGCTGGTCGCTGCGGTGCCCGGCCGGGTCTTCCGACGCGCCGATGAGGGAGGCCTGCGCGAGTCCCTCGTGTACGTGGTCGACGAGATCGCCGCGAACCCGTCGCTCGCCCATGCTCTCAACGCCCTCGGCATCCAGGAGGCGGACGCCGAGGGCCGATTCGTCAGCGTCCTCGACCAAGGCTTCGACGAGTACGGGGACGCCGAATGGGAGCGCTTCTGGCACCTGTTCCGTCAGGCCGGCGGGCGGCGGCTGGCCCACAAGGTACTGGAGCGCGTTCCGAGTCCGCGCGAGACGCTGCGGGTACGGACCGCCGACGGAAGGTTCCGACCCGTTCGGGACTGCATGCTGCCGGGTGTGGTCGTCGACGCGAGGCGGGACCCTCGTATCGCCGTCGACAAGGACTTCCACTCGGACGACCTCGCGTACTTTCCCGAGATCGGTCTGCGCGAGCGCCCCTCGGCCGCCGCGCGGCCGGAGGGCGAGGCATGGTTCGAGGAGTACCGGGAGGCGGTCCGTTCCGCCTATCTGCGTACCCTGGACGATCGAGCACCCCGCCCTTCCCTCAGTCGGATGAAGGTGGAGGGATCCGCGGTCGGGGGCCCCCTGCATCTGTTCCACTCACTGTCCGAGGAGTCGCGTGCCGCCTTCCTGAAGGCGCTGCCCGACGACGCCGTCGTCGACAACTGGACCCTCCGGATCGGCGTGCAGACGAACACCCGCCAGGCCGTGGCCTCACCGATCCGATGGATGCTGCGGAAGTACGGAACCGTATCCACCTCTCAAGGGATCAAGCCGCTGCGCGAGGCCGTCGGGCCTCAGCTGGCCGCGTATCGAGACGTGCTGCCGGTCGCCGACATCTCCCCGGAGAAGGCACGGAAGCTGCATATGCCGACCACGGTCGACGAAGTCCCGGCCGGACGCTGGGAGACCCTTCTCGCCGAGGTGTCCAAGAGCGAGGACGACACCTTCGTGGGCGCCACGTACGTGATGCTGACCCGGTTCGGCGCGGATTTTCCCGAGGACTCGCTGACCCGTTGCCGCGTGGGCGACGCCTGGAGCAATCGTTCGGACGAAGAGATCACCGTCGCGGTCGGCCCGGCCGAGTACCGGGCACTCCGCGCCGAACAGCTTCCCGCCCTTCTGGTGCCGAAGGCGGCTGATGCCGACCTCATGGTCGAGAAGTGGGGAATGCTCCGCTACGCCGACGTGATCAGCAAGGAGACCCGCGAAGTCCCGGACGGCGACCCGGTGGCCCTCGTCGAGCTGTACCCGGCCCTGCGCCAGCGGCTCGGCGGAACCAACCGGAACAGCCTGGTGCAGCGGTGCACCGAACTGGAGGAGGTGACGCGCACCCCCAACGGCACCAGGCCCCGTCAGCTGGACGCGGTGCGCCAGGGCGGCACGGTGAAGGTCCGCGTGCCTTCGGACCCCGAGTCGATGCTTCGCCTCATCGACCGGGAGCTGGAGCTGGGGCTCGGTGCGGCCGGCTGCAAGGCGGTGCTGGAGCACCAGGAGCGCATGGCCAGGGACAGCGAGACGAGGGCAGCGATCAAGGCCGTCCGCGACGCTGTGGAAGTGGTCTCCAAGATCGAGTTGCTGATCGGTGCGGAAGCACTGCGATCAGGCCTTCCGGAGGGGCTGATGGAGGCCGAGCTCCAGGAGAACGACGGTGCGGAGCCGTCCTCGCACAGGATCGCGCAGATGGCGTTCAACGCGCACGGCGACGGCGTGCTCCAGCAGCACGCCCGGGACATCCAGGCCCGGATCCCCAACGCGCCGGTCTCTTACGGAGGCTCTTCGGCGGCCATCGCCTTCGTGTCCGATCTGCGCTTCCCGGTGACCTTCGCCGGCTCCAGGACCCCCTCGCCACCGGCCTTCGAGACGGTGGACGGCCCCCAGGACTTCCCCCGACTCCACGACTACCAGGAGGACCTGGTCCGCAACATCAGCACCCTGCTCGACCGGCTGGCCCCGCAGCGCGCGATGCTGTCGTTGCCCACCGGCGCAGGCAAGACCCGGGTCACCGCGGAGGCCGTGATCCGGTGGGTGAAGCAGGTGGGTGATCTGAAGGGTCCGCTGGTGTGGATCGCACAGACCGAGGAGCTGTGCGAGCAGGCCGCTCAGAGCTGGAAGTTCGTCTGGAGCAAGGTGGGCGCCGAACGACCGCTCGCCATCAGCCGGCTGTGGAGCACGAACGAGGTCGGCGACGTCGTCGACCATCCACACCTCGTGATCGCGACGGACGCCAAGTTGGAACGGTGCCTGGACACCGAGGCATACGCATGGCTGCGGCAGGCCTCTCTGGTGATCGTGGACGAGGCGCACACCGCCGTCTCCAAGCGATATACGGCGATCCTTGGATATTTGGGACTCACCCAGTACGAGACGAAGCGCCACCTGCTGGGCCTCACCGCCACCCCGTTCCGCAACACCAACGAGGAGGAGACCGACCGGTTGGTCAAGCGCTTCGGCAACAAGCGGCTCGACGAGGGTGTCTTCCCGTCCGGCGACCCGTACCGGGACCTCCAGGAATGGGGGATGCTCGCACAGGTCGAGCACCGCACTCTGGAAGGCGGCCGGATCGAACTGACGCGGGACGAGAAGGTCCAGGCCGACCGGATGGCGATGCTCTCCCGCGCCGCCGAGCAGCGGCTCGCCGACGACCACACCCGCAGCCGCCGCATCGTCGACGAGGTGGTCGACCTCCCGGAGAACTGGCCGACCCTGCTCTTCGCCACCTCCGTGGACCACGCCAAGTACCTGGCGGCCATGCTGAACGACCGCGGTGTGCCGGCTGCTGCCGTGGACTCCACGACCAGTGCCCAGGACCGGCGCCGCCGCATCGAGGACTTCCGCACGGGCCGCATCCGGGTTCTCACCAACTACGGCGTCCTCACTCAGGGGTTCGACGCGCCCGCGACCCGCGTCGTGGTGGTGGCCCGCCCCGTCTACAGCACCAACGTCTACCAGCAGATGATCGGTCGTGGCCTGCGCGGTCCCAGGAACGGAGGCAAGGACACCTGCCTGATCCTCAACGTCAGCGACAACATCGCGAACTTCGACACCCAGCTCGCGTTCAACCAGTTCGAGCACCTCTGGAGCCGCACGTGACCGACACCTACCTCGACAGCCCTCCGCTCACGGACGAGCAGCGAACCGTCGTCGAGCAGCCCTGGGGCGCGCGCGTGCTGGTCACAGCAGGGGCAGGGGCGGGCAAGACGCACACCCTGGTACGCCGGCTCGACGCGTTGTGCGGCCACGAGGACCCGGAGGAGGCCCTGGAGGCGGCCGAGATCCTCGTGCTCACCTTCTCCCGGGCCGCGGCGCGGGAGCTGCGGGAGCGGATCGCCCGGCACGGGGACCGGGCGCGCCGGGTCCGGGCACAGACCTTCGACGCATGGGCGTACGGGGTGCTCCGGCAGGCCCACCCCGACGACGAATGGAGCTCGGTCGGCTTCGAGGGACGGATCGCGGCCGCAGCGCGGGCCATCGAGAAGGGTGTGCTGGAGACGGGTGACGCCGTTCCGCCGGCTCATGTCGTGATCGACGAGGTGCAGGACCTCTTGGGAGGCCGTCGGGAGCTGGTGGAAACCCTTCTCGACCGCTATCAGGCCAGCTGTGGCTTCACCGTCGTCGGCGACGCCGCCCAGACCGTGTACGGCTTCCAGGTCGAGGACCTGGCCGAACGCGCCGACGAGACCGGTCGGTTCTTCGACTGGCTGCGCTGTTCGTTCCCGGACGACCTGGTGGAACTGCACCTCACAGAGAACTTCCGAGCCGACACGCCCGAGGCCGGGGTGGCTCTGCCGTACGGCCCGCAACTGCAACGACTCGCCGACGAGGAGCCGGCGCAGGTCCTCTACGAGGAACTGCGCGAGGTGCTCATGGACCCGGCGAACGGACTGGGCGACCTCGTGGATCGAAACACCCTGGACGGATTGCGCGGCCTGTCCGACACATGCGCGATCCTCACCCGCGACAATCGACAGGCCATGGTGGTGTCCGGTCTCCTCCACGAGCACGGCATCGCACATCGGCTGCGACGCCCCCTGGAAGAGCGGCCGGTCCCATACTGGGTGGCCGAGTTGCTCCGTCGCACCGAAGCGAGCGGCCTCGCCGAGGATCGCTTCCGAGCTCTGCTCGGAGAGATCCCACTGCCGTTCGAGCCGAACGCGACCGCCCTGTGGACAGCACTGCGGCGCGCCGCGCGCGGGAGCGGGCGCAACACACTCGACCTGGAGCGGCTGCGCCGTTCCGTCGCCGACGGCCGGTTCCCCGACGAAGCAGCCGACCCGGAGAGCTCACGGATCGTCGTCACCACCGTGCACCGGGCCAAGGGGCTCGAGTTCGACCGGGTGATCGTCCTGATCCCACCGACCGCGGCCGAACTCCGCAAGCAGTTCAAGGACGAGCTGGACCTCCCCGCCGAAGCCCGAGCGCTCTACGTGGCGATGACGCGTGCCCGCCATGACCTCTACCACGTCAGCTCCCCCCCGTTGCCGATCCTGAGACGCGCGGGCGGCAGGAGAAACGGCCGCAGGTACGTCGGCGGATGGCGGTCCTACGACCGGTTCGGAATCGTCTCCGGGGCGGGGGACGTCTGTCGGAGCAGTCCGCCCGGTCCCGAGGCCCACGCTGTCATGACGCAGGCCTACCTCCTCGAGCATGTTCTTCCCGGGCACGAAGTGGTGCTCCGCAAGCGCCACGATCTTCCGGCGGGAGAACACCAGAGCCCGCCGTACGTCCTCCTGCACGCCGGGCGGGAGATCGGTGAGGCCTCTGAGACGTTCCGCGAGGAACTGTTCCAGGTACAGAAGGTCAATCGGACCTGGGACCCCTGGTGGCCCGATGCGATCCACGGCATACGGATCGACACCTTGGAGACCGTGAGCGGCAGCACCGCCGCGGGCGCCAATGCCGGCCTCGGCGACCGAGGTGTGTGGATCGCGCCTCGGATCACCGGCATCGGTCAGTACCACCGGACTGACGACAACGAGGAGATGAGCGCATGACCCACGTGGAAGGCCGACACGACGAGCACTACCGAGTACGCGACGAGGAACTCCTCGTGGGGTTGCGCCGTGAACTCCTCGGTCCCTCCACCGAGGCCGCGCCGGACGACCGGGACGAGGTCCTCGTCCAGGACGCCCCGATCGACCGCTACCTCACCGGCGTCCTCTACCCGAGGTCCGCGAACCCGGCCGCGGAGGAGCGGATCCGTGAGGACGAGGAGGAGCAGGACGGCGCGGACCGCGTACCGATGCGTTCCCGGGACGACGTCGAGGAGTCGGGCCCCACCGACGAGATCGGCGCCGCCGGATCCCGCCGGCCCTCGTCGATGGGCCTCACCTTCGCGGTCGACCCGGCCATAAGCGATGCGATCGTGATCCGGGCCCGGGCCGCGGTCTACGAGGCGAACGACTCGGAAGGCCGCCCTGTCCCGGCTCGCCGTGCCGAGGCCCGCACCACCTCCGACCAGCAGGAGCAGTGGCGACGCAAGGTGCTGGTGCTGCCGGAGACCTGGGTCGACGTGACCTCGCCGGACCCCGCTCTGCGAGTCGAGCTCGGCCACGGCGCCGCACTGCGCGTCAACGTCCGCCGCCCCGATGTCACTGGCGCGGTCACGGTCACGGTCACACTGGTGAACACGCAGCGGATCGGCGAGTACGACCTCCAGGACGCATCGTCGTTCTTCCAGTGCGGCCTCACCGTCCGCGCGACCAACGGCTCCAGCGCTTTCGTCGAGCGTCCCGCACCGGTTGCCGCCCACGACCCCGAGGTCGCCACCAGCCGGCTGCTCCACCGTCATGCCCCGACCTTCGCCGTCGGCCACGGTTGTGCCGCCGAATGGGACTGGACGCCGCCCCCCATCGGGATGACCGACTCCAGGCGGGCCGCGGTGACCGAGGTGCGAAGCGAGTTCGTGCCCACCGTCGACGTACTGCTCACCGATTCCAACCCGGAGATCGACAGCTCCGCGCTGTCCATGCTCGGCCTCGCCGACAGCTCGGACACCGACGTCCTGGACGCTCTGAAAGCCCTGGCCGCAGGGTACGAGCACTGGATCACCCGCAAGGAAGCAGAGGCCTCCGCCCTCTCCGGCACCCCGCACGAGAAGCCGGCCGCCGCCCAGGTCGAGGCCTGTCGCGAAGCGCTCGCAAGGATCCTCAAGGGCATCGAGCTCCTCGGCGACAAGCCGGACCTGATGCGGGCCTTCCGGCTCGCGAACCGGGCCATGGCCGATCAGCGGGCCCGCAGTGCCTGGGTCAAGGCAGGGCGTGTCGGCATCCCGGACGCGTCCGCCGGCCGCTGGCGACCGTTCCAGATCGCGTTCGTACTGCTCTGCCTGGCCGGCATCGACGACCCGGAGCACGAAGACCGGGGCATCGCCGATCTGCTGTGGTTCCCGACCGGTGGCGGCAAGACCGAGGCCTACCTCGGTCTGATCGCGCTCACCGCCTTCCTGCGTCGCATCCGGCGCGGTGCGGACGGCGGTGGTGTCACCGTACTCATGCGCTACACGCTGCGGCTTCTCACGCTTCAACAGTTCGAACGGGCCGCGATCCTGCTGTGCGCCATGGAGCGGATGCGCCGCGATCACTCCGACGAGCTGGGTGTCGAGGAGTTCTCCATCGGAATGTGGGTGGGGCGCTCCGCCACTCCCAACACACTCGAGGAGGCCGAGGCGAAGCTCACCGAACTCCGCAAGGACCTCGGTAGACGTCTGGCCACGAAGAACCCGGTCCAGCTGCACGCCTGCTCGTGGTGCGGCACGCGCCTCGACGCCCGTCACTACGACATCGACACGGACGCCAAGCGGATGTACGTCCGCTGTCCCGCCGGCGACTGCGCCTTCTCGGACGGCCTACCGGTCCACCTGATCGACGAGGCCGTCTACGACGCCCGACCGACCCTGGTGATCGCCACTGTCGACAAGTTCGCCTCGATGCCGTGGCGGCCGGCCACCGCCTCCCTCTTCAACCGTGACGACCCGACCGACCGCACCCCTCCCCCCGAGCTGATCGTCCAGGACGAGCTGCACCTGATCTCGGGCCCGCTCGGGACGCTCACCGGACTCTACGAGACCGCTGTGGACGCCCTCGCCGAGCGACCCAAGGTGATCGCCTCCACCGCGACCATCCGTCGAGCCTCGGCCCAGGGCCTCAGCCTCTTCGATCGTGACGTGCACCAGTTCCCGCCCGCCGGCCTGGACTCCCGCGACTCCTGGTTCGCGGTGGAGACGCCACGCGGGGAGAAGGCGAGCCGCCGCTACGTCGGGCTTCTGGCTCCCGCCACGAGCCAGTCCACTCTCCTCATCCGTACGTACGCAACGCTGATGCACCGTGCCAAGCAGGCGCGGACCGCGGACGAGGTGCGTGACGCGTACTGGAGCCTCGTCGGGTACTTCAACAGCCTCCGGCTTCTCTCCGCCGCCGAGCTCCAGGTCCACGACGACGTCGTGGCCTATCTGGAGCTGCTCGCCGATCGAGAAGGCGTGGAGGTCAGGTCCACAACCAACTACTCGGAACTGACAAGCCGGGTCGACGCGAGCGACATCCCCACCCGCCTCAAGGGCATCGAGAAGAAGCTCCCGGATGCGGATACCGTGGACGTTCTTCTCGCCACCAACATGATCGCGGTGGGTGTCGACGTGGACCGGCTCGGTCTGATGGCCGTGATGGGCCAGCCGCAGACCACCGCCGAGTACATCCAGGCCACCAGCCGCGTCGGCCGAGCCCACCCCGGCCTGGTCGCCGTCATGCTCAATGCGACCCGGTCCCGTGACCGCTCCCACTACGAGAACTTCCTGCACTTCCACTCCGCCCTGTATCGCGAGGTGGAGTCCACGTCCGTCACCCCCTTCTCCGCTCGGGCGCGCGAACGCGGCCTGCACGCAGTGATCGTCGCTCTCGCTCGGATCTTCCTTCCGGAGGCCCGTGCCAACGACGCCGCAGGGCGGGTCGAGTCCTACGAGCACCGGCTCCGCACGGACATCAAGGCCGTCATTCTCCGGCGCGTCGCCACCGCCGGCCCCACGGAGACCGAGGCCGTCTCCCGCGCCTTCGACGAATTCGTCGAGTGGTGGTGTGCCGAGGCCGATCTGCACGGTGGCCTGCTCTTCGAGCAGCGGAAGGGCGACCGCACGCCGTCACTCCTGAAGTCGTACGACGACGAGTCCGAGGGCGCCGAAGCGTGGCCCACCCTGTGGAGCCTGCGCGACGTCGACGCCGAGTCCGCCCTGTTCATGGAGGCATCCCGATGACCCCACCCCCCGCACGTCGCCGCGTCATCGGCCGGAACGGCCGAGCTCCCGCCCCCAACCTCCTCCGTCGGGGCGCGGTCCGTCGCTCCCAGATGATCACGACGTACGGGGTCGGGTCTCTTGTCGCCGTCGACCACGAGTCCTTCATCGTCTCCGGCCTGGACGGAGCAGACTCTCAATGGAATTCCGGCGAGTCACCGAAGATCTACGAACGGCGACTCGCCCGGCTGCTCGGCGTCCACGACTTCCGGCTGCCTCCCGCGTCCGACGAGGCCAGCAAGGACGGAGTCCGGGTCCGCCGCTTTCCCATGATGCAATCCTGCCCCGAATGCGACGATCTGCGTCGGCACCGCGACTTCAACCCGCCCCCCGGCAGGAGCATCTGTGGCGCATGTGAGACAGACCTGGTTCCCTCCCGCTTCGTGATCGCCTGCGAGGCCGGACATCTCGACGAGTTCCCCTACTGGCACTGGGTCCACCGTGCCGCAGGTTCCGGAACGATCACTGCCGGCCAGTGCGGGGGGACTCTGAAGCTGCGTTCCTCGGGGCGCAGTTCGTCCCTCCGCTCCGTAATCGTCTCGTGCACCTGCGGGGTGCCGGAGGTCTCCATGGAGGGCTCATTCCGCAGGAACGCCCTGAAGGACCTCGGGCTCCGCTGTCGCGGCACCCGTCCGTGGCTCGGTACCTCCGTGCCCCCGGATCCCTGCGACTGCACCGCCCGGACACTCCAGCGCGGTTCGTCCGCCGTATGGCAACCGGTGCTCAGGTCGGCGCTCTCCATCCCCCCATGGAGCGATGGCCGTGCCGATCCGCTCGCAGAGCACTGGGAGCAGCTCCGCAGCCTGAACGGGCGCGAAGAGGTCGAGATGTGCCTGAAGTTCGTGTTCAAGGGAGAGATCCCCGTATCCGTCGACGAAGTCATGGCCCTCCTGGACGCCGAACAGGAGGAGGACCCCGAGGGCGAGGAGGCCCCCACCTTCGACCACCGGTACCGCGCCCTGCGTCACAAGGAGTACGAGCGTCTGCGCGCCGGCAACGACGAACGCGAACGTTCTCGCGACGAGCAGTTCATCTGCGAGACACCCCTCGGGAATCCGGCGGACCTCCCGCCCGGTGTCACAGGCCCCATGCTGGTGAAAAAACTTCGCGAGGTTCGCGCGCTCAAGGCCTTCACCCGCCTCGCCGACCTGGATTCGACGACCGACGGCAGGGAAGCCGCCCTCTCCACATCGGGACTGACCTGGCTCCCCGCCATGGAGGTCCGCGGCGAGGGCGTCTTTCTCCGTCTCGACGACACGCGCCTCGCCGCGTGGGAGCGCTCGGCCGCCGTGGCGGCGCGCGCCGAACGAATGCGTACCGCGCACGAGAGACTCATCCAGCAGCGCGCCGCCGACCCGACCCGTGCTCCCACGTCCCCGGCCACCCCTCGCATGGTGCTGCTCCACACCTTGGCTCATGTCCTCATCAATGAGTGGAGCCTCGACGCCGGCTACCCCGCCGGAGCCCTTCGCGAGCGTCTCTACGCCGACGACGCCATGGCGGGAATCCTCGTCTACACGGCCACCAGCGACTCTGCGGGCAGCCTCGGGGGGCTCGTCGCCCAGGGTGAACCGGACCGCCTCGCCCACACGATCGCCGCCGCCGTACGCCGCGCGGAGTGGTGTTCCTCCGACCCGCTCTGCGTCGAGTCCGAGGCGTCCGGCACCGGCGGCACCAACCTTGCCGCCTGCCACGCCTGCGTGATGCTCCCGGAGACAAGCTGCGAGCACAACAACATCCTCCTCGACCGCGCCCTGCTCGTGGGCACGCCCGAGGATCCACAGATCGGATTCTTCGATCGCCTGCTGTCCTGACCTGCGGTCGCGGGGGCGCCGACACGACTCGGCGCTCCCGCCCACAGCGCACGGCACCTTCTCGACGGGTGCCACGTCATCCGCACGATGTCCTCGTTAGGCTCGTACGGACATACATGCAATCGACCCCGAGGTGACACCATGCCCCGCATCCCCTCCCCCGTCATAGCCGCCGCCGGACTCGTGGGCGGTTACGCCGTGGCGCGGTGGACCAAGAGGCGGCCGCTCGGTGGGGTCGTGCTCGCCGGGGCCGGGGCGCTGGCCGCTCGGGAGTGGCAGCAGGTCGGTGGGGCCAAGGTGGCCGCCGGGCTCGGTACCGCCTACGTCGCCGCCTTCGCCGGGTCCCATCCCCTCGCCAAGAAGATCGGCGCCTGGCCCGCCGTGTTCTCCGTCGCCGGCGCCGTCGCCGCCGCCTCGTGGGCCGTCACCCGCGACAAGGCCTGAGCCGGGGCAACGGCCCGGGCCGTCCCACGGCCCGGGCCCGCGCCCACGGGTGAGTCCGTGTCGCGGCCGGGCTCCGGCCGCTGGTGTTCAGCCCCCCACCCCGTGGCTCACCGTGTAGATCAGCAGGCCGGCCAGGGCGCCCACCACCGTGCCGTTGATGCGGATGAACTGGAGGTCGCGGCCGATGTTCGCCTCGATCTTCTTCGAGGTCTGGGTGGCGTCCCAGCCCGCGACCGTGTCCGTGATCAGGGACGTGATCTCGCCCCGGTACGTCGTCACCACGTACGCCGCCGCGTCCTCCGCCCAGCCCTCGACCTTCGACTGGAGGCGGGGGTCCGTCGCCAGGCGGTTGCCCAGGGAGATCAGTGACGCGCGGGCGCGGAGGCGGAGTTGGCTGCGGTCGTCCTCGGCCGCCGCGATGATCAGGTTGCGGACCGAGGACCACGCCGAGGCGATGATGTCCTGGACCTCGGGGCGGGCCAGGAGGTCCGACTTGAGGCGTTCGACGCGGGCCCGGGTGTCCGTGTCGGCCTGGAGGTCGGCCGCGAAGTCGGTGAGGAAGCGGTCGATCGCCCCGCGCGCCGGGTGCGCCGGCATGTCCCGCATCTCCGTGACGAAGCGGAGGAGTTCCTTGTAGACGCGTTCGCCGATGCGCTTGTCGACGAAGCGCGGCGTCCAGCCGGGCGCCCCGCCCTGCACCGCGTCCATCACCGAGTCCCCGTGCGTCACCAGCCAGTCGTGGGCGCGGGTGCAGATCAGGTCGACGGCCCGGTGGTGGGCCCCGTCGGCGACGATCCGCTCCAGGGTCTTGCCGAGGCCCGGCGCGATCTCCGCCGACTCCGCCCGCCGGGTGATCGCCTCCCCGACGACCGCCTGGACGTCCGCGTCGCGCAGGACGGTCAGGGCGCCCCGCAGCGCCGTGGCCGCCTCCGCCGTGACGCGGTCGGCGTGCGCCGGGTTCGCCAGCCAGGTGCCGAGGCGGCTGCCGATGCCGAGGGCCGCCAGCCGGCCCCGTACGACGTCGGCGGAGAGGAAGTTCTCGCCCACGAACTGGCCCAGCGACGCGCCCAGCTGGTCCTTCTTCGTCGGGATGATCGCCGTGTGCGGGATCGGCAGGCCGAGCGGGCGGCGGAACAGCGCCGTCACCGCGAACCAGTCCGCGAGCGCGCCGACCATGCCCGCCTCCGCCGCCGCCGCGACATAGCCCGCCCAGGAGCCCCATCCCGCGTTCTCCGCCCAGGTGGCCAGGGCGTAGATCACGGCCACCGCCGCCAGCAGCGCCGTCGCCAGGGCCTTCATGCGGCGGACGCCTCTGCTCTTCTCCTCGTCCGCCGCCGTGTACGAAAAACTCACCATGAGCCGACCTCCTACATCAGGGACTCCCGGCGCTCGTCCCGAGTTCCCCCGTACATCTTCGCGATCACCGTCTCGATGTCCGGCTCCCGCACCGAGAGGTCCAGGAGGGGATGGCTCGCCGCCACCGCCGACACCAGCGGGGCCGCCGAGGCCGTGGCCGGGAAGGCAAGCCACTGGCGGGGGCCCTCCGACCGTACGAAGCGGGCGCCGGGGACGTCGATCGGGGGCAGCTCGCGCTCCAGGTCGACCACCAGGAGCCGTTCGCTCTCGCCCACGGCGTGCAGGCCCGCCAGCTCCCCGTCGTACATCAGCCGCCCGTGGTCGATCACCATCACCCGCGAGCAGAGCTGTTCGATGTCCGTGAGGTCGTGGGTGGTGAGGAGGACCGTGGTGCCCCGGGTGCTGTTCAGATCGCTCAGGAACTCCCGCACCCGCGCCTTCGAGACGACGTCCAGGCCGATCGTCGGCTCGTCCAGGTACAGCACCTCCGGGTCGTGGAGGAGCGCGGCCGCGATGTCGCCGCGCATCCGCTGCCCCAGGGAGAGCTGGCGTACGGGCACGTCGAGCAGCTCCCCGAGTTCCAGGAGTTCCACGCAGCGGTCGAGGTTCTCCCGGTAGCGGGCGTCGGGGATGCGGTACATCCGGTGCATCAGCCGGTACGAGTCCTTCAGCGGCAGGTCCCACCAGAGCGTCGTCCGCTGCCCGAACACCACCCCTATCCGCTGCGCCAGCCTGGTCCGCTCGCGCGACGGGTCGATGCCGGCGACCCGCAGCCGGCCGCCGGTGGGGGTGAGGATGCCGGTCAGCATCTTGATCGTGGTCGACTTCCCGGCGCCGTTGGGGCCGATGTAGCCGACCATCTCGCCGCGCTCGACGCCGAAGCTGATGCCGTCGACCGCCCTGACCTCACGCTTCTCGCGGCGGAACAGGCCCGCCTTGCGATGGACCGTGAAGACCTTCTCCAGTGAGTCCAGCTCGATGAACGGCACGGCCCTCAGCTTCCTGTCGATCGGTACGAACGGATCCCGGCCCGCCACGCGAGCCCCGCGACGCCGCAGCAGACGGCCGCCACCAGCGGCGAGGCGAACGCCGCCCACTCCGGCACCCCCGCCGGAGCCGGCCGGTCGAGCACGTACAGCGCGGGCAGCCAGTTCACGAACGCCAGCGGCACGACGTACACGACCCCCCGCACCAGGTCCTGCGCGAAGATCGTCGGCGGGTATCCGAGGAGGGTGTTCCCGCCGTACGTGAAGGCGTTCGTCACCTCCGTCGCGTCCTGCATCCAGAAGAGCGTCGCCGCGCCGATCGTCATCAGCGCCGCGAAGATCACCGCACCGGAGACCAGAGCCACCGGCAGCAGCACCACCTTCAGCGGCGTCCACGCCACGTCGAGCAGGATCAGGCCCCAGACCAGGACGAAGACCCCCTGGAGCACGCGGCCGAAGCGCCGCAGCGCGAACTTGTCCGCCGCGACCTGCGCGAGGAGCGGCGCCGGGCGCATCAGGAAGGTGTCGAGCGAGCCGTCCCTGACCCGCTTCCCCATCCGCTGCAGCGACCCCATCGTCAGGTCGGCGATCCCGAACGACGTGCCCGCCGTCCCGTACAGGAGGGCGACCTCCGCGAAGGTGAAGCCGCCGAGCCCCTCCACCTGACCGAACATCAGCAGGATGACGACGAAGTCGAAGAAGGTGACGCAGAAGCTCGTCACGAGGGTGAGGACGAAGGACGAGCGGTACGCCATGGTGGAGCGGATCCACATGCCCGCCACCATGCGGTACGTGGCCCAGGAGCCGACCGGAGAACCGGAGACCCGGGAGCCGGAGGACACGGGCGCGGACCCGGAGGACACGGACCCGGACCCGGACCCCCGCCCGGTGTCCGCATCCCCGTCCCCCTCCCCGTACAGGACCTCAGCCACCCTGCACCACCACCTTCCGCGTCGCCGCCCTCTGCGCCGCCCGCCCCGCGCCGAACAGGACCAGCGCCCAGCACCCCTGGAAGGCGTACGCCCCCGCCAGCCCCCGGCCCTCGTACTTCCCCAGGTACACATCGGCCGGCACCTGGAGCAGGGACGCCCACGGCAGGGCCCGGGCGACCTCGCCGAGCGTGCCCGGGAAGACGTTCAGCGGGAGGAGCATGCCCGAGAAGAACAGGCCGCTCAGCCAGGCCACCTGCGTCGCGCCCTGGCCGTCGAGCAGCCAGAACGCGCTCATCGCCACCAGGTACCAGATCGCGAAGCCGACCACGGAGCCCAGCGCCACGGCGAGCAGGAAGGCGAGCCAGGAGCCGGGCCCGGCCGGCAGCGTGAAGCGGAAGGCGAGCCAGCCGACGAGCATCGGGACGACCCCTCGGCCGAGCAGCTGGTAGCCCGAACGGCCCAGGTTGGCCGAGAACCACCAGGCCTGGAGGTCGGCCGGCCGGTAGAGGTCGACCGCGATGTCCCCGGTCCTGATGCGCTCGATCAGCTCCTCCTCGAAGCCGCCGCCCATCAGCCCGCAGACCGTGATCAGAGCCTGTCCGATCCACACGTACGCGAGGGCGTCGTCCATCGAATAGCCGCCGAGCTGCGGGCGTTCGTCCCAGAGGGCGATGTAGGTGTACGACAGGATGAAGCCGAAGACGGTGTTGGTGAAGACCCCCGCCGCCGTCGCGACCCGGTACGTGGCATGGCGCCGGAAGCCGCCCGCGGCCACCGTCGCGTACAGCCGCAGCATGCCGTTCCTCCTTCCGGGACCGGGTCACCCCGTCCCTCACGCAGGGAAAAACGCCGAAGCGCACGACCCTAGCGAGGTCCGTCCGGGTGCCGCGACCGGATTTCCCGTCACCTTCGGGTCGTATTCAGGACTTTCGTCATATTGCGGGCAGTATGAGATGCCATGCCCCCTTCCTCCGGTACGAGCGGTACCAGCGGTACCAGCGGCGCCGACGGCCCCCGGCCGGTCCGCGCGAGCTGGGAACCGAGGGACCCCACCCTCCCCGGCCCGAAGCCGCCCCCCGCGCCGAAGCGCCGTGTCCGGCGCGTCCTGCGCACCCTCTTCGGGCTCCTCCTGCTCGGCACCCTGCTCCTCGCCGGCGCCTTCGCCGCCGGCTACCTCCTGGTGGAGATCCCGCCCGCCAACGCCGCCGCCGTCGCCCAGTCCAACGTGTACCTCTACCGGGACGGCACCCCCCTCGCCCGCGACGGCGAGGTCAACCGCGAGAACGTCCGGCTCGACCGCGTCCCGCTCACCGTCCGGCGGGCCGTCCTCGCCGCCGAGGACCGCGACTTCCACACCTCACGCGCCGTCGACCCCAAGGCGATGGTCCGCGCCGCCTGGAACACCGTCACCGGCAAGGGCCGCCAGTCCGGCTCCACCATCACCCAGCAGTACGTCAAGAACTACTACCTGGGCCAGGAGCAGACCCTCACCCGCAAGGCCAAGGAGTTCTTCATCGCGATCAAGCTCGGCCGCGAGAAGAGCAAGCAGGACATCCTCCAGGGCTACCTGAACACCAGCTACTTCGGACGGAACGCGTACGGCGTCCAGGCCGCCGCCCGCGCCTACTACGGCAAGGACGTCGAGGACCTCGACACCGCCGAGGGCGCGTACCTCGCCTCCCTCCTCAAGGCCCCCAGCGCCTACGACGTCACCACCCACCCCGAGAACCGCGCCAAGGCCGTCGCCCGCTGGAACTACGTCCTCGACGGCATGGTCACCAAGGGCTGGCTCGCACCCGCCGACCGCGTCGGCGTGCCCTTCCCCCTCCCGCAGACCGCCCGCCCCGCGAACGGCCTGTCCGGACAGCGCGGCTACCTCGTCCAGGCCGTCGAGGAGTACCTCACCGACCACGGCATCGTCGACGAGAAGACCCTCGCCGGCGGCGGCTTCCGCATCACCACCACCCTGGAACCCGCCAAACAGGAGGCGCTCGTCCAGGCCGTCGAGGACCGGGTCGTCAGCAAGCTCGACCCGGCGCGAGTCCCCGCCGACCGGTACCTGCGGGTCGGCGCGGCGGCCCTCGACCCGGCGACCGGCGAGGTCCTCGCGATGTACGGCGGCGTCGACTACACCCGGCAGTACGTCAACAACGCCACCCGCCGCGACTACCAGGTCGGCTCCACCTTCAAGCCCTTCGTCTTCACCGCGGCCGTGCAGAGCGGGGCGCAGACCCAGTACGGCGAGCCCATCACCCCGTACACCCTGTACGACGGGGACAACCGGCGCCCGGTGCAGGGCTGGAGCGGCAGCCCGTACGACCCCGCCAACGAGGACGACGAGAGCTACGGCGAGATCGCCGTGGGCGCGGCCACCAACCTGTCGGTGAACGCCGTGTACGCCCAGATGGCCGTCGACGTCGGCCCCGGGCACGTCCGGCGCACCGCGATCGCCCTCGGCCTGCCCGGCACCACGCCCGACCTCACCGCCTCCCCCTCCATCGCGCTCGGCCCGGCCACGGCCAGCGTCCTCGACATGGCGACGGCGTACGCGACCCTCGCGGCGCACGGCCGGCACGGCACGTACACCCTGGTCGAACGGATCAGCAGGGACGGCCAGGAGATCGCCGCGCCGGCCCCCGTCGCCCGGCAGGCGGTGAGCCGCGAGGCCGCCGACACGACCACGTCCATCCTGCGGAGCGTCGTCGAGGTGGGCAGCGGAACGGCCGCGCAGGCCGCCGGGCGCCCGGCGGCGGGCAAGACGGGCACGGCGGAGGACGACAAGGCCGCCTGGTTCGCCGGGTACACCCCGGAGCTCGCGACGGTGGTCGCGC
Organism: Streptomyces sp. NPDC002057; assembly: GCF_040296665.1. Taxonomy (NCBI): domain Bacteria; kingdom Bacillati; phylum Actinomycetota; class Actinomycetes; order Kitasatosporales; family Streptomycetaceae; genus Streptomyces; species Streptomyces sp. NPDC002057. The sequence continues at coordinate 155,280 of NZ_JBEOXR010000007.1, forward strand.
TGATGGGCCAGGACCCGGAGACGGGGCGGCAGGAGTCGCTCTACGGGGCCCTGGGACAGGCCCGCGTCAACGGAGGCGGGGCACCCACCGAGATCTGGGGCCAGTTCACCCGGGACGCGCTGGCCGGGACGGCACCGCGGGACTTCGACCTCCGGCTGATGCCGGGGGCGGAGGACATGCCGCAGGTCCCGCCGGCACCGGACGGCCCGGACGGGTCCACCTCCGCGGAGGGAAACCTGGAAGCGGCTCCCGAGGGACCTGCGGACAGGCCGGACAGGCCGGGCAGGCCGGGCAGGCCCGACAAGCTCGACCGGCCCGAGGGGCCGGACGGAACCGGCGGGCGGCCCGACGGAACCGAGGAGTCGTACGAAACGGGTGAGGCGGGGCCGGGAGCGGCGCCGGGAACAGGCCCGGGGACAGGGCCGGGGACAGGGCCGGGGCAGGGAACAGGGCCGGGGCAGGGAACAGGCCCGCGCGGACCGGCCGCGCCGGGCCCCGCTCCCCGGCCCGCCACCGACGCCAAGCCCCGCACGAACGCGAAGCCCCGCGCGAACACCGAGCCCGGTGCGCACGCGAAGCCCCGCACGAACGCCGAGCCCCGTGCGCACACCGAGCCCCGCACGAACGCCGAGCCGCACACGAGCGGGAGGCCGTCCGCGAGCGCGAACGCCGGCACGGACACCGGCGCGGGCCGCCCGCGTCAGTGACCCGAGGTCGCCTTGAGTCCCACCACGGCGACCAGGAGCAGACAGACGAAGAAGATCCGGGCGGCGGTCGCCGGCTCCCCGAGCACCACCATGCCGAAGACCGCCGCACCGGCCGCGCCGATCCCGACCCACACGCCGTACGCCGTACCGATGGGCAGCGTCTTGGCGGCCTGCGACAGCAGCACCATGGAGGCGACGATCCCGACACCGGTGAACACGCTGGGCCAGAGCCGCGTGAAACCGTCGGTGTACTTCATACCGATCGACCAGCCGACCTCGAGCAGACCCGCGACGAGAAGAAGAATCCAGGCCATGACGACAACACCTCCGCGAGACGGAACAACAGGCTGCGTCGTCTTGTCGAAAGCCCGGTACGGCGCGTCTCGTCGGGATGTCTCCAGGCTAGCAAAGAAAGGCCGAAGGCCCTGGTGACCATGGTCACCAGGGCCTTCACCGGCCAGAAGAATCAGAGCCGAAAGAATTCAGAGATAGAGCCCGGTCGAGTCCGTGGCCCCCTGGAACCGGTCCGCGGCCACCGCGTGCAGGTCGCGCTCCCGCATCAGGACGTACGCGACACCCCGCACCTCCACCTCGGCACGGTCCTCCGGGTCGTAGAGCACCCGGTCGCCGATCTCGACGGTACGGACGTTCTGGCCGACCGCGACCACCTCGGCCCAGGCGAGGCGGCGGCCGACGGCCGCCGTCGCCGGAATCAGGATGCCGCCGCCGGAACGCCGCTCCCCCTCCGGGGAGTCGGTGCGGACCAGGACCCGGTCGTGGAGCATCCGGATGGGCAGCTTGTCGTGCGTGTTCTCGCTCACGGGGTGAACCTACCCGCCCGGGCGTGGCGCCCGTGGCGGGGAGGGGTCATCCCTTCCCCTTGCGGGAGGACACGGCGAGCAGTCCGACGACCGCCACGACGACGAGGGCCGCCGGAACCACGCGCTCCAGGCGCGGGGCACCGTCCTCATGGGTGAAACGTGCCTTCACGTCCGAGACGACGCGGTTGACTGCGTCGAAGGCGCGCCCGGCGGTCTGGTCGACCGTCGAGGCGACCTTGGCCTTGGCGTCCCCGACGATCGTCTTCGGGTGCACCCGAATGCCGATCTCGTCGAGAGTGACGGCGAGCTGCTCGCGCCGGCGGACGATGTCCGCCTCGATCTGCGCAGGGGTCCTGGCCTCTGACACCGCGCTGCCTCCGTAGTCGTGATCCGGTCGATGATCGGTCTTGACCGCCAGTCTGTCAGCTCTGCCGCCTCCGGGTCGTCCCAGACCCCCATTAGGCTCTGAACGCGTACGCGAACCATCCCGAGGAGAGCCATGAGCGAGCGACTGCAGCCCGGCGACACCGCCCCCGCCTTCACCCTGCCCGACGCGGACGGCAACGACGTCTCCCTCGCGGACCACAAGGGCCGCAAGGTCATCGTCTACTTCTACCCGGCCGCTCTTACCCCCGGCTGCACGAAGCAGGCCTGCGACTTCACGGACAACCTCGACGTGCTCGCGGCGGCGGGCTACGACGTCATCGGCGTGTCCCCGGACAAGCCGGAGAAGCTGGCGAAGTTCCGCGAGAAGGAGAACCTGAGGGTCACGCTGGTCGGCGACCCGGAGAAGGAGACGCTGACGGCGTACGGCGCCTTCGGCGAGAAGAAGCTGTACGGCAAGACGGTGACGGGCGTGATCCGCTCGACGGTCGTCGTCGACGAGGACGGCAAGGTGGAGCACGCCTTCTACAACGTGAAGGCCACCGGCCACGTCGCCAAGATCATCAAGGACCTGGCCATCGAGGGCTGAGCCGGGCCGGACCGACCCGGCGGCCGGGCCAAAGCGACGTAAGGGCCCGGAACCACGCAAGGCCGCCCGGGGGGACGTGACGCACGTCCCATTCCCGGGCGGTTTCCGTTTGCGAACGACATGACCGCGCAGAAGTGCCTCCTGGAGTTGTTGCCCCCAGAGAGGACGTACGGCCATGCCGGCCACAGACCGCGACCCCGCCGCCGATCCCGATGCCCTGAGACGCCATCCCCTCCTGTTCAGGGCCATCACCCGGCGTCGGCAGCCCCGGCTGCGGCGGACCGACATCACGGTCACCGACGAGGCGGCGGTCAAGCGGGCCGTGAAGGCGGCCTCGCTGGGCAATGCCATGGAGTGGTTCGACTTCGGCATCTACGCCTACCTCGCCGTCACCCTCGGCCATGTCTTCTTCCCGTCCGGCAACGACACCGTCCAGCTGCTGTCGTCGTTCGCGACGTTCGCGGTCGCCTTCCTGGTCCGCCCGCTCGGCGGCATGGTGTTCGGCCCGATGGGTGACCGGCTGGGCCGCAAGAAGGTCCTCGCCCTGACCATGATCCTCATGGCGGTCGGCACCTTCGCGATCGGCCTGATCCCGTCGTACGCCACGATCGGCTTCTGGGCGCCCGTCCTCCTGATCCTCTTCCGGATGCTCCAGGGCTTCTCGACGGGCGGCGAGTACGGGGGCGCCTCGACCTTCATCGCCGAGTACGCGCCCGACCGCCGCCGCGGCTACTTCGGCAGCTTCCTGGAGTTCGGCACCCTGGCCGGGTACGTGGCCGCGGCGGGCCTCGTGACGGCGCTCAGCACCTGGCTCGGCTCCGACACGATGGAGGCGTGGGGCTGGCGCGTGCCGTTCCTGGTGGCGGGTCCGCTGGGCCTGGTCGGCCTCTACCTGCGGCTGCGGCTCGACGAGACGCCCGCGTTCCAGAAGCTGGAGAGCGAGTCGGCGCGCGCCTCCGAGGCGGCGGACGCGGTGGAGACCTCGACCAAGGGCGACCTGGCGAAGATCTTCCGGCAGCAGTGGCCGACGCTGATCCTGTGCATCGCGCTGGTGGGCGCGTACAACATCACCGACTACATGCTGCTGTCGTACATGCCGACGTACCTCTCCGACGAACTCGGCTACAGCGAGACGCACGGGCTGCTGATCCTGCTCGTCGTGATGGTCCTGCTGATGCTGGTCATCACCCAGGTCGGCCGTCTGAGCGACCACTTCGGGCGCAAGCCGGTGCTGATGGCGGGCATGCTGGGGTTCCTCTTCCTGTCGCTGCCGTCGTTCCTGCTGATCGGGCAGGGCGGGATCCCGGCGATCACGGCGGGCATGCTGATGCTCGGCCTGTCGCTGGTCTGCATGCTCGGCACGATGTCGGCGGCGCTGCCCGCGCTCTTCCCGACGGAGGTCCGGTACGGCTCCCTCTCGGTGGGCTACAACCTGTCGGCGTCGCTGTTCGGCGGTACGACCCCGCTGGTGATCACGGCCCTGATCGGGGCGACCGGCAGCAACCTGATGCCGGCGTACTACGCGATGGGCGCGGCGCTCGTCGGCGTGGTCGCGGTGGCGTGCATGAAGGAGACGGCCCAGCAGCCCCTGGAGGGCTCCCCGCCGTCGGTGGAGACCCCGGAGGAAGCGGCGGAACTGGTCATGTCCCAGGCCCCGGAACCGAAGTTCTGACCCTCGCCGCCCTCCGCCTCCCGAACGGCCCGCACCGGAATCATCCGGCGCGGGCCGTTCCGCGTCCCGGCCGTGAGCGAGGTTCGTACGCGATATGACGTGACCGTCCGATATTCGGGTCGTTACTCCGTACGAGATCCGTACTGGGGAGGGGACGCGATGGCGACGAGCGCGTACACGAGGGAACGCCTGGAAGCGGCCGCGCGGGGGACGCGGACGCTGACGGAGGCGCTGGAACGGCTGGGGGTGGACCCGAGGAGCGGGACGCGGAGATACGTGCGGGAGCGGATGCGGAAGCTGGGCGTGGACATCTCGCACTTCGAGCGGGAGGGGACGCGGTGGACCCGGGAGGTCCTGGAGGAGGCGGTGGCGGCGTCCACGAACATGTGCGAGGTGCTGCGGCGGCTGGGGGTGGAGGTCGTGGGCGGGCAGCACGCGCACCTGAGCCGCCGCATCAAGGCGTACGGCATCGACACCTCACACTTCCGTGCGCCGTCCCGACGGGGAGGGCCCCGGCGCCCCCGCACACCCGAGGCGCTGCTCGTGGAGCAGACCGGTCCGCAGACCAGACGCGTGCCGGGTGATCGCCTGACCTGGGCGATGACGGAGTCCGGGGTACGGAAGCAGTGCGCGATGTGCGGCAACGAGGCCGTCTGGCGCGGCCGGCCGCTGCCGCTGGAGGTCGACCACATCGACGGCGACTGGCGCGACAACCGCATCGAGAACCTGCGGTTCCTGTGCCCGAACTGCCACTCCACGACGCCCGGCTACCGAGGGCGTGACAGGGGGCGAGCCGCATGACGCGCGGAACGCTCTCCGCACGGGAGGAAGGCCCCGCTCCCGAGGTGCTGCGCGACGTCGTGGCGGCATCCCTCTCCGTCGCGGAAGTGCTGCGTCGGCTCGGGCGTCCGGTCACGGGGACACAGCGAGGCCGACTGCGGCAGTGGATCTCCAGCGACAACCTCTCGACCGCGCATTTCCTGGGCCAGGCCCACCAGCGGGGGAAGCCGGGCCCGACGCCGGTGAAGCGGCCGGAGGAGATCCTCGTCCGGCACGAGGAGAAGAGGAGGACGAGGACGCATCTGCTCCGGCGTGCGCTGCGCGAGGTGGGCGTGCGGGAGGAGTGCGTCGGATGCGGTGTCGGCCCCGAGTGGCTCGGCGAGCCGATGACGTTGGAGGTCGATCACATCAACGGGGACTGGCGGGACGACCGGCGCGAGAACCTGCGCCTGCTGTGCCCCAACTGCCATGCGGTCACCGATACGTGGTGCCGGGGAGGTCGCCGACGTGCCCCTGATGCGAGGTCGGGCTGACCGCTACCATGACTGTGCACGCGGCCGTTGCTGAATGGTATAAGCGGAGGTTTTAGGTGCCTCTGGGCGTTTCGCCCATGTGGGTTCGAGTCCCATCGGCCGCACAGCGGAAGAAAGAGCCGCCCATCAGGGCGGCTCTTCTTCGTGTCGCCCTCAGCCCAGCAGTTCCCTCACCACCGGTACCAGCGCCCGGAACGCCTTCCCCCGGTGGCTGATCGCGTTCTTCTGCGACGGGGTCAGTTCCGCGCAGGTGATGGCGTGGCCCTCCGGCTGGAGGATCGGGTCGTAGCCGAAGCCGTTCGTGCCCACGGGGGTGTGGCGGAGCAGGCCTGACATCCGGCCCTCGACCACGCGTTCCGTGCCGTCGGGGAGGGCGAGCGCCGCCGCGCAGGCGAAGTGGGCGGCCCGGTGTTCGTCGGCGATGTCGGAGAGCTGGGCGAGGAGCAGGTTCAGGTTGGCGCGGTCGTCGCCGTGGGTGCCGGACCAGCGGGCGGAGAAGATGCCGGGGGCGCCGTTGAGGACGTCGACGCAGAGGCCGGAGTCGTCGGCGACGGCCGGCAGGCCGGTGGCCCGGGCCAGGGCGTGGGCTTTGAGGAGGGCGTTCTCGGCGAAGGTGACGCCGGTTTCCTTGACGTCGGGGATCTCCGGGTACGCGTCCGCGCCGACGAGTTCCAGGTCGAGACCTGCGTCGGCGAGGATCGCGTGGAGTTCGGTGATCTTGCCCGCGTTGCGGGTGGCGAGGATCAGACGGGTCATGCCACCGATTATCCCGGGGTGCAGACCTTGCCGATCTCGGTGGCCGCGTCGGTGATGGGCTGGATGTCCGGGGTCGCGTCGCCGTTCTTCACGGAGGTGCGGACGGTCTCGACGCCCTTGGTGAGGTCGTCGACGGCCTTGGCGAGGTCGGCGTTGTCGGTGGTGTCCTTGAGGTTGCCGAGCTCGGTGGAGATCGAGTTGAGGGACTCCTCGATCTGCGTGACGTCGTTGGACGCGTTGGAGACGGCGTCCTGGAGCTTGGTGACCGAGGTGGCTATCGCGTCGGCGGTCTTGACGCAGTCCATTGCTTTGTCGAGGGCTCCGCAGCCGCTCAGGACGGTGGTGAGTGCGGCGGCCGTGGCCACGGCGAGTGCGAGACGGCGCTTCAAGGCGGGTCCTCCCCCAGGTTCGTGCAGACGTACGGGTGCACGGATCGTATCCGTGCACCCGTTGTCCGTCAGGACGCCGTACGAACTCCGGGGGTTGCGACCCGGCCGGTCTCAGGCGGTGAGGGTGCCTTCGAGGGCCTTGCGCTGGATCTCGGCGAGTTCGGCGCAGCCGCCGGACGCGAGGTCGAGGAGGGCGTTGAGCTCCTTGCGGTCGAAGGGCTCGGCCTCGGCGGTGCCCTGGACCTCGACGAAGCGGCCGTCGCCGGTGCAGACGACGTTCATGTCGGTGTCGGCGCGGACGTCCTCCTCGTAGCAGAGGTCGAGGAGGGGGACGCCGTCGACGATGCCGACGGAGACGGCGGCGACGGTGCCGGTGAGGGGCTTGCGGCCGGCCTTGACGAGCTTCTTGCCCTGGGCCCAGGCGACGGCGTCGGCGAGGGCGACGTAGGCGCCGGTGATGGCGGCGGTGCGGGTGCCGCCGTCGGCCTGGAGGACGTCGCAGTCGAGGACGATCGTGTTCTCGCCGAGGGCCTTGTAGTCGATGACGGCGCGCAGGGAGCGGCCGATGAGGCGGGAGATCTCGTGGGTGCGGCCGCCGATCTTGCCGCGGACGGATTCGCGGTCGCCGCGGGTGTTGGTGGCGCGCGGGAGCATCGAGTACTCGCCGGTGACCCAGCCTTCGCCGCTGCCCTTGCGCCAGCGCGGGACGCCTTCGGTGACGGAGGCGGTGCAGAAGACCTTGGTGTCGCCGAAGGAGATGAGGACGGAGCCCTCGGCGTGCTTGCTCCATCCGCGTTCGATGGTGACGGGGCGGAGCTGTTCGGGGGTACGGCCGTCGATACGAGACATGGGACGAGCCTAGCGGGACATGACGAGGGGTCCGTTCTCCCCGTGGCCGTCCATGACGAAGGGCCCGTTCCCCTGCCGGAACGGGCCCTTGGCGATGTGAGGGTGCCGACGGGGTCGGGCCGCTCACATCATGTCTGCGGGGTCAGCTGCTCACATCATGTCTTCGATGTCGGCGGCGATCGGGTCGGCGTCGGTGCCGATGACGACCTGGATCGCGGTGCCCATCTTGACGACGCCGTGGGCGCCGGCGGCCTTGAGCGCGGCTTCGTCGACCAGGCTGGGGTCCACGACCTCGGTGCGCAGGCGGGTGATGCAGCCCTCGACCTCTTCGATGTTGTCGATGCCGCCGAGCCCGGCGACGATCTTCTCAGCCTTGCTGGCCATGTGTCTCTCCCTGTCCGTTCCGTTCGCGAGGACGCGAATCTCGGCGCACCTGTGGTCCGCTTTGTCACGGTAACCCACGGTTGGCCCAACTTCGCGAGCGAGTGCCGCCGTTCTGCCGAATGATGACGATCACCGGCGGCCTGTCCTCAGCGGGCTCCCGGAGCCTATCGCAACTGGTCTACACCAGTGTGCAACGAGACGCGGACCCGGCTTGTTCCGGGCAGGGAGGTCGCCGATGAGTACGGACAGCGCCGCGGCGCGGCCGCAGAAGTCCCTGTGGGGCGGGCTCTTCCAGGGACTGCAGAAGATGGGGCGGAGCCTCCAGCTCCCCATCGCCGTGCTGCCGGCCGCGGGCATCATCAACCGGCTCGGTCAGCCGGACGTCTTCGGCGCGGACGGTCTCGGCTGGGACAACGTCGCCAAGGTGATGGCGGGCGCGGGCGGCGCCCTCCTCGACGGCAACCTCGGCCTGCCGCTGCTGTTCTGCATCGGTGTCGCGATCGGCATGGCGAAGAAGTCGGACGGCTCGACCGCGCTGGCGGCGGTCGTCGGCTTCCTCGTCTACTACACGGTGCTGCGCCAGTTCCCGAAGGACTGCCCCGAGGGCTCGAAGGACATCGGCGGCGGCTGCCTCGCCATCGACGACTCGTTCGCCGGCTACACGTACCAGAACCCGGGTGTCTTCGGCGGCATCGTCATGGGCCTGCTCACGGCGTACCTGTGGCAGCGGTACCACCGGACGAAGCTGGTCGACTGGCTGGGCTTCTTCAACGGCCGTCGTCTCGTCCCGATCATCATGACGTTCGTGGCGATCGCGTTCGCCGCGCTCTGCCTGTGGATCTGGCCGCCGATCGGTGACGCCCTGGAGAGCTTCAGCGACTGGCTGGTCGGGCTCGGCTCCTGGGGTTCGGGCATCTTCGGCCTGGCGAACCGGGCGCTGCTCGTCATCGGCCTGCACCAGTTCCTGAACGTGCCCATCTGGTTCCAGTTCGGCACGTACGAGAAGCCGGACGGCACGACGGTCCACGGCGACATCCCCATGTTCCTGGCGGGCGACCCGAACGCCGGACAGTTCCTGACGGGCTTCTTCCCGATCATGATGTTCGCGCTGCCGGCGGCGGCGCTCGCGATCACCCACTGCGCGAAGCCGCACCGCCGCAAGGAGGTCGGCGGTCTGATGCTCTCGGTGGCGCTGACCTCGTTCGTCACCGGCATCACGGAGCCCCTGGAGTACTCGTTCCTCTTCATCGCCCCGGTGCTGTACGCGATCCACGCCGTGCTGACGGGTGTGTCGATGGCGGTGACGTGGGCGTTCGGCGTGAAGGACGGCTTCAGCTTCTCGGCCGGTCTGATCGACTACGTGATCAACTGGAACCTCGCGACGAAGCCGTGGCTGATCATTCCGATCGGCCTCGCGTTCGCGGTCGTGTACTACGCGATCTTCCGCTTCGCGATCACCAAGTTCGACCTCCAGACCCCCGGCCGCGAGCCGGACGAGGTGGGGGACGAGATGGAGCGCGAGAACGTCAAGTGAGACGGCGCGACAACGTCAGGTAGCGCGGCGGTCACCCCGCGGAGCCCTGACCGTTTCGGGGCTTTCGCCCCCCTCGTAAGGCCCGCCGAAGGCCCCTGGACCTCACCGTCCGGGGGCCTTATGTCGTGCATTTCCAGCTATGGCTGAGCGCACAGAATTCGCAGGTTCCTTATCTAAGTCTCACGTGCTACAACTGGTCTACACCACTCATTGGTGTAGACCACGCGGTCCAGACCACCGCGTTCCACGAGACGTCGCCGTCCCCCCTTTCCATCCTCTGGCGGCGCCTTGCCTTACTGGAGGAAGTTGATGAGTACGGCCACCGCCCAGGCCGCCGCTCCCGCGAAGAAGCGCGGATCCGGCCTGTTCCAGGGCCTGCAGAAGGTCGGTCGCAGCCTGCAGCTGCCGATCGCCGTACTGCCGGCCGCGGGTATCTTGCTCCGTCTCGGCCAGCCCGACGTCTTCGGAAAGGACGGGCTCGGCTGGGACAAGGTCGCCTCCGTCTTCGCCACCGCCGGCGGCGCGGTCTTCGACAACCTGCCCCTGCTCTTCTGCATCGGCGTCGCCATCGGCTTCGCCAAGAAGGCGGACGGCTCCACCGCCCTGGCCGCGCTCGTCGGCTTCCTGGTCTACAGCAACGTGCTCAAGGCCTTCCCCATCACCGACGCCGTCGTCAACACGACCGCCAACAAGGGTGTCGACGTCGCCGCGACGTTCAACAACCCGGGCGTCCTCGGCGGCATCCTGATGGGTCTGCTCTCCGCGGTGCTGTGGCAGAAGTTCCACCGCACCAAGCTGGTGGACTGGCTCGGCTTCTTCAACGGCCGCCGTCTCGTCCCGATCATCATGGCCTTCGTCGGCACCGCCGTCGGCGTCGTCTTCGGCCTGGTCTGGGAGCCGATCGGTGAGGGCATCTCCAGCTTCGGCGAGTGGATGACCGGCCTCGGCGCCGGTGGCGCCGGTCTCTTCGGTCTCATCAACCGCGCGCTGATCCCCGTCGGCATGCACCAGTTCGTGAACACCGTCTCCTGGTTCCAGATCGGTGACTTCACCAACGCCGCCGGCGAGGTCGTCCACGGTGACCTCAACCGCTTCTTCGCCGGTGACCCGAGCGCCGGAATCTTCATGTCGGGCTTCTTCCCCATCATGATGTTCGGCCTCCCGGCCGCCGCGATCGCCATCGCCCACGCCGCTCGCCCCGAGCGCCGCAAGGCCGTGATGGGCATGATGGTCTCGCTCGCCCTGACCTCCTTCGTCACCGGTATCACGGAGCCGATCGAGTTCACCTTCATGTTCATCGCGCCGGTCCTGTACGCGATCCACGCGGTCCTGACCGCCGTCTCGATGGCCGTCACCTGGGCCCTCGGCGTCCACGCGGGCTTCACCTTCTCCGCGGGCGGCATCGACTACCTGCTGAACTGGAACCTCGCGACCAAGCCGTGGCTGATCATCCCGATCGGTCTCGTCTTCGCGGCGATCTACTACGTGGTCTTCCGCTTCGCGATCACCAAGTTCAACCTCCCCACGCCGGGCCGCGAGTCCGACGAGGAGCTCGAGGACCTCACCAAGGCGTGAGCCTCGCCCCGCAGTGAGGGGAAGGCCCCGGAACCGTCCAGGTTCCGGGGCCTTCCCCTTTGTCCGTACGGGTCGCGGACCGTCCGTACCGAGTTCGGACCGTCCGTACCGAGCTCGGACCGTCCCTACGAGGCTCAGACCTCGTAGACCGCGCCCGGTCTCGCCAGTTCCGACGGGCCCGAGTAGACCTCGCGCGCGTCCGCCAGGTTCAGCTCGCCGTCGGTCCACGGCGGGATGTGGGTGAGGACGAGCCGGCCCACCGAGGAGCGGGCGGCCTCCGCCCCCGCCTCCCGGCCGTTGAGGTGGAGGGCCGGGATGTCCTCCTTGCCGTGGGTGAAGGAGGCCTCGCAGAGGAAGAGGTCGGTGCCCTCGGCGAGCTTGTGCAGCGACTCGCAGACCCCGGTGTCCCCGGAGTACGTGAGCGAACGGCCGCCGTGCTCGATCCGGATGCCGTACGCCTCGACCGGATGGCACACCTTCTCCGTACGGACGGAGAAGGGGCCGATCTCGAAGGACTCCGACTTCAGCGTGCGGAAGTCGAAGACCTCGCCCATCGAGGTGGGGGACGGGGTGTCCGCGTACGCCGTGGTCAGCCGCTGTTCGGCACCCTCCGGCGCGTAGACGGGGATCGCGTCGCAGCGCCCGCCCTCGTGCCGGTAGTAGCGGGCGACGAAGTACCCGCACATGTCGATGCAGTGGTCCGCGTGCAGATGGCTGAGGAAGATCGCGTCGAGGTCGTACAGACCGATGTGTCGCTGCAGCTCGCCCAGGGCGCCGTTGCCCATGTCGAGGAGCAGCCGGAAGCCGTCGGCCTCGACGAGGTAGCTCGAACAGGCCGAATCCGCGGACGGGAACGACCCGGAGCAGCCGACGACGGTGAGCTTCATGGAGCGTGAACCTCCGTGGACGGATACGGAAAGCGCGCTGAGGAAGGGGGAGGCTGTGCGGTCTGTCGAGCGTAAGGCGCACCCGGGCCTGTCGCTCCTTCGTGGTGGCCCGTTGTGGGCGAACTCACGGGCTCTGTCACCGGTTCGGATGGATGGTGGGCCGCCTCGGCGGAGTGAGCGGCGCGCCGGTACCGTCTTGAGGTATGGACACGTCGTGGTGGCCCGCGCTGGTCGCGGTCGTGGTGATCGCACTGGCGGTGGTGCTCGCCGACGGACGGAAGCGCTCCTCGCGCCGGCCGTCGGGGCGGACCCGGCCGCCGGGGCGGCCGCCGCGCGGGCCCGCCGGGCCGCGGAAGGCGCCCGCGCGCCCGGGGCGGGGGCCGCGGGCGGCGGAGATCTGGTGGGCGGACGTGCCCTTCGAGGACGGGCCCGGTTCGAAGGACCGGCCCTGTCTCGTGCTGTCGGTGCGGCGGGGCAGCGTGCTCGTCGCCAAGATCACCAGCAGGTACCACGACGAGCGGCCGGGGGTGATCGCGCTGCCGCCGGGGGCGGTGGGCGACGCGCAGGGCAGGCCGAGCTTCCTGGAGACGGACGAGCTGCGCGAGGTGCCGGTCGCGGATTTCCGGCGCAGAGTGGGAGAGGCGGACCCGGTCGTGTGGGACCAGGTCCGCCACTTGGCGCGCTAGCGGGTCACGGCTCGCGGGCGCCGCGGCGGGGCTACGCCCAGAGCTGGCCCTGGACCGACGCGATCGCCTCTTCGGTGGTCGCGGCCGTGTAGAGGCCCGTCGACAGGTACTTCCAGCCGCCGTCGGCCACGACGAAGGCGATGTCCGCGCTCTCGCCCGCCTTCAGTGCCTTGTTGCCGACGCCGATGGCCGCGTGCAGCGCCGCGCCCGTCGAGACGCCCGCGAAGATGCCCTCCTGCTGGAGCAGTTCGCGGGTGCGGGTGACCGCGTCGGCGGAGCCGACGGAGAAGCGGGTCGTGAGGACGGAGGCGTCGTACAGCTCCGGTACGAAGCCCTCGTCGAGGTTCCGCAGCCCGTAGACGAGGTCGTCGTAGCGCGGCTCGGCGGCGACGATCTTGACGTCGGGCTTCTGCTCGCGCAGGTAGCGGCCGACGCCCATGAGCGTGCCCGTGGTGCCGAGGCCGGCCACGAAGTGGGTGATGGAGGGCAGGTCGGCGAGGATCTCGGGGCCCGTGGTGGCGTAGTGGGCGCCGGCGTTGTGGGGGTTGCCGTACTGGTAGAGCATCACCCAGGACGGGTTCTCCGCCGCGAGCTCCTTGGCGACGCGCACCGCCGTGTTCGACCCGCCGGCCGCGGGGGACGAGATGATCTCCGCGCCCCACATGGCCAGCAGCTGGCGGCGCTCCTCGCTGGTGTTCTCGGGCATGACGCAGACGATGCGGTAGCCCTTGAGCTTGGCGGCCATGGCGAGGGAGATGCCGGTGTTGCCGCTGGTCGGCTCCAGGATGGTGCAGCCGGGGGTGAGACGGCCGTCCTTCTCCGCCTGCTCGACCATGTGGAGCGCGGGACGGTCCTTGACCGAGCCGGTCGGGTTGCGGTCCTCCAGCTTCGCCCAGATGCGGACGTGGTCCGAGGGCGAGAGCCGGGGGAGGCGGACGAGCGGCGTGTTGCCGACCGCCGCCAGCGAGGAGTCGTAGCGCATGTGGATCAGACCATGCCACCGGCGACGGCCGGCAGGATCGTGACGCTGTCGCCGTCGGTGAGCTTGGTGTCGATGCCGTCGAGGAAGCGGACGTCCTCGTCGTTCAGGTAGACGTTGACGAAGCGGCGGAGCTTGCCGCCGTCGACGATGCGGGCCTCGATCCCGTTGTGGCGGGACTCCAGGTCGGCGAAGAGCTCGGCGAGGGTGCCGCCGCTGCCCTCGACGGCCTTCTCGCCGTCGGTGTAGGTGCGGAGGATGGTCGGGATGCGGACCTCGATGGCCATGGCGTGGGCTCCTGTCGGAAGTGGCGTGGTGGGCGCGCTGCTGGGGCCCCCGCGCGGAGGGGGGTCGTACGAGGGTGCGCTCGGCCGGTCGCTCAGAGCGCGGCGCGGGTCGGACAGATCGCGCTGGCGAGGCGGCACAGGTCGACGTGCAGGCGCGCCACGAGCAGCAGGCCGCTCGGGCTCTCTTCGCTCACGTCGTGGGAAACCATGGGCTCATCGTATCGATTCCCGGTCCGGGTTCCGGAATGTGATCTCACATGGTGGATAGTTCCTGACCGCCTGCCGGACGGTGCTGGTAGAGGACGGTCGGGCTGCCGGTCCTCGGATGCGGGATGACCTCGGTCTCCACACCGTAGACGGCCTCCAGGAGGGCCGGGGTGAGGACCTCGGCGGGGGTGCCGCCGGTGACGACCCGGCCCCGCTCCAGGACGTAGATCCGGTCGCAGTACGCCCCCGCCAGGTTGAGGTCGTGGAGGGCGAGCAGGTTGGTGGTGCCCAGCGTACGGACGAGGGCGAGGACGTCGAGCTGGTTGCGGATGTCCAGGTGGTTGGTGGGTTCGTCGAGGACGAGGAGGGCCGGTTCCTGGACGAGGGCGCGGGCGACGAGGGCGCGTTGGCGTTCGCCGCCGGAGAGGGTGGGGTAGGCGCGGTCGGCGAGTTCGGTGAGGCCGACGCGGGCGAGGGCGGTCCCGGTCCGCTCGCGGTCGGCGCCCGTGTCGCCCTCCCAGAACCGCTTGTGCGGGGAGCGGCCGAGGGTGACCAGTTCGCGGACGGTCAGCTCGAACTCGGTGGCGCTGTCCTGGGGGACGGTGGCGACGCGGCGGGCGCGGGCCTTCGGCCCGATGGCGTGGAGGTCGTCGCCGTCGAGGAGGGCGCGGCCCGCGGTGGGGGCGAGGGTGCCGTAGACGCAGCGCAGGAGGGTGGTCTTGCCGCTGCCGTTGGGGCCGATGAGGCCGACGGTCTCGCCGGGGCGGACGGTGAGGTCGACGGCGCGGAGCCGTTCCTCGTACGAGAGGCCCTCCAGGCGCAGTTCGGTCACAGGGACGCCCCTTCCGGGCGGCGGCGCATCAGCCAGAGGAAGAACGGGCCGCCGGTGAGGGCGGTGAGGACGCCGACGGGGATGTCCTGGGGCGCGGCGACGGTACGGGCGCCGAGGTCGGCGAGGACCAGGGCGAGCGCGCCGCCGAGCGCGGCGACGGGGAGGAGCCGGCGGTGCGGGGCGCCGACGGCGAGGCGGGCGGCGTGCGGGGCCATCAGGCCGACGAAGCCGACGGCTCCGCTGGCGGCGACCATGACGGCGGTGACGAGGGAGGCGAGGACGAAGACGGCGGCGCGGAAGCGGGGGGTGTCCAGGCCGAGGACGGTGGCGCTCTCCTCGCCGACGAGGAGGAGGTCGAGCGGGCGGGCGAGGGTGAGGAGGACGCCGACGCCGAGCGCGAGGACCGCGGCGGGCAGGACGAGGGTGTCCCAGCGGGCGCTGCCGAGGCCGCCGAGGGTCCAGTACAGCGCCTCCTGGAAGTGTTCGGGCCGGCCGGCGACGACCAGGAGGAGGGTGGCGAGGGCGGAGAGGATGTACGAGACGGCGACTCCGGCGAGGACGAGCCGGCTGCCCGTCATGGTGCCGCCGCGCCGCGCGAGCCCGTAGACGAGGACGAGGGAGACCAGGGCTCCGGCGAAGGCTCCGGCGGGCAGGGCGAGGGTGGTGGTGATCCCGCCGCCGATGCCGACGACGAGGACCAGGACGGCTCCGGCGGAGGCGCCGGAGGAGACCCCGAGGAGGAAGGGGTCGGCGAGCCGGTTGCGGACGAGGGCCTGGAGGACGGCGCCGACGACGGCGAGCCCGGCGCCGACGACCGCGCCGAGCAGGACCCGCGGCAGCCGGACGTCGAGGACGATCGTCCGGTACGGGGAGGGCCCGGCCCGCCCGGTGAGCGCGTCGATCACCTGGCCGGGCGGGATGCGGACGGAGCCGAGGGCGAGGGAGACGAGCGAGGCGAGGGCGAGGGCGACGAGCAGCCCGAGGACGACGACCGGATACGGCAGCCGGCCGACGGCGGCCCGGCGGGCCTCGGCGGCGGGCCGGCCGGCGGCCCCGGGGTCCCGCCCCGCCCCGGGGCGGGGCTTCGCGCCGGTCGGGGCGGGGGGTGTGGCCGGGGTGTCCCGTCCGCCGGTCTCGCGCGTCCCCGTGTTCATCGGGTGGTGGGGTGGAGCTGGGCCGCCAGCTTGTCGAGGGCGGCGGGGACGCGGACGCCGAGGACCGTGTCGGAGAGCGGCATGACCGCGAACCGGCGGTTCTTGATCGCGGGGACGTCCTTGAGGGCGGGGTCGTCGAGGAGCCGCTTCTTCTTCTGTTCGACGGTGGTGGAGCCGTAGTCGTAGATGACGACGACCTCGGGCTTGCGGGCGACGACCTGCTCCCAGGTCGCGTCGCCGAAGGCCTTGCCGAGGTCGGCGAAGACGTTGCGGCCGCCGGCGCGGGTGATGAGCTCGTTGCCGATGCCCTTGCCGCCCGCGGTGAACGCGGTCTTGTCGCCGCTGTCGTAGACGAAGACGGAGACGGGCTTCACGCCCTTGAGGCGCTTCTCCTGGGCGGCGACGGTGCCGCGGGCCTCGCGGATCCAGGTCTCGGCCCGGTCGCCGACGCCGAAGGTCCGGCCGATCTCGCGGACCTCGCGGTAGAGGTCGTCGAGGGAGGGGGAACCGGAGGGGCAGTACTCGGTGTTGAGGCGGGTGGCGATGCCGGCGCGCTTCAGGTCGTCGCGGCCGCGCCCGTCCTTGGCGTCGAAGGCGGAGCCGTAACCGCCGTACACGAAGTCGGGGTTCGCGGCGAGGAGGGCCTCCTTGGAGGGGTACTCCTTGGCGAGGACGGGGACCGTGTCGTACGCCTTCTTGTAGGCGGGGAGGATCGCGTCGTCCAGGTAGGCCGTGCCGACGAGCGACTTCTCCAGGCCGAGGGCGAGCATGATCTCGGTGACGTGCTGGTTCATGGTGACCGCGCGCTTCGGCGGGGCCTGGTAGGTCGCCTTCGCACCGCAGTTGGTGACGGTGTACGGGAATCCGGGCGCGGCCTTCGCCGCGGGCGCCTGCTCCGCGGGGGCCGAGCAGCCGGCGAGCAGGGGGACGAGGGCGGCGGCGGGCAGCAGGGTACGACGGTGCCAGGTCATGGCGGAGTGCCTCCTCCGGGGATTTCCACGTCCCCAGTCGGTGGTGGGAGGCGGCAGGTCAGTTCCTGGCTCCCGGCGCCCGGAGGCGCCGGTCACAGTGGCGGGACCGTGCCGGATTCTCACCGGCTTCCTGGGTCCTGCCGCCCGGGTTCCGGGTCAGTCTCTCAGGCGTCGTACGCCTCGACGACCTTGACCTCCTCCTCGGTCACGACGCCGTCGACGATCGAGTAGGAACGGAACTGGAAGGGTCCCGTGCCGTCGCTGTCGGCGGTGGAGACGAGGACGTAGTGGGCCTGGGGCTCGTTGGCGTACGTGATGTCCGTGCGGGACGGGTAGGCCTCGGTCGCGGTGTGCGAGTGGTAGACGATGACGGGCTCCTCGTCCCGGTCGTCCATGTCGCGGTAGAGCTTGAGCAGGTCCGCGGAGTCGAACTCGTAGAACGTGGGCGAGCGGGCCGCGTTGAGCATCGGGACGAAGCGCTCGGGGCGCCCGGTGCCGGCCGGGCCCGCGACCACGCCGCAGGCCTCGTCGGGGTGGTCCGCGCGGGAGTGGTCCACGATCTGGTCGTACAGGGCCCGGGTGATGGTCAGCATGGCGACAGGATAAGCGTGCGGGCCGTTCCGTACCGGGGAGTGGTACGGAACGGCCCGCATGCCGAGACGGTCGAGGTGGCGGCCTCTTGGGGAAGGCCGGTTACGACCGCTTGGCGAAGGCCGCACCCTCGGGGTTGCGGGCCTTGAGGACCAGGTAGGAGACGCCCAGGATCAGACCCCAGACCGGGGCGCAGTACAGGGAGACCCGGGCGCCCTCGTCGATGCCCATCATCACGATGACCATGCCGATGAAGAGGAGCGCGAACCAGCTGGTGTACGGGGCTCCGGGGGCCTTGAAGGTGGACTCGGGGAGTTCGCCGCGGTTCGCCTTGGCGCGGTAGCGGATCTGGCAGACCAGGATCATGATCCAGGCCCACATGCCGGAGATGGTGGCGAAGGAGACGACGTACTCGAAGGCCTTGCCGGGGGCGACGTAGTTGATCCAGACGCCGACGAGCATCAGCGAGGCCGAGAAGGTCAGGCCGAGCAGCGGGGTGCCGCTCTTGGTGAGCTTCGTGAAGACCTTCGGGCCCTGGCCGTTGAGCGCGAGGTCGCGCAGCATGCGGCCGGTGGAGTACATGCCCGAGTTGCAGGAGGAGAGGGCCGCGGTCAGGACCACGAAGTTGACGATGGCGGCGCCGACGCCGAGGCCCATCTTCTCGAAGGCGGCGACGAACGGGGAGACGCCCGGCTGGAACTCGGTCCACGGGACGACCGACAGGATCATGATCAGCGCGCCGACGTAGAAGACGGCGATGCGCCACGGCACGGTGTTGATGGCCTTGGGCAGGACGGTCTTCGGGTCCTTGGACTCGCCCGCGGTGACGCCGACGAGCTCGACGGCGAGGAAGGCGAACATGACGATCTGCAGGGTCATCAGCGTGTTGCCGATGCCGGTGGGGAAGAAGCCGCCCTGGTCCCACAGGTGGGTCACGGAGGCGGTGTCGCCGGCGTCGGAGAAGCCGATGGTGAGGATGCCGGCGCAGATCAGGATCATGCCGATGATCGCGGTGACCTTGACCATGGAGAACCAGAACTCCAGCTCACCGAAGAGCTTCACGGAGATCAGGTTGGCGCCGTAGAGGATGACCGTGAAGACCAGTGCGGAGATCCACTGCGGGATGTCCCACCAATAGGTCATGTACGTGGCCGCGGCGGTGACCTCGGTGATGCCGGTGACGACCCAGAAGAGCCAGTACGTCCAGCCGGTCACGAAGCCCCAGAACGGGCCGACGAACTCGCGTGCGTACTCCGCGAAGGAGCCGGACACGGGGCGGTACATGAGCAGCTCGCCCAGGGCCCGCATGATGAAGAAGATGACCAGGCCCGCGATGGCGTACGCGAGGATCAGGCTGGGGCCCGCCTTGGCGATGGCCTTGCCGGCGCCGAGGAAGAGGCCGGTGCCGATGGCACCGCCGATCGCGATCATCTGGATCTGCCGGGCGCCGAGGCCACGCTGGTAGCCCTCGCCGCCGTCCACGGCCCCGTCGGTGCCGTCGTGCTGCTTGTCGACCTGCACAGAGGTCATGGTGGTGCGCCTTTCTCCATGCTGATCCGCGCGACTGCGAGTGCGTCTGCCGCGGATCAGATCCTGATCCCCCCGGATGTGGATGGAGTGCCACCGGCGGTCAGCCGGTCGGAGCGCCCTCGGGAACAGGGGTGGCGTCCCCGAGCGGTCGTGAAGATTTATCACGGGGTGGGACGCGATCGAGGGAATCGGCTGTGGCGCACGCCACATGAATCGCCAGGCGAAAAGGATTCAACACGGCAAAGCGGACGCTCCGATAACGCATTCGTTATCCGGATTTGAGCGTCCGCTGAGCGAACACCCCGCCGCGGAGGGGTGGCGGGGCCGCTACGACATCAGGGTTTCGACGAGGGACTCCTGGAGCGCCCCCAGCCAGAGGTACGCCATCACCATCGGCTTGCGCGGGTCGGAGTCCGGCAGCCGGTACAGCTGCTCGCTCTCCTCGTCGGTGACCTCCAGGCGGGTCCCGATGGTCAGCCGGAGGTCGTTGAGCGCGCCGAGCCAGGCCCGGGACTCGTCCGGGGTCAGCTTCAGGACGACGCCGCCCTCGTCCGTCGCGTCGGCGGAGAGCCCGTCCAGGGCGCGGATGACGACGAGGGCGTCCTCGCGCTTGCGGGCCCGCAGGTCGTTCTCGGTGTAGCGGCGGAAGTCGGAGGCGGCCGCCCGCAGCTCCTCGCTGTCGTCCCCGTACGCGTCGGGGAAGAGGCGCTTGAGCGCGGGGTCGGACGGCGGCTTGCTCGGGCCCTCGGCGAAGAGCGCGGCCAGCGGGTCCGCGTCGGCGGCGGGCTCGTCGCCCGGCCCGATCAGTTCCATGAGCTGGACGGCGAGGGAGCGGAGGATGGAGATCTCGACGTCGTCGAGGGCGACGGCCGCGCCGCCGCCGGGCAGGGTCTCGAAGCGGCCGGCCATCAGCCGCGGTCCTGGGTGAGGGTCGCCCACAGGCCGTAGCCGTGCATGGCCTGCACGTCGCGTTCCATCTCCTCGCGGGTGCCGCTGGAGACGACCGCGCGGCCCTTGTGGTGCACGTCGAGCATCAGCTTGTGCGCCTTGTCCTTGGAGTAGCCGAAGTACGCCTGGAAGACGTAGGTCACGTAGCTCATCAGGTTGACCGGATCGTTGTGCACGAGGGTCACCCACGGCACGTCCGGTTCGACGACGGCCGACACCTTCTCGGCCGATTCCGTACGTTCGATCTCAATAGGCGCGACGCTCACTCACCCCATGCTGCCACCCCGAGGGGTCCGTCGCACAAACGGGTCACCTGCGCGCGGACGGGCGGGCCACCCGCTCGGCCCATGATCCGTCACTCACCCGGCCCCCTATTCGTCACTTTGACGATTTCTGCGCTAGCATCGCTGACATGAACGCTGCGGACCTTGGGTTGCCGGTGGACGTGCCGTCGACCGCGCTCTTCACCGATCAGTACGAGCTGACCATGCTCCAGGCGGCCCTCCGGGCCGGCACCGCCGACCGGCGATCCGTCTTCGAGGTCTTCACCCGGCGGCTGCCCGAGGGCAGGCGCTACGGCGTCCTCGCCGGAGTCGGCCGGGTCCTGGACGCCGTCGAGAACTTCCGCTTCGACCCGGCCGTCCTGGCCTTCCTGCGCGAACGCGGCATCGTCGACGAGCCGACCCTGGAATGGCTGGCCCGCTACCGCTTCTCCGGCGACATCTGGGGCTACCCCGAGGGCGAGGTGTACTTCCCCGGCTCGCCCGTCCTGCGCGTCGAGGGCTCCTTCGCCGAGTGCGTGCTCCTGGAGACGGTGATCCTCTCCATCCTCAACCACGACTCGGCGATCGCCGCCGCCGCCTCCCGCATGTCGGCCGTGGCCGGCGGGCGCCGGCTGATCGAGATGGGTGCCCGGCGCACCCACGAGCTGGCGGCCGTCGCCGCCTCCCGCGCCGCCTACGTCGGCGGCTTCGACTCCACCTCCGACCTGGCGGCCGGCTTCCGCTACGGCATCCCGACCGTCGGCACCTCCGCCCACGCCTTCACCCTCCTCCACGACAGCGAGCGGGACGCCTTCCGGGCCCAGGTCGAGACCCTCGGGCGGGGAACGACGCTGCTGGTCGACACCTACGACGTGGCCGAGGCCGTCCGTACGGCCGTGGAGGTCGCGGGACCCGAGCTCGGGGCGGTCCGGATCGACTCCGGCGACCTGCTGCTCGTCGCGCACCGGGTGCGGGCGCAGCTGGACGAGCTGGGCGCGCGGGACACCAGGATCGTCGTCACCTCCGACCTCGACGAGTACGCCATCGCCTCTCTGGCGGCGGCCCCGGTCGACGCGTACGGGGTGGGCACCCAGCTGGTCACCGGCAGCGGCCACCCGACCTGCTCCATGGTCTACAAGCTGGTGGCGCGGGCGGCCTCGGCCGACCTCAGGGCGCCCCTGGTGCCGGTCGCCAAGAAGTCCCTCGGCGGCAAGGCCTCGGTCGGCGGCCGCAAGTGGGCGGCGCGCAGGCCCGACGCGGACGGGGTGGCCGAGGCGGAGGTCGTGGGCACCGGGCCGGTGCCGCCGGAGCTCGCCGACCACCAGCTCCTGGTCGAGCTGGTGAAGGGCGGTGACGTGGTGGCCAGGGAGCCGCTGGAGGCCGCCAGGTCCCGGCACATCTCGGCCCGCTCCGGACTGCCGATGTCGGCGATCCAGCTCTCCCGGGGCGAGCCGGTGCTGCCGACGGAGTACCTGTAGGTCCTCCGGCCCCCTCCCACCGGGAGAGGGAAGTCTCTAGGCTCGAACCCACCCCTCCCCGACGCGCTAAGGACACCCGCCATGCACCGCGCATTGATCGTTGTGGACGTTCAGAACGACTTCTGCGAGGGCGGCAGCCTCGCGGTGACCGGCGGCGCGGACGTCGCCGCCGCCATCACCGACCTGGTCGGCCAGACGGCGGGCACCTCCTACCGGCACGTGGTCGCCACCCGCGACCACCACGTCGACCCGGGGGCGCACTTCGCCCCGGCCGGTGAGGAGCCGGACTACCTCACCTCCTGGCCGGTGCACTGCGTGGCCGGTACGGAGGGGGTCGGCTTCCACCCGAACTTCGCGCCGGCCGTCGCCAGCGGGGCGATCGACGCCGTCTTCGACAAGGGCGCGTACTCGGCGGCGTACAGCGGGTTCGAGGGGCACGACGAGAACGGGCGGACGCTCGCGGAGTGGCTGCGCGAGCGGGACGTCACCGAGGTCGACGTGGTGGGCATCGCCACCGACCACTGTGTCCGGGCGACGGCGCTGGACTCGGCCCGCGAGGGCTTCCGGACCCATGTGCTGCTCGATCTGACGGCCGGCGTCGCGAAGGCGTCGACGGACCGGGCCCTGGAGGAGCTGCGGGCGGCGGGCGTGGAACTGACCGGGAAGCCGGTCGTGGCCTGACGGCGGACGGGACGCGCCCTAGGCCGCCGGTTCCCTGGGGAGGGACCGTACGGGGTGCCAGAGCTCCTGGGCGGCGCCCGGGGTGGATCTCCACAGCAGGCCGTCCGGGTGGTGCAGGACGGCGGTGATCTCGTCCGGGGTGGGCGGCTCGCTGTTGCCTCGGAGGTAGACCGCCCGGAGACCGAGGTTCCGCAGCCTGGTCAGGGCGCGGGCACGGTTGGCGGCGTGGACCAGGAAGCGGACGGTGGCGCCGTCGCGGGCCGGGCTCGGCAGCCCTATCGCGACGACCACACTGCCTCCCGGCAACTTGCAGAACCCTCCGTTGGGCATGCGGAACCACTCCCCCGTGGATCGAATGTCAATAAGAAAAGCGTCAGACGCACCTAAACACGATCGGCCGTCGCCCGCTAGGGGGCGACGGCCGATCATGCTTTGACCTGCGGTTTTACTGACTACTTCTTGGACGGACCCACGCGGACCGTGATCGTCTCGCCGTTCTTCGGCTCCTTGACGACCTCGATCTTGGTGTTGGTGTCAGTTACCTGGACACCGGCGCGAGCGGTCTCCTGGAACCAGTAGGTGCCCTTGCGGTCGTCGAAGACCGGGTTGCCCTTCTGGGAGTTCACCCACGTCGCGACGTCCGCCTTGTGGAGCTGGAGGGCGTCGGTGCGGTAGGTGCCGAAGGTGGAGTCGTACGCCTGGACGCGGTTGCGCATCAGGGTGCCGTCCTTCCACTTCAGCGGGGTCGGGTGGGCGTCGACCGGAAGGATCAGACCCTGGCCCGGGTGGACCGCGGTGTTGTTGTCCTTCTGGGAGAGGTCCCACTTCCAGATGAGCAGACCGTTCTGGTACGGGTAGTGCTCGACCCAGCTGGACTTCTCACCGGTGAACCCGAAGTTGTACGGGCCGACCTTGAGGGTGGCGTCGTACGAGACGTACTGGCGGTTCTCCGCGATGTAGTACTGCTCGTACTCCTTCGTGAAGCCCTTGCCGACCCGCGAGAAGCCCTTGGCGACCCAGCCGTTGTCACCGTTCTCGGCGCCGTCGGAGAAGACGGGGGCGCCGTCGGCGGTCACGGTGATGGCGTCGGCGGTGAAGCCCTTGCCGCCCGCGCCGCCGTCCGTCTGGTAACGGAAGCGGAGGTCGAACTTCTTGCCCGCGTAGGCGTTGAGGCCGTAGACGAGCTTCTTGTGCGTGCCGGAGACGTCGGTCAGCGCCGGGGCGCCGCTCGCGTCGCGCGGGATGGCCTTGCCGTCGGCGGTGCCGTCGAGGGCCGTCCAGTTGGAGCCGCCGTCGGTCGAGACCTCGGCGTACAGGTAGTCGTAGTCGAGCTCGATGTCGTACCAGCCCTGGAGCTCCAGGGAGGCGGACGTCTTGCCCGTCAGGTCGACGGAGCGGGTCAGGGTGTTCTTGAGGTCGTCACCCATGTTGCTCCACCACTGCGTGGCACCCTCGGCGGGGGCGACGACATCGGTGGTGACCGGCTTCTTCGGCAGCTCGACGATCAGCGCCTGCGGGTTCTTGGTGTTGTACTCCGCCACGCCCAGCTTGTGGGTGGAGTTCCACTTGCGGCCCTCGTTGGCGACCTTGGTGTAGTTCAGCCAGCCGAGCTGCAGCTTGTCCCAGGCGTTCATGTCGCCGGGCAGGTCGCCGATGGCGTCCTTGCCGCGGCCGAGCCAGGAGCCGGAGGACATGAGCGACCAGAAGCCGGTCGAGTTCTCGGCGCCCGGGAGGCCGGAGGTGTCGTACAGGTCCGGCAGACCGAGGTCGTGGCCGTACTCGTGCGCGAAGACGCCGAGGCCGCCGTTCTCCGGCTGCATCGTGTAGTCGCCGACCCAGATGCCCGAGTCACCGATCTGCGTACCGCCGGCCTTGTTGTTCGCCGGGCCGGTCTTGCCCGCGTTGGTGCCGTACGCGTACCAGCGGTGGGCCCACAGGGCGTCGCCGCCCTGGGCGCCGCCGCCCGCCGACTCGTCCTCGCCCGCGTGGACGATCTGGAAGTGGTCGATGTAGCCGTCGGGCTCGTTGAAGTTGCCGTCGCCGTCGAAGTCGTAACGGTCCCAGAGGTCGTACTGGGCCATGTCGGCCTTGATCTGGGCGTCGGTGCGGCCCTTGGCCTTCTGGTCGGCCACGAAGGCGGTGACGCCGTCGCGGACCGCGTCCCAGACGTTGGAGCAGTTGCTGTTGCCGCAGTAGTTCGAGCCGTAACGGGCCTCGTTGTACTCGACCTTGACCCAGTCGGAGACGTTGCCGTCGACCGAGTAACGGCCGGACGAGGTCTTCTCGTAGTAGGTCTTCAGCGACTGCTTGGCCTGACCCTTGGCGTCCTTGCCGGTGCCGAAGTACAGGTCCTGGAAGTGCTGCTGGTTGTAGTCGGCCTTCCAGTCCGTGGAGTTGTCGTGCTTACGGTCCGGCTTGGCTATCTGGTTGTGCAGCGGACCGGGCGTGCCGCCGAACTTCGGCTTCGGCTCGGTCGTGTCGTCGTCGGCACGGTCGACGAGGGTGGTGGTGTCCACCTTGTCGCCGAACTCGACGAGGATCGTGAAGATCTTGTCGGTCTTCTCGCGGCCCAGCTCGACGTACTTCTTGCTGTCGAGCTTGACGACCTGCGAGCCGCCGCGGCGCTCGACCTTCGACTCACCGCTCAGCACCTGCTCCAGGGCAGCCTTGCGCTGCTGCTCCTGCTGCCGGCTGAAGGGCCCCTCGAGGTCGTGGTCGACCGCCGCCTTGTCGACGCCGGCGCCGGGCGCCGGGTCGTGACGAACGTCGGCCGGCGTCACGCTGCCGTGATTGTCGGCCCAAGCGGTGGTGAAGGTCGAGGCGGTGGCGGCGGTAGCCGCGAGCGCCACGACGACTGCGGACGTTCTGATCGCCCGTCGTCTGTTGGTCACTTGAAATGTCCTCCCCGGCGCCCGCGCTCTTCGGACCGAAGGTGGGGTGTCCGTCCGGCGGGGTCGCGCGTCACAAGTGACGACATTCGACCGGAGGGAGGCAAGAAAAGACAGATCTTGACTTGCACAGACCAACTGCACTATGTGGGAGCCGAATTTCGATATCCGGACACTCTTCCACCCCTCCCCAGCCACCCCGGAGACCCCAACAGGCGCATTGACGGAGGCACTTGCCCGCCAGGATGACTCCGTGCGCCCCCCTGTGCCCCCGGCACCGTGGGTTACGTCACGCTTACGCGCGGGCCGCTCGGGCATCCACTGTCATAGAGTCGAACCGTTGTCCTGAGAGGGCGGTACCTGTCATGCAGCGTCCGAACGCCGCACAGCTCGCCTACGGTTCGGCCACCGTCGTCCTCGCGACCGTCGCCCTGCTGCTGCTCTCGCGCACCACGTCGACGCTGGGCATCACGGTGATCAGCCTCGCGGGCCTGCTGCTCGGACTGCTCGTGGCGGTGAGGATGCCGGTGCGGACGGCCGCCGTCAAGACTCCGGAGCCCACCCCGCCCCCTTCCGGGAACGAAGAGATCCGGGTACCGACCGCGCGCGTGGGCGCGGGGGCCGATACCCGGACCGGTTCGTGACGCTTCGTCCGCGCTGAGGCGGATGTGTCACCGCGCGGCGGAGACCACGACCGTCTTCGCCGCCTTGTCGTGCAGACCCTGCTTGTAGGGCTTGTCGACCAGGATCAGGATCAGCAGGAGCAGCGGCCACAGGCAGGCGCAGCAGATCAGCGCGGGCAGCCACAGGACGATCGCGCGCAGCAGTGACTGGCTCATCGGGGGCGTCGAGCCGTCGTTGAGCATCGCGACCCGCAGCTTCATCCACTTCTTGCCGAGGGTCTGGCCGTTCTTGGCCACCATCACCGTGTCGTAGGCGACGTACG
Organism: Streptomyces sp. NPDC002057; assembly: GCF_040296665.1. Classification (NCBI taxonomy): domain Bacteria; kingdom Bacillati; phylum Actinomycetota; class Actinomycetes; order Kitasatosporales; family Streptomycetaceae; genus Streptomyces; species Streptomyces sp. NPDC002057. The sequence goes on from NZ_JBEOXR010000007.1 coordinate 181,581, forward strand.
CGACGATCGTGATCAGCTGGAAGATCAGCTGGCTGCCGCCGTTGAGGCTGTTGACCGTGTCACCGAAGTCGCTGCCGTCCTCGGTCGCCCGCTGGTAGATGTCGAACGGGATACCGATGATCGCCAGCGGGATCGCGATGATCAGCCAGTCGATGATCCGGGCGATGATCCGCTTGCCGGACTCGGCGAGCGGCGGCATCCCGGAGAGCGGATCGGTCCCGCCGTACCCGCTGCCGTAGCCGCTCCCGTACGGAGGCGGGGGCGGCGGCGGCATGCCGCCGTCGTACGGGGAACCGCCCGAGGGGCCGTACGGACTCCCGGGCGGCTGACCTCCCGGCGGCGGCCCGGGCGGCGGCGGGTCGGAGGGGGGCGGCTGGCCGGCGGAGGGGGGCGGGGGCTCCTGGGGCCTCTTGAGGAACGGGTCCTCCTCGGGCGGCTGGCCGGACGGCGGCTGATCGGTGCTCATGGGGGCAGTGCATCCCGGGCACGGCGCCCCCGCAAGGAATCACCGCCCGTTCGGGGGACCCTCCGCCATCAGGGGTCCGGCGGCCCCCCGCGCCAGGTCAGCGCGCCACGAAGGTACGGGCCGCCTTGTCGTGCCAGCACTGCCGCCAGGGACGGTCGAAGAGGCACCACAGGACGTTGAGGACGCCGACGGCCAGCAGACCCAGAACGCTGTAGACGAGCCAGCGGCGCAGGGAGGCCCCGAACCTCGGCGGCTGGTGCGCCTCGATGTCCCGCACCTCGATCCCGCACAGCTTCTTGCCGAGCGTGCGGCCCCACTTGGCCGTGGGCAGCGCCTCGTACAGGACGCCGATGACGAACAGCGCGGCCAGCGCGATGCCGAACTGGACGGACGTGGTCCCGTCCACCAGCCAGACCTGGACGGTGACGCCGGACTGCTTGGCCGCCTCGATCTTGCCGTCGATGTGCGCGAGGGCGGCGGTCACGAACGGGAAGGAGGCGGCGCCGACGAGCGCCCCCAGGACGACGGTGTCGATCAGCCGGGCGAGCAGACGCCTGCCGAGCCCGGCGGGGCGCGCGGAGGCCTGGGCGCGGGCCGCCTGGACGAAAAGGTCGTCGACCGGCGGCTTCCAGGGGACGACGGGCGGCTGACCCTGGGACTGCTGCTGCCCTTGGGGCTGCTGCGTCTGGGGCTGGGGCGGGGACTGCTGGGCCCAGGAGGGCGTGGCGGGCGCGGGAGCCGGTGCGGGCGCCTGGTGCGCGGGTGCGGGGGCGGCCTGGTGTACGGGGGCGGGCGTGGGCGCGGGGGCCGGTGCGGCCGCTACGGGCTCGGGAGCCGACCGGGGGGCGGGCCGCGACTGCCGGGGCGTCGGCTGGGGCTGCTGGGGCGCCGGCTGGGGCTGCTGGGGCGCCGGGGCGGGCGTGGGGATCGGCGTGACCGGCATCCCGCCGAGTCGCGCCGCTCCCCCGGTGGCCCGGGGGTCCGCCGCCCGTTCGGGCGCGGGGGCCGGTGCCCCGGCGGGTTCAGCCGCACCGGCGACCGGCCACTCCGCCGGGGTGCGCGGGTCCGGGGTCCGGGGCGCGCCCCAGGAGACCCGCTGGTCGCGGTCGCCGCCGAAGCCGGTCTGGCGGGAGGTGTCCGCCTGCCAGGCGGAGGCGGGCTCCGGGGCGACCGGCTCCTCGTCGAAGAAGACGGGCCCGGTCTCCTCCACGGCCGGTACGGGAGCCGGCGCGACGGGCCGGGGCTGGAACGGGGCCTGGGGCAGGGCCTGGGCGGTGACGTGCGCGGGCGCCTGGACCTGGGCCGGGACGGAGGCGGCGGGACCCGCGGGTTCGGGGGAAGGCACGGGCTCGACCGAGCGCACGGGCTCGACGGTCCGCACGGGCTCGGCGGTCCGCACCGGCTCGGCGGTCTGCGCGGAGACCGGTGCCGGGGCGGGGCCGGAGGCCAGGATCGGGCCCGCCGGAATCGCCGAGGCGGGCGGGCCGGGCGGAACCTCGCCGTCCCGGGGGGCGGGCCGGCTCGTACCGGGAACCCAGGCGCCCCCGTTCCAGTACCGGATGTACCCGGGAATGGACGGGTCCGGGTAGTACCCCGCCTGCGGTACCTCTTCGCCGCCTCCAGGAGGAGTAGCCACTGCCCCGACTCCGTTCAGTCACAACGCCCTTGAACCGCGCGGCCGCGTGCCGGGCGTGCCGCGCCCAAGGAGGACAGTAACGAAGAACGTCCCCGAGGGAACAAAGAGCCCGCGAGAAAGGCCGCCTTCGGGGGGACACGTACCGGAATCGATCACTCCCGGTGATGTTCGGGCCGTTACATACCCCTGCCCCGGAGCGGCCAGGAAAAACTTCCCGAAAAAACTTCCCGAAGTCGCGTAATGAACCGTGGGGACCCCGCTCTCTCCCAGTGAAGGCCCACCAGGGGCCGGTCCGCGAGAGGGAGTACGACCATGCAGAACACCGACAACACCACCGTCGAGCGCGAGCTGGAGCTGAAGCTGGTGCTCTCCCCCGAGCGCGCCGTCCCCGTCCCCGCCCGCCTCGCCTACCGCACCGACGACCCCTACGCCGTCCACATCACCTTCCACATCGGCACGGACCACCCGGTCAACTGGACGTTCGCACGCGAACTGCTGGTCGAGGGCGTGTTCCGGGCGTGCGGGCACGGCGACGTGCGGATCTGGCCCACCAAGGTCGACGGGCGCGGTGTCATCCTGATGGCGCTCTCCTCCCCCGACGGCGACGCCCTCCTCGAAGCCCCGTCCTCGCAGGTGTCCGCCTGGCTGGAGCGGACCCTGCGCGCGGTGCCGCCGGGCACCGAGTCCGAGCGGCTCGGCATCGACGACGGCCTCGCCGAACTCCTGGCGACCGCCGCGGCCACCGACGAGCTGTGGCTGCGCGACCCGTGGCCGTCGGACGAGTCGCAGGACGGCGAGCTGTGACCCCCGTGCCGGAGGGCTCGGTACGGAGTCAGAAGAGCTTTCCGGGGTTGAGGAGGCCCAGCGGGTCGAACGTCGCCTTGATCCCGCGCTGGAGTTCCAGACCGACCGGCCCCAGCTCCCGCGCCAGCCACTCCTTCTTGAGGACGCCCACGCCGTGTTCGCCGGTGATCGTGCCGCCCAGCGCGAGCCCGAGCGCCATGATCTCGTCGAAGGACTCCCGCGCGCGCCGCGACTCGTCCTCGTCGGTGTGGTCGAAGCAGACGACGGGATGGGTGTTGCCGTCACCGGCGTGCGCGCAGACGCCGATGGTCAGGCCGTACTTCTCCGCGACGGCCGCCGTGCCGTCGAGCATCTCGGCGAGCCGCGTCCGCGGCACGCACACGTCGTCGATCATCGTCGCGGACTTGATCGTCTCCAGGGCCGTGAGGGAGAGCCGGCGCGCCTGGAGGAGGAGTTCGGACTCGGCGGCGTCCGCGGCCGGGACGACCTCGGTGGCCCCCGCCGCCCCGCACAGCTCCCCGACGGCGGCCAGGTCGGCGGCCGGGTCCGGGGTGTCGAAGGCGCACAGGAGCAGCGCCTCGGTGGTGTCGGGCAGCCCCATGCGCGCCAGCCTGTTGACCGCCTGGACCGTGGTGCGGTCCATGAGTTCGAGGAGCGACGGGGTGTGACCGCGCTCCATGATCGTGCAGACGGCCGCGCAGGCGGCGGCCGCGGAGGGGAACTCGGCGACGAGCGCGAGCTGCGCCGGGGGCTGCGGCCTGAGGGCGAGCACGGCCCCCACGACGATGCCGAGACTGCCCTCCGAACCGACGAAGAGCCTGGTCAGGTCATAGCCGGCGACGCCCTTGGCGGTGCGGCGGCCGGTGGTCAGGAGGCGGCCGTCGGCGAGGACGACGTCGAGGCCGAGGACGTACTCGGCGGTCACCCCGTACTTCACGCAGCACAGGCCGCCGGAGGCCGTGCCGATGTTCCCGCCGATGGTGCACGTCTCCCAGCTGGACGGGTCCGGCGGGTAGTACAGGCCGTGTTCGGCGACAGCGCGTGACAGCACGGCGTTGACCACGCCCGGTTCGACGACGGCGATCCGGTCGACCGGGTTGATCTCCAGGATCCGGTCCATCTTGACCAGGGAGAGCACGATGCAGCCCTCGGAGGCGTTGGCGCCGCCGGAGAGACCGGTACGGGCCCCCTGGGGGACGACCGGGACGCGGAACTCGGTGGCGGTGCGCATGACGTGCTGGACCTGCTCCACGGTGCGCGGGAGCACCACGACCGCGGGGCTGCCGGCCTCGCAGAAGCTCGCCATGTCGTTCGCGTAGGAGGCGGTCACGTCCGGGTCGGTGAGCAGTGCCTCGGCGGGCAGCCCGGCGCGCAGCCGCGTCAGAAGATCGTCCATACGTCCAGCGTGGCACCCGGGGCCATCGGTGTGAACCCGCCGGGGCGGGCGCTTCGTGTGCTCTTCGTACAGGTGCGGGCGGGCGCACAGTGAGCGCCATGAAGACGCAGAACGTGTCGAGGACGGTCCTGGCGGCCGGAGTGGGCGCGGTGCTCGCGGCCACGGCGCTGGTGTACCTCCCCGAGCTGGTCGGCCAGGGGCCGCCGCGCCCGCCCGGCCCAGCGGAGCGGGCGACGATCGCGGCACACGCGGGCGCGCAGGCCGCGCTGCCCGACCTGGCCGCGCTGATCACCGACCGGGAGACGTGGCTGCGGGCCCACCCGGACGACGAGGCGTCCTGGGCGGAGTTGGGCGCGGCGTACACGGAGCGCGGGACGCGCCTCGGTGACGTACGGGACTATCCGCGGGCCGAACGGGCGCTGCGGCGCTCCCTCGCGGAGAAGCCCGCCGCGCGCGGCAACCTGGACGCGCAGCTGGGGCTGGGGGCGCTCGCGGGGGCGCGCGGCGACTGGAAGACGGCCAGGGAGTGGGGCGAGCGGGTGCGGAAGGCGGACCCGCGCCGCTGGTCCGCGTACCCGGTCCTGATGGACGCGTACAACGGCCTCGGCGACTACAAGGCGGCCCAGAAGGCGATGGAGGGCCTGGAGGGGCTCCACGCGGGCGCGGTGGTGCGGACCAGGGCGGCGCAGACCTACCGGGACCGGGGCTGGCGCGAGGACGCCGACGCGGCGGCCCTGGCGGCGGCGGCGCTCGCGGAGACGGGCGCGGAGAAGGCGGCGGCGCTCGCCCGGCTCGGGGACCTGGCGTGGGAGCGGGGCGAGCCGGAGGAGGCGCTGACCCGGTACGGGACGGCGCTGCGGCTCGTACGGGACCACGGGCCCTCGCTCGCGGGCCGGGCGCGGGCGCTCACGGCGCTCGGCCGCACCGACGAGGCGCTGCGGGAGTGGCGGGCGGCCCTGGCCCGGCTGCCGCTGCCGGAGTACGTCCTGGAGATGGGCGAGCTGTACGAGTCGCTCGGCCGGGACGGTGAGGCGCGGGCCCAGTACGCGCGCCTGCGGACGGGTACCTGGGCCCGGGGTGAGGTGCCCCTGGCGCTGCTCGACGCGGACCACGGCGATCCGGCGGCCGCGGTCACCCGGATGCGGGCGGAGTGGGCACGCGGGCACCGGTCGGTGCGGGTCGCGGACGCGCTGGGGTGGGCGCTGTTCCGGACGGGCCGGCCGACGGAGGCGCTGGAGTTCGCGAAGCGGGCCACGGAGGAGGGGCTGCGGAGCGCGCTGTTCGCGTACCACCGGGGCGAGATCGAGCGGGCCCTCGAACAGTCCGGACCGGCCCGCCGTCATCTGGCGGAGGCGCTGCGGATCAACCCGGAGTTCTCGCCGCTGCTCGCGCCGAAGGCGGCGGAGGCGCTGGCGGCCGTGGGCGAGCCCCCGGACGAGCTCCCGAAGGAACTCCGCCAGGAGCCCGACGAGCCCTCGACCGCGGCGGCGGGCGCGCCCGGACGGCAGCGGAAGGCCACGGGGGCGGCGGGGGCGTCTGGGGCGTCGGAATCCGCGGAGTCGTCGCGGGCCGCGGGCTCCTCGAAGCCGTCCGAGCCGTCCGAGCCGCAGGAGCAGGCGGGGGCGGCGAAGCCGTAGGGCGGGTGACGGCGCGGGCGCCGGGCGGGTCTCGCGGCCCGGGGCCGGCCCTCGGCGGCCCGGCGGCCCCCGCCCGGCGCGACGGGTGCGGCGTCCCGGGCGAGCCCCGTGTCCCGCCGGGACGCCGAGGGCCGGTCCGGGGCCGGCTGTCGCCGGGTGCCCGGGCCGACCCGGTAGGTGGCGCACGGTGAGGGGCCCGGAGCATGGCCCCGGGCCCCTCACCGTACGGACGCGTGCTAGAGGTTGCCGCGCTTCTCCTGCTCGCGCTCGATGGCCTCGAACAGCGCCTTGAAGTTGCCCTTGCCGAAGCCCATGGAGCCGTGGCGCTCGATCATCTCGAAGAAGACGGTCGGGCGGTCCTGGACCGGCTTGGTGAAGATCTGCAGCAGGTAGCCGTCCTCGTCGCGGTCGACAAGGATCTTCAGCTCGCGCAGGGTCTCGACGGGCACGCGGGTCTCGCCGGCCCACTCGCCGAGGGTGTCGTAGTACGAGTCGGGGGTGTCGAGGAAGGAGACGCCCGCGGCCCGCATCGCGCGCACGGTGGCGACGATGTCGTTGGTGGCGAGGGCGATGTGCTGGACGCCGGCGCCGCCGTAGAACTCCAGGTACTCGTCGATCTGCGACTTCTTCTTCGCGATCGCCGGCTCGTTGATCGGGAACTTCACCTTGAGGGTGCCGTCCGCGACGACCTTCGACATCAGCGCCGAGTACTCGGTCGCGATGTCGTCGCCCACGAACTCCTTCATGTTCGTGAAGCCCATGACCTTGTTGTAGAAGCCGACCCAGTCGTTCATCCTGCCGAGCTCGACGTTGCCGACGCAGTGGTCGATGGCCTGGAAGGTGCGCTTGGCCGGCGGCTCGACGATCGGCTTCGCGGCGACGAAGCCCGGGAGGTACGGGCCGTCGTAGCCGGAGCGCTCGACGAGGGTGTGGCGGGTCTTGCCGTACGTGGCGATGGCGGCGAGGACGACGGTGCCGTTCTCGTCCTTCACCTCGTGCGGCTCGGTGAGGCCGGTGGCGCCGTGCTCGACGGCGTAGGCGTAGGCGGCGCGCGCGTCCGGCACCTCGATGGCCAGGTCGACGACGCCGTCGCCGTGCTCGGCGACGTGGTCGGCGAGGAAGCGGCCCCGGTCGGTGGAGACCTTGATGACGGAGGTGAACACGAAGCGGGCGGCGCCGTTGGTGAGGACGTAGCTGGCGGTCTCGCGGCTGCCGTTCTCCGGTCCGGAGTAGGCGACGAGCTTCATGCCGAAGGCCGTGGAGTAGTAGTGCGCGGCCTGCTTGGCGTTGCCGACGGCGAAGACGACCGCGTCCATTCCCTTCACGGGGAAGGGATCGGCCTGCCGCGCCGTGGAGGGGGTGTGATCGATGGTCTCAGTCATGGCAGCAATGTCCCTCCGTTCTGCAAGGTGCGCAAGAGTTCGCTGTTCCCCTGGTCATGTTGCACAGCTATCCGCGAGGATGACCGGGCGACTTGTACATCCTGACCACGGGGAGGCCGCTGTGGCGATCGATCATTTGGACGGGCGGCTGATCGCGCTCCTGGCGCGCGAGCCGCGCATCGGGGTCCTGGAGGCCTCCCGACGGCTCGGGGTGGCGCGGGGCACGGTGCAGGCACGGCTCGACCGGCTCCAGGCGAGCGGGGTGATCCGCGGCTTCGGGCCGCAGGTGGACCCGGCGGCGCTGGGCTACCCGGTGACGGCCTTCGCGACGCTGGAGATCAAGCAGGGCCAGGGGGCGGACGTGCGGGGCCATCTGGCGACGGTGCCGGAGGTCCTCGAACTGCACACGACGACGGGCCACGGCGACATGCTCTGCCGCCTGGTCGCCCGCTCGAACGCGGACCTCCAGCGGGTGATCGACCGGGTGGTCGGCTTCGAGGGCATCGTCCGGGCGTCCACGGCGATCGTGATGGAGAACCCGGTACCCCTGCGCATCATCCCGCTGGTGGAGCAGGCGGCGCGGGAGTAGCCGGGGCGGAACGGCCGGAGGGCGCGGAGCGGAGGGCGGAGAGCGGAGGCCGGACGCCGGACGCCGGACGCCGGACGCCGGACGCCGGAGGCAAGGGGATTCCGCCGCCGCCGGAGTTGCAAAGGAGCTGTTGCAAAGAATCCCTTGCAGCCCTTCCTTTGCAACCCTACGGTCGAGCCATGCCCGAGCCCGAGGAACTCCCCCACCGCACCCTGGACCCGCGCTCCCTGCGCGGGCTCGCCCACCCTCTCCGCATCCAGCTGCTGCGCTCCCTGCGCCACCACGGACCCGCCACCGCCTCCCAACTGGCGGCGCAGCTGGGCGAGTCCAGCGGAGCGACCAGCTACCACCTGCGTCAGCTCGCGGTCCACGGCTTCGTCCAGGACGATCCGACACGCGGCAAGGGGCGGGAGCGCTGGTGGAAGGCGGGCCCGCAGAGCACGAGCGTCGACGAGTCGCTCTACCGGAACCCGGACCCGGAGATCCGGGGCGCACTCGACGTCTACGTCCACGAGGTCGCGACCATCCACACGCAGGAGCTGAGCACCTACCTCGGCACCCGGCACGACTGGGACCCGCGCTGGCTCGGCGCCTCCGACATGAGCGACTTCACGCTGCGCCTGCCGCCCGAGAAGCTCCGCGAGCTCGACGGGAGGCTGCACGCCCTCATCGAGGAGTACCGGGACGTCGAGGAGGCGGACGCGCCGGACGCCGAGCGCGTACGGATCCATCTGCACGCGTTCCCCCAGCACGGGAACTGACGGAAGGGACCACGCAGTCATGCACGCCGACCTTCACCTCCGCCTCCACCGGCTGCGCGCCGGGGAGCTCCACCGGGCCGCCGCCGCGGCCGCCCGGTCGCGCACCGCACCCCACCGGCCCTCCCTCGCCCTCCGCGTCCGGCTCGGCTGGAAGCTGGTCGAATGGGGCCTGCGGATGGCCACGCCCACCGGCCGCCCGGCCCCCCTGGCCGCATGACCGCTCCGGGGGGACGCGCCGCACCCACCGCGCCGGGGGGCGAGGGCACGGACACGACGAAGAACGACCGCACCCCGCTGGCCACCGTACTGACCGCCAACGCCGTCTCCATCACCGGCAATTCGCTCACCCTCATCGGGGTGCCGTGGTTCGCGCTCGACACCACGGGAAGCCCCGGCAAGGCCGGTCTGGTCGCCTTCTGCGCCGCGCTGCCCGTGCTCGTCTCCGCGATCGCCGGCGGCCCGGTCATCGACCGGCTCGGGCGGCGCCGCGTCAGCATCGCCTCCGACCTGGTCTGCGGGCTCGCGCTCGCCGCGATCCCGCTGCTGCACCACACCGGCGTCCTGGAGTTCTGGATGCTGTGCGCGCTGATGGCGGTCAACGGGCTGTGCCACGCGCCCGGGGAGATGGCCCGGCACGTGCTCGTCCCCGACCTCGCCCGGCGCGCCGGGACCTCGCTCCCCCGGGCGGCCAGCCTGTACGACGCCGTGTCGCGCGGGGCCCGGATGGCGGGCGCGGCGGCCGCCGGCCTCCTGATCGCCTTCATGGGCGCCGACACGGTCCTCGTCCTCGACGCGGCCACCTTCGCCCTCTCCGCGCTGCTGGTCGCCGCGGGCCTGCGCGGGGTGCCCTCGGCGGAGCCCGTACGGGACGGCCCCCGCCTCTCCCCCGCCCGCTACCGGGCGGACCTGCGCCAGGGGTACGCCTTCCTGTTCCGCGCCCGGCTGCTGCTCGGCATCACCGTCATGGTGATGGTGACCAACGGCCTCGGCCAGAGCTGGAGTTCGGTGCTGCTCCCCGTCCACGCCGGGGAGGCGCTGGGCGGTCCGGCGGCCCAGGGCCTGCTCGTCTCGGTCTTCGGCGGCTGCGCCCTGGCCGGGGCCCTGCTCTACGGGGCGGTCGGGGACCGCTTCCCGCGCCGGGCGGTCTTCACGGCCGGCTTCCTGCTCGGCGGCGCCCCGCCGTACGTGGTGGCCGCGTTCACCGACACCACCGCGCCGCTGCTCGTGACGATGGCGGCGGCCGGGTTCGGCGTCGGGGTCCTCAACCCGATCCTGACCACGGTCATGTACGAACAGGTCCCCGACGCCCTGCGCAGCCGGGTCATGGGCGCGAGTACGGCGGGGGTGCTGCTCACGACCCCGCTGGGCGGTCTGGTGGCGGGCCTCCTCGTCGAGCGCGTCGGCCTGACCTCGACCCTGCTCGGCATCGGGGGGCTGTACTTCCTGACCACCCTCTCCCCGCTGGTCTTCCCGTCCTGGCGGACCATGGACGCCACGGCGCCGGGGGAGATCAGCAGGCCGGAACCTTCGCGTCCTGCCCCTGCTCCAGAGCCCGGAGGGACGCCACGGCGTCGCTGAGCGCGGTCACGGGGACGAGCCGCATCCCCTTCGGCAGCTCGGCCTCGGCGTCCGAGCACTCCGCCTTCGGTACGAGGAAGACGGTGGCCCCGTCCCGCGCGGCGGCCTGGGTCTTGAGGGAGACGCCGCCGACGGCGCCGACCTTGCCGTCGGCCGTGATGGTGCCCGTGCCGGCGACGGTCCGGCCGCCGGTGAGGTCTCCGCCGTCTCCGTCGCCGTCGAGCTTGTCGACGATGCCGAGGGAGAAGAGCAGCCCGGCGCTGGGCCCGCCGATGTCGGCGAGGTTCAGCACCACCTTCACCTGCTCGGGGTCCTTCTCCAGGAAGCCGAGGGCGGCGAGGGTGGCGGCGTCCTGCGACTCCTTCATCTGGCCGAGGTTGTGCTTCTCGACCTCCGCGTCGGACTTCCCCGATGGGTAGACGGAGTCGTGCGGCAGGACGGCCCGGTCGGTACGGAACCAGGCGTCGGCCACGTCCGCGAGGTCCACGTCGGCGGACGGTCCGGTCGCGACGATCGTCGTCATCCGCAGCTGCCCCTGGGTCGCGCGGACCGGGGCGCCGGTGATCGAGATGACCTCCGTCCCGTTGTCCTCACCGAGCACGTCGACGGTCGTGCCGGGCTGCGCGATCGCGTACGGCAGCGGCGCGAGCCCGACGACGGCGAAGAGCGCGGCGATGGGAAGGGCGCAGAGCGCGAGCGCGCGGGGACGAGAGAGACGGGAGAGCACACCCCCAATCTACTGGGCCCCGCCCCGCCCCTGGGCCGAGGGCACGACCGCCTCCGTCACGGGGCACGCGACCCGCCGCACCACCCTGCGGGACGGCGCCCGCACGGGAGGGGCGGGGCGGCGACCCGGCGGGGGCCGGAGGCGCGGTCCGGTCTCCGCGGGCTCTAGCGCAGCGCGTCCGCGACCTCTCGGGCCGCGTCCACCACCCGCGGCCCCACCCGCTCCGGCACCGCGTCCGCGAGCATGACGACGCCGACGCTGCCCTCGACTCCGGTCACGCCGACGAGCGGTGCCGCGGCGCCGCTCGCGCCGGCCTCCAGTTCGCCGTGGGTGAGGGTGAAGCCGGGTTCGATCAGTCCGCCCTGCCGGGCGGCGAGTATGGCGCGGCCCGCCGCGCCCCGGTCGAGCGGGTGACGGAAACCGGCCCGGTAGGCGACGTGGTAGTCGGTCCAGGTCGGTTCGACGACGGCGACGGCGAGCGCCTCCGCCCCGTCGACGAGGGTGAGGTGCGCGGTCGCGCCTATGTCCTCGGCGAGCGAGCGCAGCGCGGGCAGCGCGGCCTCCCGTACGAGGGGGTGGACCTGGCGGCCGAGCCGCAGCACCCCGAGGCCGACGCGGGCGCGTCCGCCGAGGTCGCGGCGGACGAGGGCGTGCTGTTCGAGGGTGGCGAGCAGCCGGTAGACCACCGTCCGGTTGACACCGAGTTTGTTGGACAACTCGGTGACCGTCAGGCCGTGGTCGGTGTCGGCGAGCAGTTTGAGGACTCTGAGTCCCCGGTCGAGCGTCTGGGAGGTCTCCGCGGTCACGACGCCCTCTCCTTCGGAGTGAGTGGCGGCGGGACTCTCACGGGGTTGCGTCGCCGGTCCCGTCGGCGACGCACGTCAGAGGCCGCCGGCAGGAAGGGGTACACCGGCTGCGCTCCGCGGCGGCGCTGCCACGGGGCGTTTGCTTTTGAGCCGGGACAGTAGCGACCCGCTCCGCTCAGCGGAAGACCTCGTCCAGAATCCGGGCGTCGGCGACCGTATCGAGACGGTTCGGGACCTTCGTCGGTCGGACGCGGGACTTTGGCGGACAAGATCGGCTTTGTCGTGCCCGTAGCGTGGGAGCCGCCGGAGACCGACCGTGGGGGCCGGTCTCCGTTGCCGGTCACGCCGGCGGTTCCGGCGATGGTTCCGCCGCCGCGGCACGAGTGAGGCCCGTACGAACGCCGTCGTACGGGCCTCAGCGGCGTCAGGGGGCGGTCGGCGGGACCGGGAGGTCACCGGCCGCGGACCGGGGGGTCACCGCATCCGGGTGGCCCACTCCTGCACCTTCTTGATCCGTTCCCGGATCTGGCCGGCGGTGGCCTCCGCGCTCGGCGGTCCGCCGCAGACCCGGCGCAGCTCCGTGTGGATCACACCGTGGGGCTTGCCGGTCTGGTGGACGTACGCGCCGACCATCGTGTTGAGCTGCTTGCGCAGTTCGAGCAGCTCCTTGTGGGAAACGACAGGACGCCGCTCCGCCGGAAGCTCCAGGAGGTCCGCCTCGTCGTCCGGCTTCTTGCGGCTGTGCGCGATCTGCCGGGCCTGGCGCTTCTGCAGCAGCAGCTGGACCTGGTCGGGTTCGAGGAGGCCCGGGATGCCGAGGTAGTCCTGCTCCTCCGCGCTGCCGGGGTGGGCCTGCATGCCGAACTCGGCACTGTTGTAGAGGACGCGGTCGAAGACGGCGTCGGACTCCAGCGCCTCGAAGGGCAGCATGTCCTGCTCGCCGGTGTCCTCGTCCTGCTCCCGCTCCGCCTCCGCCATCTCCTTCTCGGACTCGGCGTACGGGTCCTCCTCGCCCGCCTTCTTGGGCTTGTCGAGGACGTGGTCGCGCTCGACCTCCATCTCGTTGGCGAAACCGAGGAGGCTGGGGATCGTGGGAAGGAACACGGAGGCGGTCTCGCCGCGCCTGCGGGAACGCACGAAGCGGCCGACGGCCTGCGCGAAGAAGAGCGGGGTCGAGATCGTCGTCGCGTACACGCCGACGGAGAGGCGGGGTACGTCGACGCCCTCGGACACCATCCGGACGGCGACCATCCAGCGGTCGTTGTTCTCGCTGAACTCGTCGATGCGGTTCGAGGCGCCGGTGTCGTCGGAGAGGACGACGGTGGCCCTGGTGCCGGTGATCTCGCGGATCAGCTTGGCGTAGGAGCGGGCCGAGTCCTGGTCGGAGGCGATGACGAGGCCGCCCGCGTCGGGGATGGACTTGCGGACCTCGGTGAGCCGCTGGTCGGCGGCGCGCAGCACGTTCGGCATCCAATCGCCCTTGGCGTCCAGCGCGGTGCGCCAGGCCTGCGAGACGGCGTCCTTGGTCATCGGCTCGCCGAGGCGCGCGGCGATCTCGTCGCCGGCCTTGGTGCGCCAGCGCATGTTGCCGCTGTAGGAGAGGAAGATGACGGGCCGGACGACGCCGTCGCCGAGGGCGTTGCCGTAGCCGTACGTGTAGTCGGCCGAGGAGCGCCGGATGCCGTCGTTCCCCTCCTCGTACGTGACGAAGGGGATGGGGTTGGTGTCGGACCGGAAGGGCGTACCGGTCAGCGCGAGGCGCCGCGTGGCGGGCTCGAACGCCTCCAGGCAGGCCTCGCCCCAGGACTTGGAGTCTCCGGCGTGGTGGATCTCGTCGAGGATGACGAGGGTCTTGCGCTGCTCGCAGCGGTTGCGGTGGAGCATGGGCCGTACGCCGACTCCGGCGTAGGTGATGGCGACCCCGTCGTACTCCTTGCTGAGCGGCCCGGCGCTGTAGTCCGGGTCGAGCTTGATGCCTATCCGCGCGGCGGCGGCGGCCCACTGCTTCTTCAGGTGCTCGGTGGGCGCGACGACGGTGATCTGCTGCACGACGTGGTGGTGCAGCAGCCAGGACGCGAGGGTCAGGGCGAAGGTGGTCTTGCCGGCGCCGGGGGTGGCGACGGCGAGAAAGTCACGGGGCTGCTCCTGGAGGTACCTCTCCATGGCGCCCTGCTGCCAGGCGCGCAGCTTGCCCGCGGTACCCCAAGGGGCCCGTCCGGGGAAGGCGGGAGAAAGGTGATGGGAGGAGGTGGTGGTAGTAGTCACGATCTCCGGGTTCGACGCTCGTCCAGATATGACAACCGGGCCACCTTACCGGCGGCCCGGCCGGAACGTCGTACGAGACGGGGCGGGTGGGGCCCGGTTGCGATTCAGCTCACGTCGCGGGGGAACTCACCCCGCGTCGGGGGCGATCAGCTCGCGCAGCCCTGCCGCGATCGCCCCGACCTCGTCGGTCTCGCCGGTCGCCACGGCGATGACCAGGCGTTCCGCCGTGTCGATGTCCGGCCGCAGCTGGACTCCGTTCATGGCGAGGAAGGTGACGCAGGACAGCCAGGCCGTGCGCTTGTTGCCGTCGACGAAGGGATGGTTGACCGCCAGGGACTGCAGGAGCGCGGCGGCCTTCCCCATGAGGTCGGGATACGCCTCCTCCCCGAACATCGCGGCCGAGGGGCGGTGCACCGCCGAGTCGAGGAGTCCGGCGTCCCGGACGACGATCTTCTGGTCGTCGACCGCGTGCTCGGCGATGACCAGGACGTCTTCGCCGGTGAGGTAGACGCAGGTCACTTGAGCCGCTCCATCAGCTCGTGCCACTTGGTCGCCTGCTCCATGGCCGTCCTGCGCACGATGGCCTCCTGGGCGGTCCGCGCCAGGTAGTCGTCGACGGCCCGCAGCAGGAGGGCGTGCATGCTGGTGCCCTCCTGCTCGGCGCGCTGCTTCAGGGCCTCGGTCTGGTCGTCACGGAGACGCAGGTTCATAGCCATACCAGAACGGTACCACCATGGGGTCAATCTGGTACCGGATTGCTCAGCCCCGTACCGGCGCCGCGTGCAGCCGCGTCGCCACCCACGCCCCCACCGCCGCCACGCCCGCCATCGGCAGGAAGACCGCGGCGAAGGCCGCCGGATGGGAGCCGGTGGAGGCGTGGGAGGTGACCGCGTGGCCGACCGCGCCGCCGCCCAGGGCCGCGAAGGCGGCGCCTCCGGCGGCGAGGAGCAGGACGTTGGAGAGACCGTCCGAGATCTGCAGGGCGGCCGAGTTCGCGCCGACCTCCTCGGGCGCGGAGAGCTTCATGAGCAGCACGCTCGTCGAGGCGATCACCGCGCCCATGCCGAGGCAGCCGAGGCCCCAGGCGGCCGCGATCACCCAGACCGGCACCGCCGTGATCAGGACGCTCGGAGCGGCCGCGATGGCGACCGCGACCAGCACCATGCCGAGGACCACCAGCCGCTCCCGGTACGGCTCCGTCCAGGGCCGGGCCTGGATCCAGGAGCCGAGGGCCCAGGTGAGGCCGCCCAGGGCGAGCGAGAGACCGGCCAGGGTGGGGCTCAGGCCCCGCTGGGTGACCAGCATCAGCGGCACGAAGGACTCGGCCGCGATGAAGGCTCCGGCCGCGACGCCCCGCAGCAGGACGACGGACGGCAGGCCGCGGGCGGCCCGGTAGGTGCCGTGCGGCAGGAGACCGCGGACGGCGGGCACGAGGAGGGCGACGCCGACGGCGGCCGGGAGCAGGGAGAGCCAGCGCAGCTCCTGGCCCGCGTACTGCAGGAGCGCCGCGCCCGCCGAGATGCCGAGCGCCAGCCGGATCCGGCGGCGGTCCCAGGGGGAGACGGGCGCGGCCGGGTCGGCGGGTCCGGAGGCGGTGCGGCGGATCGCGGGGAGGGCGAGGGCCAGCGGGAAGACGACGAGGACGGGGATGCCGACGAAGACCCAGCGCCAGCCGAGGTGCTCGGTGACGGTTCCGGCGGCGAGGGGGCCGACGACGGACGGGATGACCCAGCTCGCGGCGAACGCGGCCATGATCGCGGGCCTGAGGTGTTCCGCGTAGGCCCGCCCGACGATCACGTACAGGGCGACGATCACGAGCCCGCCGCCGAGGCCCTGGACGGCCCGGCCGAGGATGAACATCCACATGGCGCCGGCGGTCCCGGAGAGCAGCAGTCCGGCGGCGAAGGCGCTGATCCCGGCGGTCAGGGGCGCGAGCGGGCCGCGCCGGTCGGACCACTGCCCGGCCAGCACCATGGCGAAGAGGCTGGTGGTGAAGTACGCGGAGAAGGCGAAGGCGTAGAGGGAGACGCCGTTCAGCTCGCGGGCGGCGACCGGCATGGCGGTGCCGACGGCGGTCGCCTCGAAGGCGATGAGCAGGACGACGGAGACGATGCCGATGCTGAGCGCCCGGTGGGCCGGGTCGAGGACGGACCCCTCGGCGTCGTCGTAGGCGGCGGCAGGGGGCCCGGGTCTACCCACGGCGTCGGTGGATATGTCCGGGTCCGTGGCCGCGTCGGCGTCGCGGGGTTCGAGGGCGCTCATCCCCCCAGAGTAAGAGGTGAAGTCATGAATGACCCCTGTCAGGAGTCCCGATCCGACTCAGCCCTTGGACGTACGACTGTGAACGGCGTGTGGCAGCGGTATGGCAGTCGCATGGCACGGCCCCCGAAACCCTTGAGCCCCACCCGGCCCCGCCCTACGGTCGTCATCAAGCACCACATGACCGTGTGCCCGAGTGGTTGAGGGACTCGCCTGCAAAGCGGGTTACGTCGGTTCGATTCCGATCACGGTCTCCACGGGATCCGTCTCCACTGGATCTTCACAACCCGCGACGGCTGTGCCAGAGTCCGCCCATGAGCGATCAAGGCAGACGCAAGCCGGCCGTCCTCGTCGGCGTGGCCCTCGCCGGGGCGCTGCTGCCCGGCATCACCCTGGGCGCGGAGACGGTCGACGTCGTCCTCTCCGTCCTCGTCGCCACGGTGGTCCTGGTGGTCCTCACCCAGCTGATCCACATCGGCCCCTCGGGCCGCGTCCCCCTCCCCGCCCTGGCCGCCCTCGGCCTGGCGGGCTTCGCCCAGGACGCCCTCATCTGGTGGCTGCTGTCCTGGCTGGGCCCGAAGGTCTCGGAACTGCGGGTCGAGGGCGTCGGAACGATCCTCCTGGCGGCCCTGATCACCCGCACGACGGTCCTGCTGGTCTCCCAGCTGGCACCGTCGGCGGGGAGGGTGCCGGCGGAGGACTGACGGGGCCGGCCGGCCGCGCGGGGAGCGCGGCGGCCGCCGCGGCCCCTACTGCTCGCCCCGCCACTTCCTCACCTCGAAGACGGGCTTCTCGGTGAGTCCCGCGTCGTTCTCGCAGCCCAGTTCCTTCACGACCGCGAGCGTGACGGAGTGGAGGACGGTGAGGTAGGCCTCGCGGGTGGCGGGGGTGTTGGCGGGGTAGGCCCCCTTGGCCGACTTGTCGAAGGTGAGCACGCCCTCGATGGGGGCGGGCTGCCCGTCCGCGCCCTTCAGGTTCGGGCTGGCGCAGCCCAGGAAGAGGCGCGCGGTCTTGTTGTCCGCGCTCGTCTCCCGGCCCATCGCGTAGAGGTACCGGCCGGACTTCGTCCACTGGGTGCCGTCGTCGTACAGGTCGGCGGCCTCGTAGAGCCTGAGGTCGATCTTGACCCCGAGCCTGGGGGCGGCGTCCGTGCCGACCTCGCACATCGCGGGGTGGCCCGGCGGCCTGCCCGTGCTCGCCCGGTCCTCGGTCAGCACCTTCGCTGTCCGATCGAGGCCGGCACCGGTCGAGTGGAACTCCTTCGTGCCGAGGACCGATTCGAGCGCCCCGACGGCCGCGGGCGACAGCGTCCCGTCGCACTTCTGGGCGGCCTGCGGCGGCTCCTCCTCGCCGCCCCCGCAGGCGGTGAGGAGCAGGCCGAGGGCCAACACCGTCGACACGGACGCGGATGCTCTTCTCATCGGGATTCCTCGTGGAGTCGTCGACCGGTGCTCAGCCGGTCTCGGGGGCGTTGCCGGTCTGCTTCGCGTGATCGTTGCCCATGCCGTAGCCGTTGCCCACGGACTCGATCATGTCCTGGCGGAACTCGCTGCTCACCTGGCCGCGGTGCTCGTACAGGAACCGTTCCATCGGGGACTCGGCGCTGTACCGACCGGCCGTGTACATGGCCGCGTTGTCCTCGTGGATCTTGTCCTCGGTCTTGTCCTTGCTCTCCTCGATCGACTTGTCGGACCAGTCGCCGATGACCTGTCCGGCGAGCTGCTCCATGACACCCGAACCGGTGTCGACGGCGAGCGGTACGAGGATGGCGGCCGCGCCGACCGCGGCGGTGGCAGGAAGGAAGGCGACACCGGCCGCGATGCCCACCGTGGCGCCGAGCTCCACCCAGCCGGCCTTGGCGGCCTGGGCCTTCTCGTACTCCTCGTGCTTCTTCATGCCCTCGGCCTCGACCTGCGCGCCCCGGGACTCGTCGAGCAGGCCCTGGAGGGTGGCGCCCGTGAACACCGCGCCCCGCGCGCGGCCCTCGTCGATCTTTCCGTCCGGGCCGACCTGTGCTTCGAGGACGCTGGTGGTGTAGAGGCGCTCGGCCGTCGAGATCGTCGCGTAGGCGTCCGGGTGCTGACCGAGGGTGCTGAGGAACTTGACCGTCGCCTCGCGCCCGAACTCGGGGTGGGCCGACGGGTCCTTCGTGGGGTTGAAGACGCTGTCCGGGTTGTTCTTGTCCAGACCCCAGTTGAGGTCGTCGATGTAGCCGGCGCCCATGTTGCCGAGGCTGTCCGACAGCGGGGACTGCCACTTCTTGAGCAGCTCGGGGTCGTCGCCGTACTTCGTCATGACGTCCGTCATGATCTCGGCCGTGGTCTCGTCCCGCTTCAGCTGCGGCGTCGGGTCGTCCCAGGCGTGGCCGAGCGTCGCCGCCTCCAGCGCGTGGCCGAGGGCGTCGGGCATGTAGTCGGCCGACTTCTTGGCGGCGTCCGGGTCGTGCCCGTCGATGTCGGGGAAGAAGGTGTAGTCCTTGTTGGCGAAGTAGTCGAGGTAGTCGGCCTGCTTGCCGTCCTTCTTGCCGTTGAGGTCCACCGTCCCGCCGAGGCTGCCGTCCTTGTTGTAGGACGTCGGATCCTTCGAGAAGAACTCCTTCGACGCCTCGGGGCTGTGCCCCAGCGCCTCCAGCATCGAGACCATCGGGTCGAAGCCGGCGCCGTTGACGCCGGAGGGGTTGTACTGGTTCTGCAGCCCGCCGTTGATCATCGGCTTGCTGTTCGCGAAGAGGTACGGGTCCTTCGCGTGGAGCTGGGTGACGTGTTCGGCGATCGGGACCAGGAACTTCTTGTCGTAGTCGCCGTAGCGCATGATGCCGCCGAGCAACTGGTAGCCGAAGGCCGGGTTGTTGTCGTACTTGATCAGCGGGATGCGCTCCGTGCCGAGCTTGCGCATCTCCGTGGACCACTTGTCGGTCCACGCGTCGCCGCCCTGCGTCGCCGTGGCCAGGTTCAGGCCCAGGTTCTTCTGGAGGTCCTGGACGTCGGCGAGGCGCTGCTTGTCGACCTTCGTGTAGTCGTACGTGTCCGTGGAGAGCTGGCCGAAGAACTCCAGCGCGCCCTTCGGGCCCATGCCGTCGTAGAAGGTCCGGGAGAACTCCTTCGAGCCGCTGTTGTCCTTGAGCAGCTCGTTGAGGCGCATCAGCTCCTCGTGCGAGATGTCCCGGCCCTTCTTCGCCAGGTCGACGGCGCGCTGCGCCTCCTCGGCGTCGAGGCTGGTGTACTTGGGCCCGCTGAAGTTGTGCTTGTCGCCGGTGACGTTGGCCTTGAGCGCGTTGGAGCAGGACACGTCCGCGTCGTCGCAGGTCTCGACGATCGCGTCGATGCGCCGCTGCATCTCGGCGATGTCGGCGCTCTCCTTGCGGACCATGTCCTGGAAGTCGGGGTCGTGCCGCATCCCCTGGTCCTTGGTCTGCGACAGCGGCTCGACGGCCTCGACCTTGCCGGCGGAGGTCACCCGGAAGCGCTTGGTCGGCGCCTCCGTGTCCACGATCTTCTTGAGGTCGTCCTTGGCCTTCTTGAAGGCGTTGTAGCCGTCCTCCAGGACCTTGTGGATGCCGTCGGCGGACTTGGCCGCGTCGTCGAACTCCTTCGCGGTCTTGTCCACGAAGGGCTTCGTGACCTCGGCGTTCACCCCGCGCCAGTACTCGTCCTTGGCCTTCGCCGCCATCGTCGTACGGGCGTCCTCGGCGAGCTTGTCCAGCTTGCCCTTCATCGCGGACCAGTCGTCGGCCGCGGACTTCATCTTGTCGAGCGGTGCCTGGTACACGTTGTCAAAGGTCAGCACAGCAGGTCCCCCGCCTACTTGAAGTACTCGTTGATCTTGGAGGCCGCGAGGGCCGCCTGGATGTCCGCCTCTTCCTTGGCGTGCGAGGACGCGCTGTAGTCGAGGTGGTTGGAGATGTTGGCGCAGGCGTCGAGCAGCGTGTTCAGCTGCGAGCCCCACGTCTCCTGCACCGTCGACATCGCGGACCCGGTGAGGAAGCCGTGGCTGGACATGCCCGTCGCCGCCTCCGTCGTGTTCGTCCGCGCGTGGTTCCCGTCCTTGACCAGCCGGCCGTGCAGCGCGTAGGCGGCGCCGCCGATGGCGCCGAGCTTGTCCTGGTCGACGTTGAGGTCGGCGTTTCCGCCGCCCCCGCTCCCGGGTTCCGGAGCGACCTGGTTCAGCCTCATGTCCACGCTGGCGGTGGACGTGGTGCGTACCGACGCCCACTCCTGATCGAACGACATGCTCTCCCCCGTGACGGTGATCGTTCCGGCTTCGCCTCAGCAAGTTCCGTGCCCACGGAAACACGGCGATCGTAGTCCCATGGGCACCTGTTCGAGCACTCCCCACAGGGATTCGGCGCCGCTCCCGGGATCTTCACGGCCTCCGCATGCCCACTTCACCTTCGCGAACCCGGACAGCCCGGACTTCCCGGACCACTTCACGGCCGCCCCGGGCACCGCCCCGACGACCGGCGCACGGCCGGCCCCGCCCCGGCGCCCCTCCCGGGCACGGCCCCGCGACCCCGCCTCGGTAGGCTCGACATGCCCCCGTCACCACGGGGCGCACGGACGACGGGGGGCAGGACCGGTGGAACAGTCGCGTACGGAAAGGGACTCCGCGCGGCGGATCGGGCCCTTCCGGCTGATCACCCGCCTCGACCCGCCCCACGCCACCCTCCCCTGCCGCCGCTTCGTGGCCCGCACCGAGGACGGCGCGCACACCGTGCTGCTCAGCACCCCGCTGCCCGGCACCGATCCCGCCCGGTTCGCGGTCGAGGCCGACGCCGCCCGCTTCC
The DNA here is from genome assembly GCF_040296665.1 of Streptomyces sp. NPDC002057. NCBI lineage: Bacteria > Bacillati > Actinomycetota > Actinomycetes > Kitasatosporales > Streptomycetaceae > Streptomyces > Streptomyces sp. NPDC002057. Next base: position 202,670 of record NZ_JBEOXR010000007.1, read on the forward strand.
TCCTCGGCGCCTGGATCGCCCCGGTGTCCGGAGTGGCGGGCCCCGGCGAAGCCCCCTGGTACGCGAGCCCGTACCTTCCCGCGCTCCCGCTGCCGGTGGCCCTCTCCGTGCACGGCGGCCCGCTGCCCGAGACCACCGTCCGGGCCGTCGGCGCCGCCCTCGCCGAGGCGCTGGCCGCCGCGCACGGCCAGGGCCTCACGCACGCCGGGGTCTCCCCCGCCGCCGTCCTGCTCACCGCCGACGGCCCCCGGCTGACCTGCTACGGCGCGGTGCGGGCCGCCTCGGCCGACGGCGAACCGCGCACCGGCCTGCCCGGCCTCGACCCCGGGGCGCTCGCCCCCGAGCAGTCCTCGGGCGGCCGTCCGCGCCCGCCGGGCGACGTCTTCGCGCTCGGCGCGGTCCTCGCGTACGCCGCCACCGGTCACACCGTTCCCGAGCGGGACGAACTCCCGCCCGCCCTGCGCCCGGTGATCTCCTCCTGTCTGGCCCGCGACCCCGCGGACCGGCCCACGGCGGCCGCCCTGATGGCCGCGCTCGCGCCGCCGACCACGCACGAGACGGTGCTGAACTCGGCCGGCTCGCTGCTCGCCCCCGGCTGGCTGCCGGGCCGGGTGGTCGCCGCACTGGCCCGGCAGTCCTCCGAACTCCTCGCCGCCGAACTCCCCGCGCCGGCCCGGGTCTGACCACCCCCGAAGACCCCCGCCCTCGCCTCTCCCCCCCTCCCTCCCCCGGACTGACGGACCCCACATCCCATGCTGTCGCCCCTGACCCACGACGACCCGGCCGCCGTCGCCACGTACCGTCTCCTCGCCCGCCTCGGCTCCGGCGGCATGGGCACGGTCTATCTGGCGCGCACCCCCGGCGGCCGTACCGTCGCCCTCAAGACCGTGCACGCCCGCCTCGCCACCGACCCCGCCTTCCGGGCCCGCTTCCGCCTGGAGGCGGACGCGGCGCGGATCATCGGCGCGCGCCACGGAGCGGCCGTCGTCGACGCCGACCCGCTGGCCGAGACGCCGTGGCTGGCCACCGAGTACGTCCTCGGCCCGCCGCTCGACGACGCCGTCGCGCTCGGCGGCCCGCTCCCCGAGCCGACCGTCCGCGCCCTCGGCGCCGCGCTCGCCGGGGCCCTCGCCCAGCTGCACTCCTCGGACGTCGTCCACCGCGACCTCAAGCCGTCGAACGTCCTCGTCACCGCGTACGGCCCGAAGATCATCGACTTCGGCATCGCCCGCGCGGCCGGTGACGAGCACCTCACCCGTACGGGCGCGGCGGCCGGCACCCCCGCCTTCATGTCGCCGGAGCAGGCGAGCGGCCAGGAACACCCGCCCGCGGGCGACGTGTTCGCCCTCGCCGGCGTGCTCGTCTTCGCCGCCGCCGGCCACGGCCCCTTCGGTACGGGCTCCGCCGCCGACCTCCTCTACCGGGTCCGCTACGCCGATCCCGACCTCACCGGCGTGCCGGAGGCGCTGCTGCCGCTCCTGACGGCCTGCCTCTCCAAGGACCCGGCCGCCCGCCCCACCACCGGCACCCTGATCGACCGACTCCACGACGGACACGGCGAGTTCGCCGACCACCTGCCGCCGCTGGTCCTCGCCGACATCGCCCGCCGCGCGACCGACGTCTGGCTGCACGCGCCGCACCGGCTGCCCGCCCCGGCGGGCGCGGCCGTGGCCGAGACCGTCCCCGGCACCCCGCTCTCCCGCCGCCGCGCCCTCACCCTCGGCGGCGGCTCCCTCCTCGGCCTCGCGGCGGCGGGCGCCGGAGGGTGGGCGTGGCTGAACTCCCGGGACGCCCCGCGGTCCACCGGCGGCTCCCAGGCCTCGGACGGTCCCACCGCCCTCCCCGCCCCGACCGCGGCCGACGGCTCGCCCAAGCCGCTGTGGCAGGGCACGGTCCTCGACCGCGAGGAGCGGATCACCCCACTGCTCGCCGGTGACGACGTCGTGGGCTTCGCGGAGACGGTCTCCTTCCGCGCCGTCGACACGAAGAGCGGCGCGGAGCTCTGGGAGGAGTCGGCGGTCATGGAGCCCCACCAGGTCACCACCGACGGCACGAGCTACTACCTGTCCGACGGCCCGTTCGAGGGTCCGGGTCTCCTGAAGATCCGTACCCTCGCGCCGCGCACGGGCAAGGAGACGGCACGGACCATCGAGCTGAAGGGCATCGACGGAACGACGACGCAGCTCCTGACGGCGTCCGGTGGAACCCTCTTCACCGCCTCGCGCCTCGGCAAGCGGGAGATCGACCCGGACGCGGACAAGGTCGGCTGGCAGCTGCTCGCCGTGAACCTGCGGACGGGCAAGGAGGCGTGGCGGCAGGCGTACGAGTGGGACGGCGTCCGGCCCTGGCTCGCCCAGGTCGTCGGAGACCGGCTGATCCTCGGCAAGAACAGCGGTGACCTCGACAGCTTCCTGCTCCAGGCCCGGGACGTGCGCACGGGCCGGCAGCTGTGGAAGCGACGGCTGCCGCTGACGGAGTCCGCCTCGCTCATCCCCGGCCACCTCACGATCGACGACCGGCACATCTACACGGGCGGCGACCGCCTGCGGGCGATCCGCCTGTCGGACGGGGCGATCGCCTGGGAGTTCGGCACCGGCACCGATCCGCTGGGCTACGGCGTCCCCGCCGTCGCGGGCAACCTCGTCTACGCGAACGTGGCCGGCAAGGGGCTGGTGTCCGTCGGCGCGACCAACGGGCTCACGCGCTGGACGGAGGAGCCCGGCACCCGCCCGCTGACCCCGCTCGCCCTGGCCAAGCCGGTGATCGGCACCAAGTACGCCTACGCCCCCGTACGGGGCGGCCTGAGCGCGGTCGACCTGTCGACCCACACCTCGGCCTGGGTCTTCCCGACGGACGCCCAGCGGTACGTCGTCGACCAGGAGCGGAGCCGCGTCATCGGGGCCGGGGAGACGTCCGTCATGGCCATCCCGTTCGAATGATCCCCGCCCCGCCCACCCCAGCCGCCCTCCCCACCACAGAACCGGAAAGCATCCCTCGTGACCACGCAGCCCCTCGCCGTCGGCGATCCGCTCCGGCTCGGCCCGTACCGCCTGCTCGGCATCCTCGGCGAGGGCGGCATGGGCAAGGTGTACGTCGGCCGTGACGGCTCCGGCGCCCCCGCGGCCGTCAAGGTCCTGCGTCCCGAACTCGCCCACGACCAGCACCTCGCCCAGCGCTTCGTCCGCGAGGCCGACATGGCGCGGGCCGTCACCAGCCCCGGCGTGGCGCGGGTCCTCGACGCGCGGACGGAGGGCGGACGGCCGTGGATCGCCGCCGAGTTCCTCGCGGGACCGACGCTGGACGTCGCCGTCCAGGACCACGGGCCGATGGACGTGCCGACGGTCCGCGCCCTCGCCGCGCAGCTCGCCCGGACGCTGCGGGACATCCACGCCGCCGGGCTCGTCCACCGCGACCTGAAGCCCGCGAACATCGTGCTCACCTCGACCGGTCCCCGGATCATCGACTTCGGCATCGCCCGCCCCGAGCACGGACTCACCCTCACGACGACCGGGCAGATCCCGGTCACCCCGGGGTACGGCGCGCCGGAACAGGTCCTCGGGCAGCGCGTCGGCCCGGCGTCGGACGTGTTCTCGCTCGGCGCGGTCCTCGCCTTCGCGGCGAGCGGCCGGCGCGCCTTCGTCGCGGCGCACGTGGCGGCCGTGCAGTACGAGGTCGTGCACGGCGCCCCGGACCTCGGCCAGGTGCCGGCGGAGCTCCAGGAGCTGATCGGCCCGTGCCTGGCGAAGGACCCGGCCTTCCGGCCGTCCCCGCCGCAGGTGGCCCAGGCCTTCGCCCCGCCGAAGGGCGCCGACCGCGCCTGGCGCAAGGGTCCGCTCGCCGACGACATCAGGCGGCGCGAGACCGCGACGAAGCGTTTGGCGGCCCCCGAGGAGACGGCCGTGCCCGGCTCCGGGCCGTCCCGGCGCCGCTTCCTCACCGGCGCGGCGGTGGGCGTGGCGGTCCTGGGCGCGGGCGGCGGGGCGGGAGCCTGGTGGCTGAACCGGGAGGGAGAGAAGTCGCCGACCGCCGATGTGCCGCCCGCCGTGCCGACCCCCGAGGCGGCTTTCGTCTCGATCATCGACACCCCGTACGGCGAGCGCCCCGAGCCCCTGTGGGGTCCCCGGCAGGTCGCGGCGCCGAACGGCCCGCTCCCGCTTCCCGTACGGGACGTGGTGATCATGCAGGCGGCGGAGGGCGGGCTGCTCGCGCTCTCCGTGACGAACGGCAAGGAGCGGTGGCGGGCGAAGGAGATCGACGCCGCCCCGGGCTTCGTCTCCGTCGCCGACCGGCTCGTCGTGGGCGTGGACAAGAACGGCGTCGCGCACGCCTTCGTCGCCTCCACCGGGAAGCCCGTCTGGCAGAGCCAGGACGACGTCGACCACCTCCTCGCCGCCGACGACACCCACGTCTACCTGGTGACCCGGAAGAACGAGGTCCGCGCGCTCGACGCCTGGACCCTCGCCACCACATGGACGCGCCCGATGCCGTCCCCCCGCTTCCCGACCGGCCCCGCGAGGGCCGCGGTGGGCAGGAAGCGGCTCGTGATCCACGGCAGGGACGGCCATGTCACCGCCCTCTTCACGGAGACGGGCGAGACGGACTGGGACGTCAAGAACCAGGGCACCGACGGCGAGACACCCGTCCTCGGCGACAACACCGCCTACCTGGGCGGGCGGGTGCTCACGGCCCGCCGACTCGAACGCGGCGACTACCTGTGGGACGAGGAGGCGAACGGCGACAGCACCTGGGAGACCCTGACCGTCGACGGCGACTACGTCATCGCGGTCAAGGGCTACCAGGTCTACCGCTACGGCACGATGCTGGACGTCGACTTCCCGGTCTCCGACTGGTCGGCGGTCCTGGACGGCCTGGGCCCCAGTTCCGGTCCCCGCAACCCCCCTGCCGTGGCGGGCGCGACGATCTGGGTCAGCTCACCCGACAACAGCCAGATCGAGGTCCTCCACAGGACGAGCCACGAGAGTCTCTTCACCGCGACGGTCCCGCGCGCGGGCGCCTACCAGCTGGTGAGCGACGGCAACCGCGTCTTCGTCGCCCGTGGCGGGCGGGTCTACGCCATGCCGGTCTACGGCAGCTGAGCCGGAGGGGCTCAGCCCGTCGTCCCGGCCGGCACCCCCGGCGCCAGCCCGTCGCCCGCGCAGCCCAGTTCGGCCGAGACCTGCCGGGCGGCGGCGTTGGCGAGGGTGATCAGCCGGGTCCGCTGCTCCAGGTCACCGTCCGGGACGCCGGCGGGGCCGCGGACGACCGTCTCGACGACGATGCCGTGGGCGGGCGCCGGGAGGCGGCAGGAGAAGTAGAGCCTGCCGATCCCGGAGGAGGAGAAGGCCTGGAGCCCCGAGGTGTAGGACGTCACCGTCCCGGCGTGCTCCGGGCGCAGCCCCGGGGCCTTCGCGGCGGTGCCCAGTTCGACGGCGAGGTCGGTGGTACCGCCCTCGGCGGGCAGGAGCCGGCAGTACGTCAGGGGCCGCGGCCGGTACGTGTCGGCCCGCGGCACGCGGGTGGCGTCCCGCAGGCCGTCGAGGGCCTCCTCCGGCTCCGAGAGGTCGTCGGTGAAGCGCTCGGCTCCCATGACGGCCCTGAGCGCCGCCGCGGCGGGGGCATCCCCGGCGAAGCCCTCGCAGACCTCGGCCGCCGCCGCTCCCTTCGGCGCCGTGTCCCCTCCGCCGTCGCCGCTGGAACAGCTCGTGAGGAGGGCGGCCACGGCGAGGACCGCGCCCGCCCCGACCGACGCGGACCTCATGGACGTCACACGCGTTCTCCCGCCCGACGCGGCGCTCAGCCCCGCCGGGACCGGAGTACGGGTACGGCGACGGCGGCACCGATCAGTACGGCCGCGCCGATGCCGAGCCCGATCCAGAGGCCGGTGCCGCCGCCCTCGTCCTCGCTCGCGACGGGCCCGGGCGCCGGGGCGGCGGAGGACTCCGCCGGAGCCGGATCGGCCGAGGGCAGTTCGCCCGCCGTCGGGGTCGGGGTGGCGGTCGGGGCCTCGGTGAGGTCGTCGATGGGCCGGACGTCGGCCGGACCGGGGTCGCCGGGCGTCTTCAGCGTACGCAGGGGGCGCAGGGCGCCGTAGCCGACGTGGTTGCTGCGCTTCTCACCCCCGCTGGGCCCGGCGACGGAGTTGAGCATGACCTTGAGGACCTGGTTGTTGGTCCAGTCGGGGTGCTTCGACCAGAGGAGCGCGGCGGCGGCCGAGGCGAGGGCGGTGGCGTCACTGGTACCGGTGGACTTGCAGAGCCCGGTGCCACCGCTGCAGGCGTGCACCATGTCCTTGCCCGGGGCTACGACGTCGACCTGGGCGCCGTACTGGGACATCGCGACGCGCTTCCCCTGGTTGTCGACGGCGCCGACTCCGACGACGCCGGGGGTCGCCCCCGGGTACTCGACCGCGTTGCCCTTGTCGCCGCTGTTCCCGACGGCGGCGAAGACCAGGGACCCCTTGTCCAGCGCGTACTTCACCGCGTCGGTGAGGGCCTTCGAGCCCGCACTGGAGCCCAGGGAGACGTTGATGACCTGGGCGCCGGAATCGGCCGCGTACCTGATCGCCTGAGGCACGACGAGGTTGAACTCCTTCTCGCTGTCCGCCAGGCTGCCGTCGCCCCCGTCGACACCGGGGATGCGGATCGGCAGGATCTTGGCGTCCGGCGCGAGACCGAAGGACCCCTTCCCGCCGTCCTTGCCTCCCGTGGCGGCGATCAGGGTGGCCATCCCCGTGCCGTGGTTGATGTAGTCGGTGGTCTCGTCGCCCGACTCCTCCGGCGCGAGGTCCTTGCCCGGGAGCACCCGGCCGCGGAGGTCCGGGACGCTCGTGTCGACCCCGGAGTCGATCACCGCGACGGTGATGCCCTTACCGGTGCTGAGCTGCCAGATCTTCTCGGCGCCCATGGCGTCCAGGTGCCACTGCTGGTCCCGGACGCCTTCCGCGTGGGCGGGGACGGAAGCGATGCCCACCAGCAGCATCCCCAAGGCGGCCGAAGCGGTGGCTCGGGCACGACTCCGTCGAATACTGCTGGTACGCATCTGCTGCTTCCTCGCGCTGAATCAGTCGATGACGGGCGGGGCCGCGCGGCGGCTGCCCTGCTGCCAGGTCTCCTCGTCCTCGACCAGGTAGTCGGGACGCTCTCCGTTCCGCTCCTCGCGCTCCTCGCCGGCCTGCGTGGAGCCTCCGCGCACGAGGCCGGAGCCGCCGGGCGTGAAGGGACGCGCGCCACCCGCGGCCGCGCCCGCGGCGCCGGGGCGCTGCGCCTTGCCGCCGACGACCCCGCCGGTCTCACCGGCGAGGCGGCGTCCGCCGCTGATGCCGTTCTGTCCGGCGGCCATGCCGCCGCCCATACCGGCGCCCATGCCACCGCCCATGGGACCGCGTCCCATTCCGGCGCCGCCGCGAGCGCCCTGCTCCGTGCCGATGACGGTGCTGCGCGGGATGCCGGTCGCGGGCCGGCCCGTGGTCTGGGGAACCGCGCGACCGCCGCTGATGCCCTCGCGAGCGCCGCCGAGCGGACCGGTGACGCCCGGCAGGCCGCGCGGGCCGCCGGTCATCGGGTTGCGCGTCCCGCCGGTGACGGGGCTGGTGGGTGCCAGCGGTCCGGGGCCGCCCTTCGACGTGAACGGGGGCATGCCGGTGGTGGTGATGAACGGAGGCGTGCCTCCGTCCGGCTTGGTGAGCGGCGGCGGACCGCCGGGGGTCGGCGTCTGCGGTCCGGGCGTGGTCGTCGGCGGCAGGGTGTTCACGCTGTCGATGCCGAGGTCCACCGGGGCCTCGGGGCGCACCGGCGGCACGACGTGCGTCGGCCTGGTGGTGTCCCCGGTCGGCGGGACGACGTTGGTGTCGGGCGCGTGCGGCAGGTCCGGCTGCGTCGGCGCGGGCCGCCTCGGCCCCGAGTCCGTGCCGGAGTCCGTTCCCGTGGAGCGAACGTACTGCTGAGAAGAGGAGCCGATGTATTCGCCACTGTCCCTGGTGACCTGGGCCGGCGGCACGAACGCCCCCGGCGGCGGCGGGAACGTGGGTGCCTGCAGGCTCGCCATCCGGTCGCTGGACCAGTCGTACGTGCCCGAGAGCCGCTCCATCTGCTCGGCCGCGGCCAGCCGGTTGGCCTCTTCCTTGGCCTTGATGGCCGAGAGCTCCTCGGACGCGGGCATCGAGTTCTTCGCGTTGCGCGCGACGGTCTGCGCGTCCGGGTCGTTGCGGTACTTCTGCGCGGCGGCCAGGTTCTCCTTGGCGCTCTCGTACGAGACGTACCGGGGGATGGCGCTGGCGGCCGCGGCGATGGCCGTGGCGTTGCCCTCCATCCAGTACGCGGCGTCGTCGCTGTACGCGCCGAGCGAGTCGGTCGACGAGGCGACCGAGATGGCCCACTCGGAGAACGCCTTCTCCGCCTCGCCCTCCCAGTCCATCTCCTTCATGCGCTTGACGAGCCGGTCGGCGATGCCCTTCAGTTGCTCACCGGTCGAGCGCAGCACGTTCGCCGCGTCGCCGACGTAGAACGTGCTGGCCTCGTCCAGCCACGCCAGCATCTGCTGGTGGCTCATACCGCGGAAGTTGGTTCCGCTGTAGCCCCCGCCTCCGTCTGCCGGAATCATCTCTCGCCTCTTCCCCGTGTCCCCGAATGGTCGTCCGCGCCGCGCCTACTGGAAGGATCCGCCGCCCGTGGTGCCGTCGCTGCCGTTGGCCGTCGGGTCGCTCTGGTTCTTCTGCTGCTCGTGCTGGTCGTGCGCGACCTTCGTGCGCTCGTAGATGCCCCGCATCTTCAGCTTGATGTCCTCGTCCATGGCCTCGATGCCGCCCTGGGAGGCGACCGCGGCGATGCCGAGCCCCTCCAGGCAGTCCTTGAGGAGCTTGGACAGGTCCACCAGGCTCTGCCGGACCTTGGCGTACGACGTGTACGCGCTCTGCGCCTCGGCCCAGGCGGCGCCGCCGCCGCCGAACTTCGTCCGGTCGACCTCGGACACACTGCCGTTCGGATCGGCCGTGGTCTTCATCGTCTTGTCGAGCGAGACGATGAGCTTGTCGACGTCGGTCTTCAGCTCAGCCATGGAGTCGGCGCTGTACTTGACCGCCTGCGTCCGCATCCCGGACGCCAGACCACCCATCGCAGGTAGCATGCTCGCGCTCCTCCCCCGTGAACAACCATGCCGTGTACCGCACAAGTCTAGAAGTTCACTGTAGTCAGGAACGACGACAGTGCGCACCTCCGGGTTGCACAAGCAACGGACATCACATGGTCACGAATTGGGCACGGCGACGGCCGCCTGCGGGCGGATCGGAAGGCGGTTGACGGGCCGTCCGGTCGCCGCACGCACCGCTGAGGCCACTGCGGCGGGTGAGGTGACGACCGGGATCGCGCTCGCGGCCTTGGCGCCGAAGGGGGCGACGACGTCGCGTTCCTCGACCAGTTTCACGATGCGAATGTCCGGGGCATCCAGGGATGTCGGGAGTGCGTACCCCGTGAAGTCGGGGTGCCTCACCAGGCCGCGGGCGGTGCGGAGGTTCTCGGTGAGGGCCGCGCCGACGCCCTGGGTGACGCCGGCCTCGATGCGGGTGGCGAGCTGGGCCGGGTTGAGGACGCGGCCGACGTCCTGGGCTACGGCCATCTCCACGACGCGTACGGCGCCGAGTTCGATGTCCACGTCGACCACGGCGCGGATCGCGCAGAACGCGAGGCCGACGAACGCGTCGCCCTGGCCGTCCTCGTCGAGCGGCTCGGTGGGGTGGGGCCGGCACTGGGCGGTGGCCCAGAGCTCCTTGCCGTCCATCGCCTCGGTGACCGTCGTCGAGAGGACCCCGTCGTACGAGGTGATCTTGCCGTCGGTGATCTGGAGCAGCTCCGTCGACATGCCGAACTGGTGGGCCAGCGGCTGGAGGAGCTGGGTGCGGACCATCTTCGCGGCCCGTTCCACGGCTCCGCCCGAGACCCAGGTGTGGCGGCCGTGGGCGGCCGGTCCCGCGGGCGGCTGGTCGGTGTCGACGGGGGCGACGTGCACCTCGTCGATGCCGAGGGTGTCCTGGACGATCTGGCGGGCGAGGGTCGAGAAGCCCGAGCCGGTGTCCACGGCCGAGCAGATGACCGTGGCCACCCCGTCCTGGACCCGGACGGTCGCCGTGGAGACCTCGTCGGCGCCCTCCGCGCCCAGCATGTGCACCATGCCGAGCGCGTAGCCGACGCCCCGGCGCACCGCGCCGGGTTCGCCCGCGCCCTCGGGGCCGCCGGGCAGCAGCCACTCGCCCTCGGGGGTGTCCTTGGGGAGCGGGGGCAGCGGGAAGTCCCGTACGGCGGCGAGGAGTTCGCCCACCGGGGCCGGGCAGGTCACCGTCTGGCCGGTGGGCAGGATGTCGCCGGTGGCCATGACGTTCCGCATGCGCAACTCGGCAGGTTCCACGCCCAGTTTGGCCGCGATCTTGTCCATCTGCGCCTCGTAGGCGGCGCAGACCTGCATGGCGCCCTCGCCCCGCACGTGGCCGGACGGCGGGTTGTTCGTGCGGACCGCCCAGCCTTCGACGAAGGCGTGCGGGACGACGTACGGGCCGCAGGCGAAGGCCACGGCCGCCGCGAGGGACTCGGACGAGGAGTCGGCGTACGCGCCCGCGTCGAGCAGGATCTGCGCCTCCACCTTCACCAGGCGTCCTTCCGCGTCCGCGTGGTGCCGGTAGCGCAGCAGCGTGGGGTGGCGGTGGGCGTGGCCGAGGAAGGACTCCTCGCGCGTGGCGGTGAGTTTGACCGGGCAGCCGGTGCGGAGCGCGAGGAGGCCCAGGGGGATCTGGAAGCCCGGGTCCTCGCGGTCTCCGGTGGCGCCGGGGACGCCGGTGACGACCAGCTTGACCTGCTCGGGCGGCAGCCCGAAGCAGGCGGCGGCCAGGTCCCGGTCGGTGTGCGGGTCGGTCGAGGCGGTGTAGAGCTCCACCCCGCCGTCGGGGCGCGGTACGGCGAGGCCCGCCTCGGCGCCGATCGGCGCCGGGTCCTGGCGCCCGATCCGGTAGAGGCCCTCGACGACGATCTCGCCGGTCGCGTCCGGGTCGCCGAAGCGCAGCGGAATGTGGCGGATCAGGTTGCCGTCGGGGTGCAGCGCCTCGGCGGCGAAGGCCTTCTCCGGGTCGGTGACCGGGTCGAGGAGCTCGTACTCGACGCTGATCGCGGCGGCGGCGAGCCGGGCGGTGTCGGGGTGGTCGGCGGCGACGGCGGCGATGGCCTCGCCGTGGTGCCGGACCAGGTCGGCGGCGAAGACCGGCCGGTCGGCGACGCGGCGGCCGTAGGTCGAGGCGCCCGGCATGTCGGCGGCCGTCACCACGGCCCGTACGCCCGGCATGGCGGTGGCGGCGGCGGTGTCGACGGAGACGATGCGGGCGTGCGGGTGCGGGGAGCGCAGTATCGCGGCCCAGAGCAGCCCCTCGGCCCACAGGTCGGAGGCGTACGGGAAGGTGCCCTCGGTCTTGGCCCGGGCCTCGGCCTGCGGCAGCGAGGTGCCGAGGCCGTGCGCGGCCTGCTCCTGCCCCAGGGGCCCGGGGGTGTCCAGGACCGGGGCCGTGGGAACGGCGGTGGTCGCGTCGGTGCTCACGCCATGCCTCCGTCGTGCGGGTGGGGAATCTGGTGCGGGACGCGGGGCTCGTCGGCGGCGTCGGACGCGGTGGCCGCCGCGCTCGCCTCGCGCTCGGTGACGACGTCCCGTACGGCTTCGAGGACGCCCCGGTAGCCGGAGCAGCGGCACAGGTTGCCGGCGAGCGCCTGGCGGGCCTCCAGCTCGGTGGGGGCGTGGTTGCCCTCCAGGAGGTCGTGCACGGTCATGCACATGCCGGGGATGCAGAAGCCGCACTGGACGGTGCCGCACTTGGCCATGGCCCGCTGCACGTCGGAGGGCTCCCCGTCGACCGCGAGGCCCTCGACCGTCCGCACCTCGCTCCCGGCGGCGGTCGCCGCGGGGACGAGGCAGGAGGCGACGAGCCGGCCGTCGACCTGCACGTTGCACGCGCCGCACTCGCCCTGCGAGCAGCCGTCCTTGGCCCCGGCGAGGCCGAGGCGCTCGCGCAGGACGTAGAGCAGGGACTCGCCGATCCAGGCCCCGGTGACGGGGCGGTCGGCGCCGTTGACCCGCAGGGTGTACGAGGTGTGGGGGTGTTCGTCGCTGTCGGTGGAGGCGTAGACGGCGGGCGCGGGCTCGGGCTCGACCGCGGGCTCGACCACGGGCTCCGGTTCGGGAGCGCCGGCGACCGCGTCGGGGGTGTCCGTCGCCTCCCCCGCGTCCGGGGCCGCCCCGGCTTCCCCGTCACCGTCCGGAGCGGTCGCCGCGGCGGCGGTCGTCTCGTCCGGCACCGCCTCGCCATCGGGCCCGGCGTCCGGTCCGGTCTGCGGGTGGGGGTCCCGGCCGTCGCCCGGCTCGGCGGAGGCCTCCGCGGCCTCCGTCACCGGCTCCGCCGGAAGCGCCCACGGCGCGGGCGCGCCGCCGGGCAGGGTCGCCGGGGCCTCGGCGTACGGCGGGACGGGCGGGGTGGGAAGGTCCTGCCGGGTGGCCCGGGGCGCGAAGCCCTCCGGCTCATCCCCCGCCTCGCCGGCCCCGTACGTCTCGGCCGCCTCGGCGCCCTCGACCGTGTCCGTTTCCACCGGAATCGTCCACTGGCCCGTGGCGCCCGAGTCGGCGGCGGGCGCCGGAGCGCCGGTGAAGCGCCACTCGGCCGTCGCCTGCGGGTCCCGCTCGGCGTACCCGGCCTGCTCGCCGTGACCGGTCCGGCCGTCGTGTCCGGTCCGCCCGAACTGCTCGTTCCGCCCGAAGTGTTCGGGCTGCTCGGTGTACTCCACCTGCCCGGGCCGATCGACGTACGGGGGCGTCCGGAACTGCTCGGCGCCCTGGAACGACGGGTCCCGCTCGGCGTACTCGGCGCCGTCGAAGTACCGCGGCTGCTCCGCCTGCGTGGGCAGGTGCACCGACCACTGGCCGGTCGCCGCCGGGTCGGTCTCCGGCGTCGGGGCGAGCGGCTGGAGCGGCGTGATCATCGGCGGTACGTAGCCGTGGCCGGGGGCCTCCAGGGGGACGCCGTCCAGCATGAAGTCGGGCGGCAGCTGGACGAACGCGGTGGCGTCGCCGTCGTACCCCTCGCTCTGCGGGATCGGCTCCCAGCCGCCGGAGTTCTGCTGCTGTTCGTCGCTGCTCACGCGAGTGCCCTCCCCAGTGCCCGTCGGGCGAGTGCGGCGACCGTGCGCCGCAGGTGCTGTACGGCCGGGGGCAACACCTCGTCGCCCGGCGGGTCCGGGATGCAGGCGGCGGCGACGTACTCGCCGAAGGCCGCGAGCGCCTCGGGGGCGAGGCCCCGGTCGTTGTCCCAGTCCACCAGCGAGGCGATCCAGCGCTCCGCCTCCAGCGGGCGCAGCGGCATCGGCGCGACGGCGCCGACCGCGCAGCGCACCCCGCGCCGGGCCGGGTCGAGGACGACGGCGACGGAGGCGGTGGCGCGGGCGGGTCCGGTGCGGCCGGTGGCCTTGACGAAGACCTGGGGGGCGTGGAGCAGCGGGACGCGGACGAAGGCGACGAGCTCGCCGGGGGCGAGGAGGTCACGGCCCGCGAGCAGGTGGGAGACGGGGATCTCGCGGGTGCCGAGCGGCCCGAGGACGACGAGGTCGGCCTCCAGGGCGGCGAGGACGGGCAGCGAGTCGCCGGTGGGCGCGGCGGTGACGACGTTGCCGCCGAGGGTGCCCGCGTTGCGGATCTGGGGCGGGCCGGCGGCGCGGGAGGCGGCGGCGAGCGCCGGGATGAGGGCGGCGAAGTCGGGGCGGCCCATCCGGGCGTGGGTGAGACCCGCGCCGAGGAGGGCGTGTCCGTCCTGGTACTGCCAGCCGCGGATCTCGTTGATGCGGCTCAGGCCGACGAGTCCGGCGGGGCGGAGCTGACCCTTGTTGACGGCCGCCATGAGGTCCGTGCCACCGGCGACGGGCACGGCGGCCGGCATGGCCGTGAGCGCCGCCACGGCCTCGTCGAGCGAGGCGGGCAGCGTCACGGACTGCGCCGTCTGTGGTGCGTGCGTGGTCAACCCGCTGCCCCTTCCCGGTGTCCCGGTGGTCCCCGACTGTGCCCGGCGGTCGCGCCTGCGTGTGGGCGTACCGTACGTGCTCACAGGCCGGACGTGGCAACTCTGGCACATCTTCCGAGCGGTCCGGCGCGAGGGTCCGCGAAGGACTGATCCGTCCCGGACGCCCCGAGGAGCGACGGTAACTTCCGTTTCGCCGCACTTGGGTGACGGGCGCCGGACGGGGGACGGGACCGGGGCGTGACGGTGCCGTCACGGGGGACACCGGGTCGGGCGCGCGCCTCTCACACGATCGGGGGCGTGCCCTCCAGAGGACGGCCGAGGACCCCGGGGCGCCGCTGCCGGGGGTGAGGTCCGGCGGGCGGCCGGTAGTCGACGCCGAGGGCGTCGAGGCGCCGGTAGTGGGTGCGCATACGGCGCTCGAAGCCCGGGTAGTCGCGCGCCTCCGGCGCGGGCAGCGCGGACCAGGCGACCTCGGCGAAGGCGGCGAGGCGGGGGAAGACCTGGTAGTCGACGCGGGCCCGGTTCTGCATGACCTCGGTCCAGACGTTGGCCTGGGTTCCCAGGATGTGGGCGGCGGCCTCCGGGGAGAGGCCCGGGGGGACGGGCTCGAAGCGGTAGACGTCCTCCAGGGTGCGGACGTACCCGATGGGCATCGGCTCGTCCTCGCCCGGCGCCTGACGGTGGTCCAGGTACACCTGCTGTTCGGGGCACATGACGACGTCGTGGCCGGCCTCGGCGGCGGCGATCCCGCCGCCGTACCCCCGCCAGGACGACACGGCCGCCCCGTCGGCGAGGCCGCCCTCCAGGATCTCGTCCCAGCCGATCAGCCGCCGTCCGCGGGCGGTGAGCCAGCGGTCGAAGTGGCGGATGAACCAGGACTGGAGCCCGTCCTCGTCGGCGAGCCCGAGTTCCTCGATGCGGGCCTGCGCGGCCGGGGAGGCCTTCCACTGGTCCTTGGGGCACTCGTCGCCGCCGACGTGGACGAAGGTGGACGGGAAGAGGTCGAGGACCTCCTCGAAGACGCCCTCGTAGAAGCGCAGGACGGCCTCGGTGGGGGCCAGGACGTTGGGGTTGACGCCCCAGGTGTCCCAGACGGTGAGGGCGGCGGTGTCGACGACGTCGGTGTTGCCGAGTTCGGGGTACGCGGAGATGGCGGCCTGCGAGTGGCCGGGGAGGTCGATCTCGGGGACGACCGTGATGTGCCGCTCGGCGGCGTACGCGACGATCTCGCGGATGTCGTCCTGGGTGTAGAACCCGCCGTGCGGGGTGTCGTCCCAGAGCGGCGAGGCCCGGTGGCCCCACCGGCTGCGGGCCCGCCAGGAGCCGACCTCGGTGAGCCGGGGGTGGCGCTTGATCTCGATGCGCCAGCCCTGGTCGTCGGTGAGGTGGAAGTGGAAGACGTTGAGCTTGTGGGCGGCGAGGAGGTCGAGGTACCGCAGCACGTCCTCCTTGGGCGTGAAGTGCCGGGAGACATCGAGCATGAGGCCGCGCCAGCCGAAGCGGGGGGCGTCCTCGACCGTCACGTACGGGAGGTCCCGGGGGCCCTTCCCCACGGCCGCCGTGCGGTACGCCTCCGGGCCGAGCAGCTGACGGAGGGTCTGGGCGCCCCAGAACACCCCGGCGGGGCCGCCGCCCTCGATGACGACCGCGGCGTCGGGGGTCTCGGTGGTCAGGCGGTACGCCTCCGGGCCGTGCTCCCGTGCCACCTCCTCGCTGATCCGCAGGCGCACGGCGCGGGTGCCCGTCCCGTCGGCGAACGGGAGGCCGGTGGCGGCGCCCAGCACGGTGCGCAGCCAGCGGGCGGTGGACTCGGTGCCGGGTCCCGCGTCGAGCGTGGTCCGCTCGTCGAGCGGGAGGCGGCCGGGGGTGCTCCCCGAGCACCCGGCCGACAGCGGGGCGGGAATCAGGTCCGTGGGGTGGGTCATCGCGTCAGTCCTTCACCGCCCCGCCCAGTCCGGAGACCAGACGGCGCTGTACGAGTACGAAGAAGACGAGCACCGGGACGGTCATCACGGTCGAGCCGGCCATGATGCCTCCCCAGTCGTTCTCGTCGGGCTTGAAGAAGACCAGCAGGGCCATGGGGAGGGTCGACTGCGAGGTGTCGCTGATGATGAACGACTTCGCGAAGAGGAAGTCGTTCCAGGTGGAGATGAACGAGAAGACGCTCGTCGCGACGAGGCCGGGGAAGACCAGCGGGAAGAGGATCTGCCACAGGAACCGGGTGCGGCTCGCCCCGTCGATCTGGGCCTGCTCCTCCAGGGCCTCCGGGACCGCCTTGACGAAGCCGCGCAGCATCCAGATCGCGAAGGGCAGCGAGAAGGCGATGTGCGGCAGGATCAGCGAGCCGAGGGTGTTGAGCTGGCCGGCGTCCCGCATCAGGAAGAACAGCGGGATGGTCAGGGCCTCGACCGGCACCATCTGGGCGACCAGGAACATGATGAGCAGCGTCGTCCGGAACCTGAAGCGGAACCGGGTGACGGCCGTCGCCGCCAGGAAGGCGATCAGCGCGGAGGCGAGGACGACGGTGCCGGCCACGAGCAGCGAGTTGAGGAAGTAGCGGCCGAAATCCTGCTGTTCGAAGACGCGCCGGAACGAGTCGAGGGACGGCGACAGCGTCCACGGCCGCGGGTCGGTGGACTGGATCTCGCCGGCCGGCTTGAAGGCCGAGAGGACCATCCAGTACAGCGGGAAGGCGACGGCGGCCGCGACGAGCAGCGTGACGGCCTCGGCGGCGAGCCGCCCGGGGCGGCGGATGCGGAAGGAGGTCGGGGCGCTCACAGTTCTTCTCCCTGGCGTCGCAGCAGGCGCAGGTAGACGAGCGTCACGGCCAGCAGGATGAGGAGCATGACGACGCCGATCGCCGAGCCCAGGCTGTACTGGGACGAGGCGAAGGCCTTCTGGTAGGCGTACACGTTGAGGACGAGGTTCTGGCCGGCGATGCCGCCGCCGTTCGTCATCACGTAGATCTGGGTGAAGAGCTTGAAGTCCCAGATGATCGACTGGATCGTGACGACGACCAGGATCGGCCGGAGCATCGGCGCCATGACCGAGCGCCAGATCCGCCACTGCGAGGCGCCGTCGAGGGCCGCGGCCTCCAGGACCTCGGACGGGATGGCCTTGATGCCCGCGTAGACGGTGACCATCACGAACGGGAAGGAACACCAGACGACTTCGAGGAGGACGAGCGCGAAGGCGCTGTACCGCCCGTACGTCCAGGAGAAGTCGCCGAGCCCGAGCAGTCTGTTGACGGGGCCGAAGTCGGGGTCGAAGAGGAAGACCCAGACGGTGGAGCCGGTGACGGCCGGGGTGGCCCAGGCGCCGAGCGCGGCCACTATCAGGACGAACCGGGGCAGCGCCCGGACCCGGGTGAGGAGTACGGCCAGCGCGCAGCCGACGGCCAGCGTGGTGACGACGCAGGCGGCGGCGAAGAGGACGGTGGCGAGGAGGACCTGCCAGAACTGGGTGTCGGCGAAGAGGGCCGTGTAGTTGCCGAACCCCTTGAAGGTGGTGGGTTCGCCGCCGCTGACCTGGGCCTGGGTGTACTCCAGGAGGGAGATCAGGCCCAGTTGGTAGACGGGGTAGACGAGGAGTCCGCCGAGGACGACGAGGGCGGGCAGGAGGTACAGCCAGGGGGTCCACGGGCGGTGGCCCCGGGGGCCGCCGCGCCGCGCGGGCCGGGGGGCCGGGGGCGCGGTCGCCCCCGGCCGCCTCGAAGGGGCGGTGAGCTGGGTCGTCATGCGTCTCAGCCCGCCGGCGCGAAGGCCGCGTCCATCTTCTTCGCGGCGTCGTCGGCCGCCGCCTTGACGTCCTTGCGGCCGCTGACGACCTCCTGGAACATCGTGGGCAGGACGAGGGAGGCGTCGATCTGGCCCCAGCCGGGGGACGCCGGGACGAACCTGGTGCCCGCGCCGAGGGTGTCGATGAAGGGCTTCACGAAGGGCTGGCGCTGCGCGGCGGTGGCCCGGACGTCGGTGTAGGTGGGCAGGAAGCCCATCGCGTCGAAGAGCCGGCCCTGGGTCTCCTTGCCGGTCAGGGACTTGAGGAGGTCGACGGCGAGGGTGCGGTGCGAGGTGCTCCTGAGGACGCCGATGTTGTTGCCGCCGGCGAAGGCCGGGGCGATGGACCCCGGGGTGGTGCCGGGCAGCGGGACGACGGCGTACTTGCCCTTGACGGTGCCGTCCTCGACGGCGGCGTGGCTGAAGTCGCCGCCGATGGCCATGGCGGCCTTGCCGGAGGCGAAGGCGGTGACGGTGGCGTTGCCGCCCATCTGGGCGCACTTGGCGGCGGGGCAGTTGTCGTCGCCGAAGAGCGAGGTGTAGGTGGCGATGCCCTTGACGGCGGCCTCGCTGTTCACGGCGGCCTTGTACGTGTCGCCGTTCGCGGTGGCGAGTTCGCCGCCCGCCGCCCAGACGAAGGGCATGGCGCCGTAGGTGTACGCGCCGCCGACGGCGATGCCGTAGAGCTCGGGCCTGGCCTTGCGGATCTTCTTCGCGGTGGAGACGAGTTCGGCCTGGCTCTTGGGGGCGGCGAGGCCGAGTTCCCCGAAGACGTCGGTGCGGTAGTAGAGGGCGCGGACGCCGACGAAGAGCGGGGAGCCGTAGACCTTCCCGCCGACGGTGACGGACTGCCGGGCGGTGGGGTCGGTGTCCTTGGCCTCGTCCCAGGCCGCGAACTCGGCGCTGATGTCGGCGAGTCCGCCGTCCTTGACGTATCCGGCGGTGTCGGTGTTGCCGTACTCGATGAGGTCGGGCGCCGACTTGGGGTCGTTGAAGGCCGCCTTGACGCGCTGGGCGCGGGTCTCGACGGGGATGTACTCGACCTCGACCTTCGCGCCCTGGTTCTTCTTCTCGAAGGCGGCGACGGCCTGCTGGACGACCTGCTCCTTGGGCTTGTTGCTCACCTCCTGGAAGAGCCAGACGCGCAGGGTGCCGGTCTTCTCGTCCGTCGTGGCCTTGCCGTCCGAGGTCTGGGGCGCGCAGGCGGTGGCGGTCAGGCCGGCCAGCAGCAGTGCGGCCGCCTTGGCGGCGATGGGGGTGCCCCCCGCTCGAACGGAGCCGAGCGCTTGGGGGAGGGCAGGAAGCTTCATGACGGATCCCCTCCGAATGCGGTGCGTTGCAACATGCGCAATGCGCGTTTCGTTCTGCACAACACGCGTGAGGTTAGGCGCGCCCCGGGCGGCCCGACAAGAGGTCTCGACCACCTCAACCACTCCGTGACCGGCGAAAGCACCCTGCGCAACGCCACGGCGAAGACCCGGGGAACGCGAAACGGCCCGGAGCGCCCATAGCGTCCGAAGAGCACGGAAAAAGTGCCCGGGGAACACGAAACGGCCCCCGGTGCCCGTACCGAAGTACACGCACCGGGGGCCGCCCCCGACTTCAGGACCCGAACGCCGGAACCCGGCTACTTGTCCTTGCCGCCCTTGTCCTTGTCGCCGCCGCCGGCGCCCATGGATTCGTAGATCTCCTTGCACATCGGACAGACCGGGTACTTCTTGGGGTCGCGCCCCGGCACCCAGACCTTTCCGCACAGCGCCACGACGGGCGTACCGTCGAGAGCGCTCGCCATGATCTTGTCCTTCTGGACGTAATGGGCGTAGCGCTCGTGGTCGCCGTCACCGTGGGACACCTGCGGCGTCGGCTCGACGAGGGTTCCCGTACCTGCCCCGCGCTCGGGCTCGAGAGTGCTCATAACCGCCAAGGGTACTGAAAGCCGGGGCCCTCGGTTGAGGGCCCTCGCCCGACGGCCCCCGGTCGGGCGAGGAGTCAGTTGAGCGACGGGTCGTCGGGGTAGGTCGCGATCATCGCGAGTTCGCCGCGCTGCCGCCGGAGCACCTGCCGCCAGAGCGACTCGGGCCGCGGCGAGGAGACGTCGCCGGGCTCGGACTCGACCACGTACCAGGCGCCGTCGCCGAGCTCGGTCTCCAGCTGGCCGGGGCCCCACCCCGCGTATCCGGCGAAGATCCGCAGCGAGCCGAGGGCGGGACCGAGCAGTTCGGGCGGGGTCTCCAGGTCGACCAGGCCGATCGCCCCGTACACCCGCCGCCAGCCGAGCGGTCCCTCGTCGCCGGGGATCACGGCGACGCCGAGGGCCGCGTCGAGCGAGACGGGGCCGCCCTGGAAGACGACGCCGGGTTCACCGGCGAGTCCGGCCCAGGGGGCGAGGATGTCGCCGACGGTCACCGGGGTCGGCCGGTTGAGGACCACGCCGAGGGAGCCCTCGTCGTCGTGGTCGAGGAGGAGCACCACCGCCCGGTCGAAATTCGGGTCCGCGAGGGCGGGGGTGGCGACGAGCAGCCGTCCTGTGAGCGAGGACACCTCGGTCATGCGACACATGATCCCGCATCTTCGGCGTTCGCGGGGGCCGTCGGGGGCGACGGGCGGACGGGACGGCGGGAACGCGCCGACCACCGCAGATCAGGTCGGTGACCGCCGGGACGGAGAGGGGGCCAAGGGCCGCCCCGGCGGGGGAACCGGACGGTGACGCTCCGCAAGATCACGAGAACAGAGGGTGTTGTGCCGAATTCATTACATCTGACAGGCCCCCCGGGGCACCCGATGGAGGTCTCATGGCCCCTTACCCTTTTCACTGGCCACCCGACCGACCCCACTCCGGAACGCGAGATTCATGACCGGCACAGACGATGTCCTGCTTGTCCACGGCGGAACCCCGCTGGAGGGCGAGATCCGCGTCCGCGGCGCGAAGAACCTCGTGCCCAAGGCGATGGTCGCCGCCCTGCTCGGCAGCGGCCCGAGCCGCCTGCGCAATGTGCCCGACATCCGTGACGTCCGCGTGGTCCGCGGACTGCTCCAGCTGCACGGAGTGACGGTCCGCCCGGGCGAGGAGCCCGGCGAGCTCGTCCTCGATCCGACGCACGTCGAGTCGGCGAACGTCGCCGACATCGACGCCCACGCCGGCTCGTCCCGTATCCCGATCCTCTTCTGCGGCCCGCTGCTGCACCGCCTCGGCCACGCCTTCATCCCGGGCCTGGGCGGCTGCGACATCGGCGGCCGGCCCATCGACTTCCACTTCGACGTGCTGCGCCAGTTCGGCGCCACCATCGAGAAGCGGGCGGACGGGCAGTACCTGGAGGCCCCGCAGCGCCTTCGCGGTTGCAAGATCCGGCTGCCGTACCCCTCGGTCGGCTCGACCGAGCAGGTGCTGCTGACGGCGGTGCTCGCCGAGGGCGTCACCGAGCTGTCGAACGCCGCCGTGGAGCCCGAGATCGAGGACCTGATCTGCGTCCTGCAGAAAATGGGCGCGATCATCTCCATGGACACCGACCGGACCATCCGGATCACCGGTGTCGACCGCCTCGACGGCTACACCCACCGGGCGCTCCCGGACCGCCTGGAGGCGGCCTCCTGGGCGTCGGCGGCGCTCGCGACCGAGGGCAACATCTACGTGCGCGGCGCCCAGCAGCGCTCGATGATGACCTTCCTCAACACGTACCGGAAGGTCGGCGGCGCCTTCGAGATCGACGACGAGGGCATCCGCTTCTGGCACCCGGGCGGCTCGCTCAACGCGATCCACCTGGAGACGGACGTGCACCCCGGCTTCCAGACGGACTGGCAGCAGCCGCTGGTCGTGGCCCTGACGCAGGCCTCCGGCCTCTCCATCATCCACGAGACGGTGTACGAGTCCCGGCTCGGCTTCACCTCCGCGCTCAACCAGATGGGCGCTCACATCCAGCTGTACCGCGAGTGCCTCGGCGGCTCCGACTGCCGCTTCGGCCAGCGGAACTTCCTCCACTCGGCGGTCGTGTCCGGCCCGACGAAGCTCCAGGGCGCCGACCTGGTCATCCCCGACCTGCGCGGCGGCTTCTCGTACCTGATCGCGGCGCTCGCGGCCCAGGGCACCTCCCGGGTGCACGGCATCGAGCTGATCAACCGCGGCTACGAGAACTTCATGGAGAAGCTCGTCGAGCTCGGCGCCAAGGTCGAGCTGCCGGGCAGCGCGCTGGTGTAAGGGCGCCGTGCGGGCCCCCCGTGGGCCCCCCCCGGCCCACACCGCCCCCCCAACGCCCCGGACGGCCCACACCGGCCCA
>NZ_JBEOXR010000008.1:0-138107 GCF_040296665.1 Streptomyces sp. NPDC002057
CTTAGTGGGGCTCTCCCTTCCGCGCGGGCCGTGCCAGCGCCGCGGCGCCGCGGGGGGGGGGGGGTGCGCCGAGGGGGCGCGCCGGGCCCTGTGTGCCCGGCGCGGCGCCTCCGGGGCGGACGGGGCCTTAGAGGGCGAGCGGCCTGAGGCGGGCCTTCTCGGTGGGGGCCACGGGGCTGTCTGCGGGCTCCACCAGGGCGCTGCCCTGGCGCCATTTGTCCCACGTCAGGTTCCAGTCGCCGAAGCCGTTGCCGAAGGTGTCCATCGTGTCGCCGTAGCTGTTGACGGTCCTGACGATGTCGCCGGCGCGGACGGTCTCGTAGAACCAGGCCGCGTTCCCCGTCGACATGCCGACGCAGCCGTGGCTGACGTTCGCCACGCCCTGGGAGCCGACCGACCACGGCGCGGCGTGCACGTACTCGCCGCTCCAGGTGACCCGGGTGGCGTAGTAGACCGGCAGGTCGTACGACTCGGAGCTGCCCTCCGAGATGCCGATGCTGGTGCCCCGCATCCGGACGTAGTACTCCTTGCCGAGCACCACTTTGATGCCGTTTCGGGTGGAGAAGCCCGGTTTCCCGGTGGTCACCGGAATGGTGTTGATCACTTCTCCGTTGCGCCGCACGGTCATGTAGTGCGAGCCGGCGTCCGCGACCGCCTCGATCCGGTCGCCGATCGTGAGCTTCAGCGGCCTGGACGGGCCGCCGTAGAGCTTGTCGCCGACCTTGAGGCCGTCCAGGTTGCCGGTGACCGTGACGCTGGCGCCGGCGGGCCAGTACTCCTTCGGGCGGAAGTGCAGCTTCTTGTCGTCCACCCAGTACCAGGAGCCCTCGACGGAGGGTGTGGAGCGGACCTTGAGGGCCCGTTCGACGGCCGCCCGGGCCTTGCGGTCCTTGACCGGGAGGCTGAGGTCGGCCGTGATGGGCTGCCCGACGCCGTACGTGCCCGCCTCCGGGCCGAAGGCGGCCGTCAGGGCCTTCTTCGCCGGAGCCGTCTCGAACGTGTACGTACGGGCGCCCGGGGCGCCGTCCTCGTCCTCCGTGGAGACGCGGACCGTGTAGCGGGCGCCGGCCGCCAGGGCGGCCGTGGAGCGCCAGCGCTGGCCGTCCGCGGTGAGTTCGCCCGCCAGGTGGCGCCCTGCGGCGTCGGTGGCGGTGACGTCGGTGATCCGGCCGTCGTCGCCCTTGGCGGTGATCTCCAGGGGCTTCTCGGGGTCCGCCTTGGCCCCGTCCGAGGGAGCGCTGACCGCGAGCTGGTCCGCCGCGTCGTACGCCCTCTCCGACAGGGGATGGTCCTCGGAGCCCGCGCAGGCACTGAGACCGGCGGTGACGGTGAGGGCCAGAAGGGTGCAGCTCAGAACAGTCCGAATGCGCGGCGTGTCGTTCATGACTTCACGCTAAGGACAATCTTCGCCGTCAGCGCGCCGAGTGCTGCAAAAGAGGGGCCCGGGCACTTCGCTGACGAAGTGTCCGGGCCCCTCGGTGTGCTCCGGTGCGGAGCGGGGTACCGCTACTGGTTCTGGTTCTCGCCCCGGTAGAACTCGAAGACCCAGCCGAAGAGGCCGACCAGGATCAGCGGGAAGGAGAAGTACAGGATCCACCAGCCCATCGCGACGGCGAGGAAGGCGAGCGCGCCACCGACGGCCAGCGAGAGCGGCTGCCAGCTGTGCGGGGCGAAGAAGCCCACCTCACCGGCCTCGTCCGCGACGTCGGCCTCCTTGTCGTCCTGCGCCATGGCGTCGACACGCTTGGCCGTGAAGGCCAGGTAGTAGCCGATCATGATCGACAGGCCGAAGGCGAGGAACAGCGCCGTCGTACCGACCGGCTCCTTCGACCAGACGCCGTACAGGACCGCCATGGCAAGGATGAAGATGCTCAGCCAGATGAACATCTTGCCTTGGATCTTCACTTGCCGGCCTCCTTGCTGCCCGTGAGGGCCTCGGCCTCGTGCGGCTTGTTCTCGAGCTGGTCGAGAGCGGCGATCTCAGGGTGGTGCAGGTCGAACGCCGGGGATTCCGAACGGATCCGCGGCAGGGTGAGGAAGTTGTGCCGCGGCGGCGGGCAGGACGTCGCCCATTCGAGCGAACGGCCGTAGCCCCACGGGTCGTCGACCTCGATCTTCTTGCCGTACTTGGCGGTCTTCCAGACGTTGTAGAGGAACGGCAGGATCGACAGACCGAGCAGGAAGGAGGAGATCGTCGAAATCGTGTTCAGCGCGGTGAAGCCGTCGGCGTCGAGGTAGTCCGCGTAACGACGCGGCATGCCCTCGGCACCGAGCCAGTGCTGCACCAGGAAGGTGCCGTGGAAGCCGATGAACAGCGTCCAGAACGTCATCTTGCCGAGCCGCTCGTCCAGCATCTTGCCCGTGAACTTCGGCCACCAGAAGTGGAAGCCGGCGAACATCGCGAAGACCACGGTGCCGAAGACGACGTAGTGGAAGTGCGCGACGACGAAGTACGAGTCGGAGACGTGGAAGTCCATCGGCGGCGAGGCCAGGATGACACCCGTCAGACCACCGAAGGTGAAGGTGATCAGGAAGCCGATCGTCCAGAGCATCGGTGTCTCGAAGGACAACGAGCCCTTCCACATCGTTCCGATCCAGTTGAAGAACTTCACGCCCGTCGGTACGGCGATGAGGAACGTCATGAAGGAGAAGAACGGTAGGAGCACGCCGCCCGTGACGTACATGTGGTGGGCCCACACGGTCACGGAGAGACCGGCGATCGCGATGGTCGCGGCCACCAGACCGATGTAGCCGAACATCGGCTTGCGGCTGAAGACCGGGATGACCTCGGAGACGATGCCGAAGAACGGCAGCGCGATGATGTACACCTCTGGATGGCCGAAGAACCAGAAGAGGTGCTGCCACAGCAGCGCTCCACCGTTGGCCGCGTCGAAGACGTGCGCACCGAACTTGCGGTCCGCCTCCAGGGCGAACAGCGCGGCCGCGAGGACCGGGAAGGCGAGCAGGACCAGGACACCGGTCAGCAGCACGTTCCAGGTGAAGATCGGCATGCGGAACATCGTCATGCCCGGAGCGCGCATGCAGATGATCGTGGTGATGAAGTTGACCGAACCGAGGATCGTGCCGAAGCCGGAGAAGGCCAGACCCATGATCCACATGTCGGCGCCGACACCCGGCGAGCGGACGGCGTCCGACAGCGGGGAGTAGGCGAACCAGCCGAAGTCGGCCGCACCCTGCGGGGTGAGGAAGCCGGCCACCGCGATGATCGAGCCGAAGAGGTACAGCCAGTACGCGAACATGTTCAGCCGCGGGAACGCCACGTCGGGCGCGCCGATCTGCAGCGGCATGATCCAGTTCGCGAATCCGGCGAACAGCGGCGTCGCGAACATCAGCAGCATGATCGTGCCGTGCATCGTGAACGCCTGGTTGAACTGCTCGTTCGACATGATCTGCGTACCCGGACGGGCCAGCTCGGCGCGCATGAAGAGCGCCATGAGTCCGCCGATGCAGAAGAAGACGAACGACGTGACCAGGTACATCGTCCCGATCGTCTTGTGATCGGTGGTGGTCAGCCACTTGATCACGACGTTGCCGGGCTGCTTGCGCCGTACGGGCAGCTCGTTCTCGTACGAGTCCTCAGCTGCGGCGGCACCCTGGGTTTCGTTGTGGATGCTCACAGTTGGTTCTTCTCCGCATTCCTGGCCGGGTCCGTCTGCTCGATGCCAGACGGGATGTAGCCGGTCTGCCCCTTCTCGGCCAGCTCCTTCAGGTGCTGCTGGTAGCGCTCCGGGGAGACCACCTTGACGTTGAAGAGCATCCGGGAGTGGTCGACGCCGCACAGCTCGGCACACTTGCCCATGAAGGTGCCCTCCCGCGTCGGAGTCACCTCGAAGGAGTTGGTGTGACCCGGGATGACGTCCTGCTTCATCAGGAAGGGGACCACCCAGAAGGAGTGGATGACGTCACGGGAGGTCAGGACGAACCGGACCTTCTCACCCTTCGGCAGCCACAGGGTCGGACCCGGGTTGCCGTTCTGCGGGTTCCGGTCGCCGGGGATACCGGCGTCGTACACGCCGCCGGCGTTCTCCGGGAAGTCCTCGAGGAACTTGTCCGGGATGGAGGCGAGGTTCTTGTCCGTCTTGGCGTCGCCGGTCACACCGGGCACGTTCTCGACGTAGTTGAAGCCCCAGCTCCACTGGTAGCCGACCACGTTGACCGTGTGCGCCGGCTTGGGGGTGAGCTCGAGGAGCTTCGACTCGTCACGCGCGGTGAAGTAGAAGAGCACCGAGACGATGATGAGCGGAGTGACCGTGTACAGCGCCTCGATGGGCATGTTGTAACGGGTCTGCGGAGGAACCTCGATCTTGGTCCTGCTCCGCCGGTGGAAGATGACGGACCAGATGATCAGGCCCCACACCAGGATTCCGGTGATGAGCGCGGCCGCCCACGAGCCCTGCCACAGGGAGAGGATCCGAGGCGCCTCTTCCGTGACGGGCGTGGGCATTCCAAGGCGGGGGAAGTCTTCCCAGTTGTACGAGCAGCCCGTGGCTGTCGCCAGGATCAGGCCCGCAGTCAGCACCTGCGGCAGCTTCCGCCGCATCGGGCGCCGCGACGAGCGGTCGGAGCCGTTGGGACTCACGTAGCGCCTTCCCGAGAGTCTCGGCCCGCGTTGGTCGGCCACGGCCGTCCGTCTCGCTGGTCGGTCGCCGCCCCGTGCCGCGGGCAGGGGTTTGGATGTTTATGCGGACCAAACCCTACTGGACGCTATTTGGGGTCGCGCGGGGAGGGTGCCCAACGCGCCGTCCGGGCCCCCGAAGGGGTGGACTCCGGGGTTCCGCAGGGGGGTCGGACACGTCCGTTCGGCGGTTCGGCGGTGCGCCGCGCCCCCCTTCTGACGAGGACTCACCACGGACGGACGAAGATCACCCACGTCCAGCGCCTACCGTGGGCGGATGCCGTACTTCGACGCCGCGTCCGCCGCCCCCCTGCACCCCGTCGCCCGTCAGGCGCTGCTCGCCTCCCTGGACGAGGGCTGGGCCGACCCGGCCCGGCTGTACCGGGAGGGACGGCGCGCCCGGCTGCTCCTCGACGCGGCGCGGGAGGCCGCGGCGGAGGCCGTGGGGTGCCGCCCGGACGAGCTCGCGTTCACTCCTTCGGGGACGCGCGCGGTTCACGCGGGAATCTCGGGATCCCTCGCGGGCCGTCGGCGTGTCGGGAACCGACTCGTGGTCTCCGCGGTCGAACACTCCTCCGTCCTGCACGCGGCCGAGACCCACGCGGCGGCCGGCGGCGCCGTCGCCGAGGTGCCGGTGGGCCGGTCCGGAGCGGTGGACGCGGACGTCTTCGCGGCGGCGCTCGACGCCGGGACGGCCCTGGCGTGCCTGCAGTCCGCCAACCACGAGGTGGGGACCGAACAGCCGGTGGCGGAGGTGGCCGAGGCCTGCCGGGCCGCCGGTGTGCCGCTGCTCGTGGACGCGGCCCAGTCGCTCGGCTGGGGGCCGGTGGAGGGGGCCTGGTCGCTGCTGGCCGCGAGCGCGCACAAGTGGGGCGGTCCGGCGGGCGTGGGCCTCCTCGCCGTACGGAAGGGTGTGCGCTTCGCACCCCAAGGCCCCTCGGACGAAAGGGAGTCGGGCCGGGCGCCCGGCTTCGAGAACCTCCCGGCGATCGTGGCGGCGGCGGCCTCCCTGCGGGCGGTCCGCGCGGAGGCGGTGGCCGAGGGCGCCCGGCTGCGGGCCCTGGTGGACCGGATCCGGGCGCGGGTGCCGGAGCTCGTCCCGGACGTGGAGGTGGTGGGCGATCCGGTGCGCCGGCTCCCCCATCTCGTCACCTTCTCCTGTCTCTATGTCGACGGAGAGACCTTGCTGCACGAGCTGGACCGGGAGGGTTTCTCCGTTTCGTCCGGTTCGTCGTGTACGAGTTCCACGCTGACGCCCAGCCATGTGCTGCGCGCGATGGGAGTACTGAGCGAGGGAAACGTCCGGGTCTCCCTGCCGGCCGGCACCCCCGCGGAGGACGTCGACCGCTTCCTCGACACGCTGCCGGGGGTGGTCGCGGGGGTACGGGAGCGGCTGGGCGCGCCGGCGGGAGCGGGAGCCGGTTCGGGGGCCGGGGCGGGAGTCGGCGTGGGGGTGCCGAGCCCCTCCGACTCGCTCGTGGTCGACGCGCTCGGCCGGCGCTGCCCGATCCCGGTGATCGAACTGGCGAAGGTGATCGGCGACGTACCGCTCGGCGGCACGGTGACGGTCCTCGCGGACGACGCGGCGGCTCGACTGGACATCCCGGCGTGGTGCGAGATGCGGGGCCAGGAGTACGTGGGCGAGTCGGCGTCGGTGGCGGGCGGGGTGGGGTACGTGGTGCGGCGGGTGGTGTGAACGGGTCGCTTGGCCGCGGGCGCGCGGGGTGATCCCGCCGCCCGCCTCGGCTGCCCGCCCGCCGCCGTCGCGAGGCGGGCTCCGCGCTGGGCTCCCCCGGCGTCGCGACCTGGACCGCCGCTGGGCTCCCGCCGCCTCGAACCGGGCTCCGCGCTGGGCTCCGGCCATCGCGACCGGGACCGCCGCCGGGTTTCCGCCTTCGCGAGCCGGACCCGCCGCTGGGTTTCCGCCTTCGCGAACCGGACCCGCAGCTCGGCTCCCGCCGTCGCGAACCGGACGCGCGGCTGGCCCCCGCCGACGCCGGGTCGGCCCTTCTTGCTGTGAGTCCCCTCGCCGCCGCCCCCGTTGTGGGCAATCGTTCCGCTGGGGCGGAACGGGTGGGCACAACGGACCTCGCCCCTGCCGGGCCCAGGCTTCCGCGCCCCGACCCGCACCCCGTGCACGGCGCACAAGGGGTGCGGGTCCAGGCACAAGGGGCGGAGGCGCCGCCGAGCGCGCCGTCCCGTGTGCCCACCCGTCCCGCCCTGCGGGACGATTGCCCACACGGGGGCGACGGACAGCGCGGGCGCAGCCCGGACCGGCGGTGAGGTGCGGAGGCCGCACGGACCGTGAGGTGCGGGGGTCATGGGGGCGCGGGCGCAGCCTAGGCGGCGGGCGCGGGGCGCGGACGCGGCCCAGGCGGTGGGGCCGGCCCCGGTGAAGTGCGGGGCGCCTGCCCGCCCGGGCCGGGGCGCCGGTGGAGTGCCGGGACGGGGCAGGTGGCGGGGTGGGTCCAGGGGCTACGAGCTCCGCCCCGGGACCGGTGGGGTCCCCGCCCGGGCCGGGGTCCGGTGGAGTGCCGGGCCCCGGCAGGCGGCGGGGTGGCCCAGGGGCTACGAGCCCCGACGTGGGGGCGGTGGGGTGGGTCAGGTCAGGTGGGACTGGACTTCGGTGGCGGCGTCGTCGCCGTACGCCTTCGTGAAGCGCTCCATGAAGTTGGCCCGCCGCAGCGTGTACTCCTGCGTGCCCAGCGTCTCGATGACCAGCGTGGCCAGCATGCAGCCGACCTGCGCCGCCCGCTCCAGGCCGACGCCCCAGGACAGACCGGTGAGGAAGCCCGCGCGGAAGGCGTCGCCGACGCCGGTCGGGTCGACCTTGGCGGTCTCCTCGGCGCAGCCGACCTCGATCGGGTCCTCGCCGACGCGCTCGATGCGCACACCCCGCGAGCCGAGCGTGGTGACGCGGTGGCCGACGCGGGAGAGGATCTCGGCGTCGGTCCAGCCCGTCTTGGACTCGATGAGGCCCTTCTCGTACTCGTTGGAGAAGAGGTAGGTGGCGCCTTCGAGGAGGGTGCGGATCTCGTCGCCGCCCATGCGGGCGATCTGCTGCGAGAAGTCGGCGGCGAAGGGGATCCCCCGCGTCTTGCACTCCTCGGTGTGGCGGAGCATCGCCTCGGGGTCGTCGGCCCCGATCAGGACCAGGTCGAGTCCGCCCACGCGGTCGGCGACGGCCTTGAGCTCGATCAGCCGGGCCTCGCTCATCGCGCCGGTGTAGAAGGAGCCGATCTGGTTGTGGTCCTTGTCGGTGGTGCAGACGAAGCGGGCCGTGTGCAGGACCTCGGAGATGCGCACCGAGCCGGTGTCGACGCCGTGCCGGTCGAGCCAGCCGCGGTACTCGTCGAAGTCGTAGCCGGCCGCGCCCACCAGGATCGGGCTGCCGCCGAGCTGTCCCATGCCGAAGCAGATGTTGGGGCCGACGCCACCGCGCCGGACGTCGAGGTTGTCGACGAGGAAGGAGAGGGACACCGTGTGGAGCTGGTCGGCCACGAGCTGGTCGGCGAACCGGCCGGGGAAGGTCATGAGGTGGTCGGTGGCGATGGAGCCGGTGACTGCGATACGCACGGCGGGGCGCTCCTGCGGGAAGGCGGTAATGACAGTTCACGCTACCCGCTGGGGGCGTTCCTGCCGAACAGTGGAAACTACCCCAGAGTAGGCCTTTTCCCCGGGGGCGTGCGGTGCATACGGTGCGCCCATGACCATCTACCCCGCTTCACGTGAGCGACACGAGTCCGAGTTGAGCCTCGCCGACCTGCGGGGCGACAGCGCTCGGATGGTTCCGCACTGGGTGACCCCGGTCTCTCCCGCACCCGCTCCGGTCTCCCCCGCGTTGATCCACGGGGTCGTCGTACCGGCGGCCTCGGCACGGCTGATCGACGCCACCGCGGAGTACGGGGGCTGACGGACGGGAACCGTCCGCCCGCCCGCTCCGTCCCATCGGCGTCCGGTCGAGACGAGGGAGCGTTGCGGTGAGCGGTACGGAGAACGTGCGGAGGCGACGGAACGTTTTGGCCGCCTCGGTGGCGGCGGGTGTGCTGCTCGCCGGGGGCGGTGGCGTCTATCTGGCCACCACGGCGTCCGGTGACGACACCGGCGCGGCCACCCGAGCGGCCGACGCGGGTGCGCCCCCGCCCCTGCGCCTGGAGCGCGGCGGCGGTACGGACGCCGGTGGTGGCGACACACGGGGCGGCCCCGGGATCGCACCCGGTGAGCCTGACCCCGGCGGCGGCCCGAACGGGACCGTCTACACAGCCAAGGGCCCACTCCCCCAAGGGCCCTCCTCGGCCGCGGTCCACCGGCCCGAGGGCCTGGTCACCTCCGCGGAGGTGACCAGGCTGGCCGAAGCGCTGGGCATCTCCGGCAGCCCCTCCCTGGTGGGTGAGGTCTGGACGATCCGTCCGGAGAAGGACGGGTCGGGGCCCCGCCTCGACGTGGCGCGGAAGGCGCCGGGGACCTGGACGTACTCCTGGTACGACGGCGGTCCGGCAGGTGACGCCTGCCTCAAGGGCAGGGCGTGCCCGCCCCCGGGGGAGTCGAAGCCCGCTCCGGGCGGTACGCCGCTGAGCGAGGCCGCGGCGAAGGCGGCGGCCGCGCCGGTCCTGAAGGCGATCGGCCAGGACGACGCGAAGGTCACCGCGACGCAGGTGATGAACGGTTCGGTGCGGGTGGTCAACGCCGATCCGGTGGTGGGCGGGCTGCCCACCTACGGCTGGTCGACGGGGCTGCACATCGCCCGGGACGGCCGGGCGGTCGCCGGGAGCGGCACGCTCAAGGAGCCGGCCGAGGCCGCCACGTATCCGGTGATCGGGGCGGCGAAGGCGCTCGCCGCGCTGAACGAGGACTCGAAGGGCACCGGCCCGATCGGCGTCGGGAGCTGCCCCACCGCTCCGCCGGCCGCGGGTGTGCCCGACTCGGGCCGGCCGGACACCGGGACCGGGCGGGAGCCCGCCCCCGGGACGCCCGAGCCGGCCGCGCCCTGCCAGACGATCGTCGACAGGGCGGCGCCGGACCGGGTGCCCGTGACCGCGGCGGTGCTGGGCCTGGCCGCGCAGGACGTGGACGGCGAGCGGGTGCTCGTACCGTCCTGGCTGTTCACGGCGGATCCGGCTGACGCGGCGCCGTACACGGTGGTCCGGACGGCGGTGGCCCCCGAGCACCTGGCGCCGCCGACCGAGCCCGCGCCGGCCCCCACGCCCCCTCCCGGGGACGGTACGGCGGCGCGGCAGGTCGAGTCGTTCCGCGCGGAGGACGACGGCCGGAAGCTGACGGTCACCTTCTGGGGCGGGGTGTGCAGCACGTACACGGTCACGGCCCAGGAGAGCGCGGACCGGGTGACGGTCCGGGTGAAGGAGGCTCCGACCGACCCCGACAAGGTGTGCATCGCCCTGGCGGTCGAGGTCACGAAGACGGTGACGCTGGAGAACCCGCTCGGCTCCCGGCCGGTGGTCGACGCGGCGAGCGGGGAGTCGGTGCCGCGCCGCTGAGACCGGCGGGGCCACGCGTGAGGGCGGCGGCCCGGGATCTCTCCCGGGCCGCCGCCCTCATGCGTACGGCGTGTGCGGCTTAGCTGAACGAGTCGCCGCAGGCGCAGGAACCCGTGGCGTTCGGGTTGTCGATGGTGAAGCCCTGCTTCTCGATGCTGTCGACGAAGTCGATCGAGGCACCGCCGAGGTACGGGGCGCTCATGCGGTCGGTGACGACCTTGACGCCGTCGAAGTCCTTCACGACATCGCCGTCGAGCGAACGCTCGTCGAAGAACAGCTGGTAACGCAGGCCGGAGCAGCCGCCGGGCTGAACGGCGACGCGCAGGGCCAGGTCCTCGCGGCCTTCCTGGTCGAGGAGGGCCTTGACCTTGGCCGCGGCGGCGTCGGACAGGAGGATGCCGTCGCTGACAGTGGTCTTCTCGTCCGATACGGACATCTGCTTCTCTCCCGGTGTGTACGGAGACTGCTTGCCGACGGTTGCAACCGACGGTGCCCCGGATTCATTCCGGGCCGAGTGGGTCTTTCCTCTTTCATGCTCGCACACCCTGTCCAGGTGCGGGGACGGCGAAGACCGGCCGCGGCGCCGACCATGGCGACGGCGGCGGAGGCGGCGGCGGGTCCAGCGAATTCGTCACATCGACACTATGGACATCGTCAACGTGACGTGAAGCGGTTATGATAGATAGCGTCATTTAGACGAAAAGGTTTCTCCGAAGAAAGGGTGCGTGACGTGACCACGGCCCAAACCCGTCATGAGCTCGACGTTCAGCCGACGCCGCTCGCCCTGCTCCTGCTCGGTCGCGAGGCCGACCCGAAGAGCGAGCGCGGCGTCGAGTGTCCCGGCGATCTGCCGTCGCCCTCCGACCCGGACCTCGTGGAGCGCGCCCGCGCGGCCAAGGAGAAGCTCGGGGACAAGGTCTTCGTGCTCGGCCACCACTACCAGCGCGACGAGGTCATCCAGTTCGCCGACGTCACCGGCGACTCCTTCAAGCTCGCGCGCGACGCGGCGGCCAAGCCCTCGGCCGAGTACATCGTCTTCTGCGGCGTGCACTTCATGGCGGAGTCGGCCGACATCCTCACCGGCGACGAGCAGAAGGTCGTCCTGCCCGACCTGGCGGCCGGCTGCTCGATGGCCGACATGGCCACCGCCGAGCAGGTCGCCGAGTGCTGGGACGTGCTGACCGAGGCCGGCGTCGCCGACCAGGTCGTGCCCGTCTCGTACATGAACTCCTCGGCCGACATCAAGGCCTTCACCGGCAAGCACGGGGGCACGATCTGCACCTCGTCCAACGCCGAGCGGGCCCTGGACTGGGCCTTCGAGCAGGGCGAGAAGGTGCTGTTCCTGCCCGACCAGCACCTGGGCCGGAACACCGCCGTCCGCGACATGGGCATGTCCCTGGACGACTGCGTCCTGTACAACCCGCACAAGCCGAACGGCGGGCTGACCGTCGAGCAGCTGCGCGCCGCCAAGATGATCCTGTGGCGGGGGCACTGCTCGGTGCACGGCCGCTTCTCGCTGGAGTCCGTCGAGGACGTCCGCGCGCGCATCCCGGGCGTGAACGTGCTCGTCCACCCCGAGTGCCGGCACGAGGTCGTCGCCGCCGCGGACTACGTGGGCTCGACCGAGTACATCATCAACACCCTGGAGGCGGCCCCGGCCGGTTCCAAGTGGGCGATCGGCACGGAGCTGAACCTGGTCCGGCGGCTGGCGAACCGATTCGCCGACCAGGACAAGGAGATCGTCTTCCTCGACAAGACGGTCTGCTTCTGCTCCACCATGAACCGCATCGACCTGCCGCACCTGGTGTGGACCCTGGAGTCGCTGGCCGAGGGCAACCTCGTCAACCAGATCCAGGTCGACAAGGAGACGGAGAGCTTCGCGAAGCTGGCGCTGGAGCGGATGCTCGCTCTGCCGTAACGGTTCTCCCCCCGTACGTACGCCGAAGGGCGCCCCGCATGCTCGCGGGGCGCCCTTCGCCGTGGGTCAGCGGCTCGCCGACTCGCCGACTCAGTCGAGGGCGTCGAGCAGGCTGGCATCCAGCGGGGAGACGTCCGGCTGGTCCGCGTTGTGCGTGTCGCCCTTCGCCTTCTTCTTCCCCGCCTTCTCGTCCTTCCGCCGGTCCGCCTTCCTGTCCGCCTTCTTCTTCGCGCGGCGCTCCTTGCGGAGCTCCACCATCGCGTAGAGCGTCGGGACGAGGAGCAGGGTCAGCAGCGTCGAGGTGATCAGACCGCCGATCACGACCACGGCCAGCGGCTGGGCGATGAAGCCGCCCTCGCCGGTGATGCCGAGGGCCATCGGCAGCAGGGCGAAGATCGTCGCGAGCGCGGTCATCAGGATCGGGCGGAGCCGGTGCCGGCCGCCCTCGATCACCGCTTCGACGACGCCCAGGCCCTGGGCCCGGTACTGGTTGATCAGGTCGATCAGGACGATCGCGTTGGTGACCACGATGCCGATCAGCATCAGCATGCCGATCATCGCCGGGACGCCCATCGCCGTGTCGGTGATCACGAGCAGACCGATCGCGCCGGTCGCCGCGAACGGGATCGAGACCAGCAGGATCAGCGGCTGGATCAGCGACCTGAAGGTGGCGACGAGGAGCATGAAGACGATCGCGACGGCCGCGAGCATCGCCAGGAACAGGTTGAGGAAGGCCTCGGTCTGGTCCTCGGAGACACCGCCGATGGTGGCGGTCGCGCCCTCGGGCAGGTCGAGCGCGTCGATCTCCGACTGGAGGGTGGCGCTCACCGCGCCGGTGTTGTCGCCGACCGGCTTCGCCGTGATGGTCGCGGCGCGGGCGCCGTCGATCCGGGTCATGGAGACCGGGCCGGGGACCAGCTCGACGGTGGCGATGTCGCCCAGCTTCACCGGGCCGAGCGGCAGGGCCTTGAGTCCGGCCAGGGTGGTGACCGGGCGCGCCGCGGTGATGAGGACGTCCCGCTCGCTGTCGTCGAGGATCGCCTTGGCCGCCGGGGTGCCCCGTACGGCCTGGGCGACGATCATGCCGAGCGAGGCGGAGTCGAAGCCGGCGTCGGCCGCCTTCTCGTTCGCCGTGACGGAGACGCGCGGCACGGACTGCGAGAGGTCGCTCTGTACGTCGGTGACGTCCTTGATCCCGGCGAGGGCGGCACGGACCTGCTCGGAGGCCTTCTTGAGGACCTCCGCGTCACCGGCCTTGACGACCACGCTGAGGTTCTGGCTGCCGAAGCCGTCGCCGGCCGCGAGGGTGGTGTCGCCGATCCCGTCGAGGGCGTCGAGACCCTTGGCGATGGCGTCGCGCGTCCTCTCGTACGGGGCGGACTCCTCCAGGCTGACCTGGTAGGTGGCCTGGTTGGAGCCGGTGCCGCCGCCGAAGGCCGCCATGAAGCCGGAGGAGCCGACGTTGACCTGGTAGTCCTTGACGCCGTCGGTGTCCGCGAGGAGCTTCTCGATCTTCTTCGCGGCCTCGTCGGAGGCGCTCAGGCTCGTGCCGGGCGCCAGCTCCTGCTTGATGCTGAGCACCTCCTGCTCGCCCTGGTCGAAGAAGTTCGTCTTCAGGAGCGGGGTCATGCCGAAGGTGATGACCAGGACGACGAGCGCGATGCCCAGGCTCGCGAGCCGGCGCCGGGTCGCGAACCTCAGGACCGGCACGTACAGGCGCTGGAGACGGCTCTTCTCCTCCTTCTCCTCGGCCAGCCTGCGGGCCTCCGCCAGGTCCTCCGAGGTGCCCTTGGGGGCGCGCAGGAACCAGAACGAGAGGACCGGGACGACCGTGAGGGAGACGACGAGCGAGGCCAGCAGGGCCGCCGTGATCGTCAGCGAGAACGAGCCGAACAGCTCGCCGATCATGCCGCCGGTCAGACCGATCGGCAGGAAGACGGCGACGGTGGTGAGCGTCGACGAGGTGACGGCGCCCGCCACCTCGCGGACGGCGGTGAGGATCGCGGCCTGGCGCTCCTCGCCGTAGCCCAGGTGACGCTTGATGTTCTCCAGGACCACGATCGAGTCGTCGACGACCCGGCCGATGGCGATGGTGAGCGCGCCGAGGGTCAGCATGTTGAGCGAGAGGTCGCGGGTCCAGAGCACGATGAGGGCGAGCACGACCGACAGCGGGATGGAGACCGCGGTGACCAGCGTCGAGCGGATCGACGTGAGGAAGACCAGGATCACCAGGACGGCCATGACGAGGCCGAGCGCGCCCTCGGTGGTCAGACCGGAGACGGCCTTGGCGACGGCCGGGCCCTGGTCGGAGACCACGGTCAGCTCGGCGCCGGCGCCGAGGTCGCGGCGCAGGTCGGGGAGCTTCTCCGCGACGGCGTCGGAGATCGCGACGGCGCTGCCGTCCTTGTCCATGGTGGCCATCACGGCGAGGCTGGGCTTGCCGTTGGTACGGGTGAGGGAGGCGCGCGGCGACTCCTCCTGGCGGACGGTGGCCACGTCACCGAGGCGGACGGCCTTGCCCTTGCCGGGGACGGCCGCCGGGATGCGCAGGTCCTCGATCTGCTTCAGCGAGGTGTAGCCCCCGCCGACCTGGATCGTGCGGCTCTTGCCGTCCTCCGCGAAGGAGCCGGCCGGGACGGTGCCGCCGCCGGAGCGCAGGGCCTCGGCGAGCTTCATGCCGCTGAGTCCGGCCGCGGCGAGCTTCCGCTCGTCCGGGGTGACGGAGACCTGGAGGTCCTGGACGCCGCTGACGGAGACCTGGCCGACGCCCTCGATGCCTTCGAGGGCGGGCACGACGGTCCGGTCGAGGAGATCGGCGAGGGCCTGCGGGTCCTTGTCGGAGGCGGCGGCGAGGACGACGGTCGGGATGTCGTCGGTCGAACCGGCCACGACCTGCGGGTCGACCGTGTCGGGCAGCTGCGCGCGGGCGCGGTTCACGGCCTGCTGCACGTCGGCGACGAGCTGCTTGGTGGACT
Organism: Streptomyces sp. NPDC002057; assembly: GCF_040296665.1. NCBI lineage: Bacteria > Bacillati > Actinomycetota > Actinomycetes > Kitasatosporales > Streptomycetaceae > Streptomyces > Streptomyces sp. NPDC002057. The sequence goes on from NZ_JBEOXR010000008.1 coordinate 15,025, forward strand.
CGTCGCCGTAGTCGAAGGAGGCCATGATCAGGGCCATGCCCTCGGAGGCGGTGGAGGTCACCGACTTCAGGCCGTCGACGGACTTGAGGTTGCTCTCCAGCGGCTCGACGACCTGCTTCTCGACCACATCGGGAGAGGCGCCCTGGTAGGGGGCGAGGACCGAGACCATGGGCAGCTCGATCGAGGGGAACAGCTGCTGCTTCAGCTGCGGTATCGCGATCGCCCCGAACACGAGGGCGACGATGGACACGAGCCCGATCAGGGCCCGTTGCGCGAGGCTGAATCTCGACAGCCAGGACATGGGGTCTCTCTTCTGTGGCGTACTCGTCGACGGGCGGGAGCAGCCGAGAATCCGGCCCCGATCCACTGGATCCGCCGGAGGTGCCCCCCGCCTATACGATCTGCCATCGGCGACCGGAAGTCCTCGGCCCCCGGGTCCACATCCTTATCCCGCGCATACCGCGTCTGGAGTACGCCGGAGCCTCCGGTCACTCCACCCTCGGAGGGATCACCCGGCCCACAGGTCACTCCACCCGAGGGCGCACCAGTCCCGACTCGTAGGCCGTGACCACCAGTTGGGCACGGTCGCGGGCCCCGAGCTTCGCCATCGCCCGGTTGACGTGGGTCTTCACGGTGAGCGGGCTGACGTCGAGCCGCTCGGCGATCTCGTCGTTGGAGAGTCCGCCCGCGACGAGCACGAGGACCTCGCGCTCCCGGGCGGTGAGCGCGGCAAGCCGCTCGGTGCGGCCTCGACCGCCCTCCCCCACGGCCTCCGCACCTGCGCCCTGCGCGAGGAACGTGGCGATCAGGCCCTTGGTGGCGGCCGGGGAGAGCAGGGCGTCGCCCGCGTGGGCGATCCGGATCGCGCCGAGCAGTTCCTCCGGCTCGGCCCCCTTGCCGAGGAAGCCCGAGGCGCCGGCGCGCAGCGACTGCACGACGTACTCGTCGACCTCGAAGGTGGTCAGCATGACGATCCGTACGCCGGAGAGCTGCGGGTCCGCGGTGATCATGCGGGTGGCGGCGAGGCCGTCCGTGCCCGGCATCCGGATGTCCATCAGGACGACGTCGGCCCGTTCGGAGCGGGCCAGGGCCACGGCCTGGGCGCCGTCGGCGGCCTCGCCGACGACCTCCATGTCCGGTTCGGAGTTCACCAGGACCTTGAAGGCGCTGCGGAGCAGGGCCTGGTCGTCGGCGAGCAGTACCCGGATCGTCATGTGTCCTCCCCCGTGCGGGACGTCACGGGCAGTATCGCCTGGACCCGGAAGCCGCCGCCGTACCGGGGGGCCGCGGTGAGGGTGCCGCCGAGCGCGCCGACCCGCTCCCGCATGCCGAGCAGCCCGTGGCCGCCGGTGGGGGTCGGGTCGGGGGCGGCGGGGGGCGTTCCGTTGTCGAGGACGGTGATCTCGACCGTACGGCCCACCCGGACGACGCTCACCTCGGCCTCGGCGTCCGGCCCCGCGTGCTTGCGCACGTTGGTCAGCGCCTCCTGCACGATCCGGTACGCGGCGAGGTCCACGGTCGCGGGCAGCGGCTTGTCCCCGTCGGTGCGGGCCACGGCCACCGGGAGCCCTGCCTTGCGGAAGCTGTCGAGCAGTCCGTCGAGCACGGCGAGGCCGGGGGCCGGTTCGGTGGGCGCCTCCGGGTCGCCGGACTGGCGCAGCAGGCCGACGGTGGCGCGCAACTCGTCGAGCGCGGACCGGCTGGCCTCCCGCACGTGGGCGAGGGCCTCCTTGGCCTGGTCGGGGCGCTTGTCCATGACGTGCGCGGCGACCCCGGCCTGGACGTTGACCAGGGCGATGTGGTGGGCGACGACGTCGTGCAGGTCACGGGCGATCCGCAGCCGTTCCTCCGCGACCCGGCGGCCCGCCTCCTCCTCGCGGGTCCGTTCGGCCCGCTCGGCGCGCTCCCTGATCGCGTCCACGAAGGCCCGGCGGCTGCGGACGGCGTCCCCCGCGGCCGCCGCCATCCCGGTCCAGGCGAACACGCCGAGGTTCTCCTGCGCGTACCACTGCGTCGGACCGAAGGCCATGGCGGCGGCGGTCAGCACGGCCATGGTGGCGAGCCCGACCCGCCAGGTGGTGGGCCGGTCGGTGCGGGAGGCGACGGTGTAGAGCGCGACGACGGCGCTCATCGCGATGGGGGCGGGCCGGTTGTCGTTGACCAGCTCCACGAGGCTGATCGCCACGATGAAGGCGAGCACCCGGAAGGGGTGCCGCCGGCGCAGCACCAGCGCGGAGGCACCGGCGACCATGATCAGCACGCTCAGCACACCGGGCGCGCGGTCGCCGAAGGTGGGCCCGGTCGGGCTGCCGTGCGGGTCGGTGAACGACCCGGCGATCATGCAGACGAGCGCACCGAACGCCAGCGTCGCGTCGAAGGCGAGCGGATGGGCGAGGAACCAGTCGCGGAGCCGCGTGTAGGGGGTGCCGGTGGCAGGTCCGGGGGGAGTCACGGGGGACAACGGTACGGGGCGGGCCGGGCGCGGGCGTGGGCGCCGTCCGAGAGCCCGGGCACAGGCGGGCCGGGCGGGCGCGGGGACGGGCGCGGTCCGGTGGTGGCTCGGGCACAGGCGGGCCGGGCGGGCGCGGGGACGGGCGCGGTCCGGTGGTGGCTCGGGCACGGGGACGGGCGCGGGCCGCCGGCGGCGCGGGCGCGGGTGGGGCGGGCGCGAGTCGCGTGTGGCGCGGGTCGCGGGTGGCGCGGGTAGGGCGGGCGCGGGGAAGCGGAAGGTCCCGTCACCCCGGAGGGTGGCGGGACCGTCGGCCGGAGTGGTCAGCCCGGGATGAGGCCGTCGTCGGAGAGCATCTCCCTGACCTCGTCCAGACTCGCGTCCGGAGCCGGGAGGATCAGCTCCGACGGCTCCAGGGCGTCGTCCGGGAGCGGCTCACCGAGCCGCCGGACGGCGTCGAGCAGGGCGCCGAGCGTGCCCCTGAAGCCGTCCGTGTCCCCCGACTCCATCTCTTCGAGCAGCTCGTCGTCGAGCCTGTTCAGCTCCACGAAGTGCCTGTCGGCCAGCTTCCACTGGCCCTCCCCCATGATCCGTACGATCATGACGCGTCCTGTCTGTTCGCGAGCCGTGGCCTGGTTCCCCGCGCCTACTTCTCGAAGCGCGGGTGGGACTGCTGCTGCGTGTTGTCCTGCGGCGCGGCCGTGCCACCGCCCTCGATCGCCTGCTTCTGCGCCGACGGGCCGCCGGCCAGCTCGGCCTTCATCCGGGCGAGCTCCAGCTCGACGTCCGTACCGCCGGACAGCCGGTCCAGCTCCGCCTGGATGTCGTCCTTCGCGAGCCCGGACTGGTCGTCCAGGGCGCCCGAGGCGAGCAGCTCGTCGATCGCGCCGGCGCGCGCCTGGAGCTGGGCGGTCTTGTCCTCGGCCCGCTGGATCGCGACGCCGACGTCGCTCATCTCCTCGGAGATGCCGGAGAAGGACTCGGCGATCCGGGTCTGCGCCTGGGCCGCCGTGTAGGTCGCCTTGATGGTCTCCTTCTTGGTGCGGAAGGCGTCCACCTTGGCCTGGAGACGCTGGGCGGCGAGAGTGAGCTTCTCCTCCTCGCCCTGCAGCGTCTGGTGCTGCACCTCCAGGTCGCTGACCTGCTGCTGCAGCGCGGCGCGGCGGGACAGCGCCTCGCGCGCCAGGTCCTCGCGGCCGAGGGCGAGCGCCTTGCGGCCCTGGTCCTCCAGCTTGGCGGACTGGCCCTGCAGCTGGTTCAGCTGGAGTTCGAGCCGCTTGCGGGAGGTGGCGACGTCGGCGACGCCCCGGCGCACCTTCTGCAGCAGCTCCAGCTGCTTCTGGTAGGAGTAGTCGAGCGTCTCGCGCGGGTCCTCGGCCCGGTCAAGGGCCTTGTTCGCCTTCGCGCGGAAGATCATCCCCATACGCTTCATGACACCGCTCATGGGCTTCGCGCGCCCCCTTCTGACGGACTTGGCTCCAGCTCTTCGACAGGGTCCACAGTACGGGCCCTGTCTCCATTACCGCACTGTTCGGGGCGGGATGCGCTCCTCCCCAAGGACGACTGCGCCCGGTCTCCCCTCCCGCGCAGGGAGTAGAGGGATCTAGGGGGAGACCCGGGTGCGTCCTCCGTACGTACCGGCGAAGACGCAGTCCGTTAGCGGATCGTTCCCGCCCGGCATGGGGTTCATGCCCACCACCCCGTACCCTTGGGTTTTGTGTTCCGTAGCCGTTCGAAGGACGAGAAGGCCCCCACCGACAAGGTGACGGCGGACCTCTCCACCAAGCAGCCCCGCGACCCCGAGGCCCCCAAGGGCCGCCCGACCCCGAAGCGGAGTGAGGCGCAGACCCAGCGCCGTCGCGCCGCGACGGTGCCGACCGACCGCAAGGAGGCTTCCAAGCGCCAGCGCGAGGCACGCCGCTCGGACCTGGCCCGTCAGCGCGAAGCGCTGGCCAGTGGCGACGAGCGTTACCTGCCGGCCCGCGACAAGGGTCCGGTCCGCCGTTTCGTGCGCGACTTCGTCGACTCGCGCTTCGCGATCGCCGAGTTCTTCCTGCCGATGGCCGTGGTGATCCTCGTGCTGTCGCTGTTCGGCAACACCAACCGGTCGCTGCAGAACATCTCTCTGCTGCTCTGGCTCGGTGTGATCATCCTGATCGTCATCGACTCGGTGGGTATCTGGATCCGCCTGCGGAAGCAGCTCGCCGAGCGCTTCCCGAACGAGCCGAAGCGCGGTGCCGTGGCCTACGGCCTGATGCGTACGCTCCAGATGCGCCGACTGCGGCTTCCGAAGCCGCAGGTCAAGCGCGGAGAGCGGCCCTGAGCGCCGACAGCTCGGAGCTCGGCGAGCGCGCTTTCGGCGCGGCGACGTCGGAGTCGGGTGGCCCGGTGCTGCCCGTCGTCGTGCACTGGCCCGCCGGTTCCGGCGTGCTGCGCGACACCATCCGGCAGGAGATCGTCGCCCGCCAGCTCGACGAGCAGATATCCGGCCGCTATCCCGTGGGACAGCGGCTGCGGATCCTCGACGCGGGCATGGGCCAGGGCACCCAGGCCCTGCGCCTCGCGCGCGCGGGGCACACGGTCACCGGCCTGGAGGCCGACCCGGATCTCCTGAAGGCGGCCCGTGAGTCGCTGGCGACCGAACCCGCCGGCATCCGCGAGCGGGTCCGGCTGATCGAGGGCGACGGCCGCGAGACCGGGGTGCACTTCCTCCCCGGCAGCTTCGACGTCGTCCTCTGCCACGGCGTCCTGATGTACGCGGACGAGCCCGACGCGCTGCTCGCGGGCCTGGCCCGGATGCTGGCCCCGGGCGGGCTCCTTTCCCTGGTCGTGCGGAACGGGGAGGCCCTCTCCATGCGGCCGGGGCTCGCCGGAGACTGGTCGGGAGCCCTCGCCGGGTTCGACTCCGACGTCTACACCGACGACAACGGCGTGAAGGTGCGGGCCGACCGCCTCGACGCGCTGACGGCGACGCTCGCGGGGATCGCGGCGCCGCTGCACGCCTGGTACGGGGTGCGGGTCTTCACCGACGCCGTGCCCGCCGAGGAGGGCCTGCCGGCCGCCGAGGAGCTGGATCGGCTGCTCGCCGCCGAGGACCGGGCCGGACGCACCGAACCGTACCGGCGGGTGGCGGCGCTGCTGCACCTGTGCGGGGTACGGGGCTGAGGAAGCCGACGGTTCGGGGACCGCACCCCTGATCGGGTGCGCTCGCCGGGCCCGGGGCGCGGGCCGATCGGATACTCCGGACATGGACGTATCCCGTGCCCATGCCCGTACCTCCCGCCTCCTCCTTGCCCTGACGGCCGCCGCCTGCGCCGCGGCACTCGTCGGCGGCTGCACCTCCGCGGGCGGCGCGTCCGCGCCGGAGCGCTCCACCCAGGCGGCGGCGCCGCTCGCCGCCAACGACCTGGAGGACGACTACCGGGCCGTCATCAGGAACGTCCTGCCGTCCGTCGTGCAGATCGACGCGGCCGAGAGCCTGGGCTCCGGGGTCGTCTACGACGACAAGGGCCACATCGTCACCAACGCGCACGTGGTCGGCCAGGAGAAGTCCTTCCAGGTCACCGCCGCCACGGGCGGGCAGCCGGTGACCGCCCGGCTCGTCAGCTCCTACCCGGAGCAGGACCTCGCGGTGATCAAACTGGAGTCGACGCCGCAGGGACTGAAGCCGGCGAGGTTCGGCGACTCCGCGGCCGTCGACATGGGACGGATCGTGCTGGCGATGGGCTCCCCGCTCGGCCTCTCCGGCAGCGTCACGCAGGGCATCGTGTCCGCGACCGGCCGCACCGTCAGCGAGGGGCGGACCGGTGGGGGCACGGGCGCGACCATCGCCGACATGGTCCAGACGTCGGCCGCGATCAACCCCGGCAACAGCGGGGGCGCGCTGGTGAACCTCGACAGCGAGGTCATCGGCATCCCGACGCTCGCGGCGAGCGACCCCGAGATGGGCGGCGGCTCGGCCCCCGGCATCGGGTTCGCGATCCCCTCGTCGATGGTGCGGACGGTCGCCGACCAGATCATCAAGGACGGCAAGGTGACGGACTCGGGCCGGGCGGCCCTGAACATCACCGGCCGCACGGTCCTGGACGACGACTACGAGCCGGCGGGCGTGGCGGTCGTCGAGGCTCCGGCGAGCGGGGCGGCGGGCAAGGCGGGGCTGAAGCCGGGCGATGTGATCACCCGGCTCGGCGACACGGAGATCACGACGATCACCTCGCTGTCGGAGGCCCTGGCCTCGCACCGGCCGGGCGACAAGGTGACGACGGTGTACGTCCGGGGGACGGCCACCGAGAAGGTGGAGGTCACGCTGGGCGAGATGTGACGGTCGCCCGCGGCGGTCACGGGCCGGAAGGGGTGCGGCGGCGGCAGCCCCCGCACCCCCGCCCTGGCCGCCGGGGGTTCTAGCCCTCGGCGTTCAGGGGCATCGGGCCGTAGATCTTCGTGTCGTCCTCCGAGAGGGTCACCTGGTCCGCGCCGCCGCCCAGGAGGTCACGCCAGTGTTCGCCGATCCAGCTCTCCGCGTCTCCCTGGGTGGTGAACTCCTCCGGGGTCACCACCGGCTCGACCTCCGTGCCGTCGGACTTCTCGAACCGCCACGTCCATGCCATGTCCGCCTCCTGGCGCTCACCGGATGATCGGTTTCCTGCCCGCAGAGTAGCCGGGCGCGCACGGCTCGCGGTGGCGCGGGAGGATCTGAGGGTGGAACTGACTCTGCTCGGCACCGGCGCCCCGCTCGGACTGCCCCGCCCCGACTGCCCCTGCGCCGTGTGCGCGCTCTCCCGCGGGCCCCGGGTCCGCGCGGCGACGTCGCTGCTCCTGGACGGGGCCCTGCTGCTCGATCTGACCCCGGGGGCCGCCCTGGCGGCCGCCCGGTCGGGCCATTCGCTGGTCGGCGTACGGCAGGTGCTGCTCACGCATCCGCACGACGGGCCCCCGGTGGAGATGCCCGCCGGGCTTCCCACCGCCGGGCGGGTGCCGGACGGCCGGGAGTTGACGCTGATCTCCGGGCACCGGGTGCGGGCGGTCCCGATGGACTCCCCCGGCACCGGGTACGAGGTGACCTCGGCGGAGGGCGAGCGGCTGCTGTACCTGCCGCCGGGCGGGGCCGTGGCCGGGCTTCCGGAGAACCACCAGGTGCCGTACGACATGGTGGTCGCCGATGTGACGGGCCGTCCGGACGGGCTGGCCCGGCTGCGGGCGACCGGGGCGGCGGGGCCGGCAACCGAGGTGATCGCCGTCCACCTGGACCACGACGTGCCGACGGGCGCGGAGCTGGACCGCCGGCTCGCGGCGGCGGGCGCCCGGGCGGTTGCGGACGGGACGACGCTGTACGTGGGCGAGTACCACGAGGTGCCGGACGTGCCGCGGCGCACCCTGGTGACCGGTGGGGCCCGGTCGGGGAAGTCGGTCGAGGCCGAGCGGCGCCTGGAGACCTTCCCCGACGTGCTGTACGTGGCGACGGGCGGCGGCCGGGAGGGCGACCCGGAGTGGGCGGAGCGGGTGGGACTGCACCGGGAGCGCCGGCCGGGGTCCTGGCGTACCGCCGAGACCTGTGACCTCGTACCGCTGCTCGAAGAGGACGGGCCCGCGCTGCTCGTGGACTGTCTGTCGCTGTGGCTGACGGACGCCATGGACCGGGTGGGCGCCTGGGACGACGAGCGGTGGGCGGCGGGCGGGCAGACGGCCCTGCGCGAGCGGACGGCGGAGCTGGTGGCGGCGGTGCGGGCCACCCGCCGCACGGTCGTGGCGGTGACGAACGAGGTCGGCTCGGGGGTGGTGCCCGCGACGGCGGCGGGGCGGCGTTTCCGGGACGAGCTGGGCCGGCTGAACGCGGCGTTCGCCGACGAGTGCGAGGAGGTCCTCCTCGTGGTCGCCGGACAGCCCCTGGTACTGCGCGGGTAGGGTGCCGATCACCGATGACCTCGCTGATGGCACAAGGCGGACCGCGTGAACCTGGACGACTTCTCCGATCTGATCGAGCGCCCCGACGGGGGGATCCGGCGCGACGCCGAGGAGCGCCGTGAGCGGCTGACCGTGCCGCCGGGGGCGCTCGGTCGGCTCGACGAGCTCGGTGAGTGGCTGTCGGCCGCGCAGGCCTCGGTCGAGGTGCGGGCGATCGAGCAGCCGAAGGTGGTGCTCTTCGCGGGCGACCACGGGGTGGCCTCGCTCGACGTGTCGGGGCGTCCGGCCGGGACCGCGTACGAGCTGGTGCGCGCGGTCCTCGACGGGGCGAGCCCGATCGCGGTGCTGGCCCGGTCGACGGACGTGCCGGTGCGGGTGGTGGACGCGGGTCTGGACTGCGACCCGGAGCTGCTGCCGGCCGAGGTGGCGCGCCACCGGGTGCGGCGCGGCAGCGGCCGGATCGACGTGGAGAACGCGCTGACGGCCGAGGAGACCGAGGCGGCGGTGCGGCTCGGTGTCGCGATCGCCGACGAGGAGGCGGACTCGGGCACCGATCTGGTGGTGCTCGGGGATCTGAGCGTGGGCGGGACGACGCCCGCGGCCACGCTGATCGCGGCCCTGTGCGGGACGGACGCGTCGGTGGTGACGGGCCGGGGCGGCGCGGGGATCGACGACCTGGCGTGGATGCGCAAGTGCGCGGCGATCCGGGACTCCCTGCGGCGGGCCCGGCCGGTGCTCGGCGATCAGCTGGAGCTGCTCGCGGCGGTCGGCGGGGCGGACCTGGCGGCGATGACGGGTTTCCTGCTGCAGGCCTCGGTGCGGCGGATGCCGGTGATCCTGGACGGTGTGGTGGGGGCGGCCTGCGCGCTGGTGGCGCAGCGGGCGGCGTTCCGGGCGCCGGACTGGTGGCTGGCGGGTCAGGTGAGCGGGGAGCCGGCGCAGGCGAAGGCCCTGGACCGGATGGCGCTCAACCCTCTGCTCGACCACGGCGTCCATGTGGGTGAGGGAACCGGGGCGTTGCTCGCGCTGCCCCTCGTCAGGGCCGCGGCGGCGTTCGCCGCGGAGCTGCCCGAACGTCCGGATCCGACCACTCCGGACACCGAGGACGGCTCCGGGGCCTGACGGGCGGGACGCGGGACGGACTGAGCGGCTCCGGAGGCGGCCGTACGCGCGGCGCACGGCAGGTGCGCGACGCGCGCGCGGCCGCCTCCGGCGTCGCCGCATGACAAACGATGCCCCATATGATCGCTTTTCATGGGAGAGGTCCGTTTGTCCGCCGAAGCAGCGCCCCGGGGCACCACCGCCCGATCACGGCGCAGCGCCGCGTTCGCCGTCTGGTACCTGCGCGTCGTCACGTTCATCAATTTCCTGAGTGCCGTCTGGGTCTCCTTCGGGCAGGACCTGCGCCGGCACAACGAGGACAACTACTTCACTCCGTACATGCTCACGGCGGGCTTCGCCTCGGGGGTCTTCACCCTCTTCCTGGCGATCACCATGCGGCGCCGCAAACGGGCCGCCTGGATCCTGAACCTGGTGCTCGGCGGACTGTTCCTGCTGCTCTTCTCGCTGGTGATGCTCTTCCCGGAGATCCGGCAGCACGCGCAGAACTGGATCTCGCTGGCCCTGACCGCCGCCTTCGTCCTGGCGCTGCTGCTGGGACGCAAGGAGTTCTACGCGAAGGGCGACCGTTCCAACCCGTGGCTGGCGGCGGTCGTGGCGGTCGGCGGGCTGCTCGTCACCTCGCTGCTCGCGGCCGCCCTGGTCACCGTCACCAACACCTCCACCGCGCACTCCACCTTCCTGGAGCGCTGGCGGTACGGCGTGATGCGGCTGATCACGCTGGCCTCCGACGACTCGCGGTTCGCCGGGATCACCACCCCCGGCTGGGTCGACGTCACCATCAACGTCCTGTCCACGCTGCTGCTCTTCGCGGTGCTCTTCGCCGCCTTCCGCTCCCGCCGGGCCACCGACCCGCTGACCGAGCAGGACGAGGAGCGGCTGCGGGCCCTGCTCGACAAGCAGGGGGACCGGGACTCGCTCGGCTACTTCGCGCTGCGCCGCGAGAAGAGCGTCGTGTGGTCGCCGAGCGAGAAGGCCGCCGTCACCTACCGGGTGGTCGGCGGGGTCTCGCTCGCCTCCGGCGACCCGATCGGCGACCCCGAGGCCTGGCCGGGCGCGATCGAGCCCTGGCTGGCCGAGGCGCGGGAGCACGGCTGGATCCCGGCGGTGATGGGGGCCAGCGAGGAGGCCGGCGTGATCTACGCGCGGCACGGACTGGACGCCCTGGAGCTGGGCGACGAGGCGATCGTGGAGACCGACGAGTTCACCCTCGACGGACGGGCCATGCGGACGGTCCGGCAGGCCTTCAACCGGGTCAAGCGGGCCGGGTACGAGGTACGGATCCGGCGCCACGAGGACATCCCGGCCGAGGAGATGGCCGAGCTGCTGCGCAAGGCCGACGACTGGCGGGACGGGGCCACCGAGCGGGGCTTCTCGATGGCGCTCGGGCGGCTCGGCGACCCGCGTGACGGCCGCTGCGTGATGCTGGAGTGCACCGACGGCGAGGGGGCCCTGCGGGCCGTGCTCTCCTTCGTGCCCTGGGGGCCGAAGGGCCTTTCGCTGGACCTGATGCGCCGTGACCGGGACTCCGAGAACGGGCTGATGGAGTTCATGGTCATCGAACTCCTCCAACGCGCCAAGGAGATCGGGATCACTCAGGTCTCACTGAACTTCGCGATGTTCCGCTCCGTCTTCGAACGTGGCTCGAAGCTCGGGGCGGGACCCGTGCTGCGCATGTGGCGTTCCCTGCTCAGCTTCTTCTCCCGCTGGTGGCAGATCGAGTCGCTGTACCGCGCCAACGCCAAGTACCGACCGATCTGGGAGCCCCGATTCATGCTCTTCGAGAAGAGTGCGGACCTGCTGCGCATCGGCCTCGCCGCCGGTCGCGCCGAAGGGTTCCTGGAGGCCCCGGGGCTGCCGAAGTGGATGCACCGCAGACATCTGGAGAGCGGCCGTTGAGCGGCTCCGTCGCGGGTTTCGCACGCCGCGAGTGGGGTCCGCTCCTCGGCACCGTGCGGGCGGCGCTCGTCACCCGGAGGTGGAGGGCGGTCCCGATGACGCTGGCCGCCGTCTGCCTCACCGCCCTCTTCCAGCTCGTGCAGAACCAGGACTGGGGCTACCAGCCGGTCCAGGACATCGGCTCCGTCCGCGCCGAGGACCCGCTCTGGCTCGCGCTGCTCCGCACCCCGCTCTCCCTGTTCGTGCCCGCGCTGGACCTGCCCGTCTGGGGCGCTCTCGCACAGGTCCTGCTGGTGTTCGGGATCGCCGAGATCTGTCTCGGGCGGTGGCGGACGCTCGCCGTCGCCTATCTGGCCACGCTCTGCGGGACGCTGTACGCGCGGGTGGGCATCGCGCTCGGCCCGGACACCCCCTTCGGACTGCCCGCCTCCGACGCGCTGGTCGTCGACACCGGGCCCTCGGCGGCCGTCGTCGGCCTCGCCGTCTACGTCTGCTGGCGGTACGGGGCCCGGTGGACGGGCGCGATGGTGGTCGTGGCGATGGTCGTCGAGGTGATCGTCAAGCCGAACCTGGCGGGCAAGGAGCATCTGGCGGCGATCGCCGGCGTCCTCGTCCTGATCGGGGTGCAGGCCTGGCGCGAGCGTCGTCAGGAGGGGGTGGAGCCCCGCCCCGGGACCCGCTCCTGGAAGCCGCCGATCAAGTCCTGAAAGCGGCGCCTGACCTTGACCCAGCGCTTGTCGTGGCGGTACGTGCGGATGCGGGACCGGGCCCGGGCCCGGTGGCGGCGCCCGTAGAACCTCCGGGCCCACCAGGAGCCGGGGCGGGCCAGCCGGACGGCGCCGACGATCGCCACGAAGGGGACGAGGGTCCCGAGGACGGCCATCCGGAACTTCCCCTTCACCAGGGTGATCAGGATGAAGAGGAAGTTCACCACCAGGGTCAGGACGAACGTGGCCCGGTCCTGGCGTTCGTCGGCGGTCACGTCGTCGACGCCGAGCGGCGAGAAGCCGCTCAGGGCGAGCAGGACCAGGGCGGCGGTGAGGACGACCACCTCGACGCTCTTGCGGCCCTCGTCGGTCCAGTACACGTCGTCCAGATGGAGGATCAGCGCGAACTCGTCGAGGACGAGCCCCGCGCCGATCCCGAAGACCACGGCGAAGACGGCCGCGCCGATCCCGTGCCGACCGCTGCCCACCGCGCCGAACCCGCCGAGGACGGTGAGCACCACGCCGGGTACGACGTGATGGATGTGGAGCCCACCGGAGGAGACGTTCCGGAAGGGTCCCTTCCCCGCCCTGATGAGCCGGGTGACCGTGCGGGTGACCAGGAATGTCACGACGAATGAGGTCAGAGCGAGAAGCGTCGGGAGCTTGCCCGGCTCGACGATGTTGCGGGCGAACCAGTGACCCATGCCACCCCCTTCCGATTTGGGCGGTATGCGCAATCTACCGTCCGGGGGCGACGATTACCCTGCCCGGATGGACGGCCTGCGTTTCGCCTTCGGCACCCTCACCGTGTTCCCCGCCCGCATCACCCGCTGGGACCGGGACGCGGCACGCGCCGGCATGCTCTGCGCACCCCTCGCCGGGCTGGTCGTCGGCCTCTGCGCCGCCGCGCTCGGCTCCGCGTTCCTGGCGCTCGGCTCCGGCCCGCTGCTCGCCGCCGTCGTCACCACCGCCGTCCCCGCCGCCCTCACCCGGGGCCTCCACCTCGACGGCCTCGCCGACACCGCCGACGGCCTCGGCAGCGCCAAGCCCGCCGAGGACGCGCTGCGCATCATGAAGCAGTCCGACGTCGGTCCGTTCGGCGTCGTCGTGCTGCTCCTCGTCCTGTTCGCCCAGGTCGCCGCGGTCTTCGAGCTGTACGGGGAGAGCTGGGCGCACGGCGCGGTCGGCGCCGTCCTCGCCGCGACCGTCGCCCGCCTCGCCCTGACCCACGCCTCACGCCACGGCGTCCCCGCGGCCCGCCCCGAGGGCCTCGGGGCCATCGTCGCCGCGACGGTCCCGGTCCGGTCCTCGACCCTCACGACCGCCCTCGTCCTGGTCGGCTGCGCCGCCACGGGCCTGCTGCTCTCGCCGTCCGACGCGGTCCACAACGTCCTGGCGGCGGGTGCGGCGCTCGGCGCGGCGGCCCTGCTGCTCCGCCGGTGCGTACGGCGGTTCGGCGGGGTGACGGGGGACGTGTTCGGCGCGGTCGAGGAGACGGCGGCGACGGCCGCCCTGGTGGCGCTGGCCCTGGGGTGACCCCTCCGGGCCCGGCGGCGGAGCGGGTCAGCAGGCCCGGCGCCAGACGCCCAGCTCGTACCGCTTCTGCAGGGAGCTGAAGCCAAGCTCGCGCACCTGGGGGCAGAACTCCTCGGCCTCCAGCTCGTACTCGACGTGGAAGACCGCCTTGCCCGCCGTCACGAACGGGACCAGACGGCCGCACTCGTCGTACTCCGCGCACTGCTCGTTGACCGCGAAGTCGAAGTCGGGGAGCAGCTGCGGGATCTGGTCCAGGTCGTTCTTGAGTCCCACCGCGAGGCCCCGTTCGTGCGCCAGGCGGGCGATCAGCCGGTTGTAGCGCAGCTGGTCGGCGGCGGTCAGGGGGAAGCCGGTGCGGTTCTTGTAGCCGTCCATGTTGTCGGGTTCGACGGCGTCGAAGCCCTTGTCGCGGCACATGTCGAGGCGCGCGGCCATCAGGGGTTCGAGGACGTCCGTGCGGCGGATGTCGAGCCAGCGCTCGCCCTTCCAGCCGTTGCCCTGGCCGAGCACGGACTTCGGGAACGCGGAGGCGTCCGGCCGGAAGTCCTCCCAGGCGCCGGTGGAGAGGTAGCAGATGACCTTGCGGCCCCGCCGGTGGAGGTCGGCGACGGTCGACGCCGGGTGGTCGAAGCCGTCGATGTCGTACACCGGGACGTCGACGGTCGGGTCGAGCCGGCCGCTGAGCTGCCACTGCCAGCCGACCCCCGGCTTCGGCCGCCACCGCTCCTCCCGCGGCTTCGGGTCCGGGTCCGGGGCCGTCGTACAGGCGGTGGCGAGGAGCAGCAGCCCCGCGAGCAGGGGCAGCAGTCGTCTCATCGGGCGGCTCGTCTCATCGGGCGGGCTCGTCTCATCGGGCGGGCTCCAAGAGGTGCGGAAGGGTGCCCCAGGGGTGTGCACCCGTGCCGGGGACGGCGCAGTGCACCCGGGTGGCCGGGCGGACCCCGGGCGGGGCCCCGTAGACGAGGTGGCAGTACCGGTCGGCGACCGGCAGATCGAGCGTCCGGTAGGTGTCCCAGGGGCCCTCGAAGGTGACGAGGAGGTCGGCGAACTCCTCGTATCCGGGGTCGGGGTGGGCGCCGTGGTTGAGCACCAGGGTCACGGCCCCGGCGGACCGGGCCGCGACCGCGATCCGGCGGTAGTGGGCGAGGGCGGCGGGCGCGGTCGCGACCTGGTCGAGGAAGGCGCCGTCGGTGCCGTACCAGTCGCGGTGGCGGACGAGGTCGGTGACGACCTCGGCGTGCGGGCGGCGACCGTAGTCGGTGTCCACGTAGCCGAGGAGCCGCACCCCGGCCCGCCGCAGCCGCCCGGCCGCCTCCGCGAACGCGGGGTCGGGGGCCTCGCCCGCGCCGCTCGCCGGGTTGACGACGACGCCGTACAGGGACGGCGCCGCGGCGACCAGCGCGGACCAGGCATCGGGGCGGTCGGCCGGGTGCTCGTAGAACGGCACCAGAAGGAGACGGTTCACGTGCCGGGTTCCCTAGACGCGGTGGGCGGTCGGTCGTACCAGCAGAACACAGGTGAGGACGGCCAGCACGGCCGCCGCCGCCCCGGCCACCAGCGGGCCCGCCGCCGGTTCCACCGTCTGCGCGGCCGCCGCGAGCAGACAGACGGCGGCCGCGCCGCGCACCGCGCCGAAGGCCTGGAGCAGCAGCCCCAGCCAGAGCACCGTCCCGATCACGAGCAGGCCGACGAGCCGCGGCAGCGTCGGCCAGGGAGCCCCGGGCCAGGCGAGGGCCACGGTGAGGGTGAGCGCGACGAGGACGGTCAGGAAGCCGCCGAGGCAGAGCACGAGGGTGCCGGTGACGGCCCGGCGGAACTCGCGGGCGGTGGAGAGGGTCCGCAGCCGGGTCAGGCTCTCGCCCCGGAAGCGGTGCAGCAGCCACTCGGCGGGTCCCATCGAGAGCGTGAGCGCTATGACCGCCCCCGCCCCGCTCACCGGGGTGACGCCGACGCCCGCCTGGAGGACGAGCAGACCGCTGCCGAGTCCGAACAGGCCGTACGGGAGGGAGGCGGCGCGCGGTGGGCCGCCGCTTCCCGCCGCGGCGCGCCGGGCGCCCGGCCGCAGGACGAGCCCCGCGAGGACGACGCTCGCGGTGAGCGCGGCGAGCAGCAGCGTCGCGCGCAGCGGGTCGGGCAGGTCCCAGCGGAAGGCGGGGACGGCGCCGGCGAGCGGCAGCAGGGCGCAGAACAGGGCCCGTTCGCGGCCGAGGACCAGGAGCACGGTCGCGGCGGCGAGGTAGACCGACTGCCCGGCGGCGAACAGGGCCGCCGGGGTCTCGCCGGGCGCGGCCGCCGCGAGGGCGACGGCCGTACCGGCGAGGGCGCCGGCCGGGGCGCCGACGAGCAGGGCGCGGGCGGCGGCGGGCCGGTCGCCGAGCCCGAGCCAGGTGTACGCGCGGTGGGAGAGTGCCTGGTTCCACACCCAGCCGGTGACGGCGCCCGCGAGCAGCGGAACCGTTCCGCCGGGGAGCCCGAACCGGCCCTGCTCCCCGGCGAGCAGGGGTGCGGCGAGGACATAGGCGAGGCCGGGCAGCGCGAAGACGAGCCCGCGCAGGAGACAGCCCGCGAGCCCGGTGTGCCAGGCGTCGCCGGGCGGCGCCTGGGGGGCGGGGTGGCGCCGCTCCACGCGCGTGTAGAGGTCCTCGGCGAGCGCGAAGGAGTCGGCGCGGCCGTAGGTGAGCCGGATGTGGTCGTCGGTCATGCCGTCGGACTCGAGGATCGCGGCGATCTCGTCGGGGTGCACGGCGACGGCGGCGAGCGCCCCGATCCGCTCGGCGAGCTCGTCGAGGGGGTCGCCGGCGAGACCGTCACCGGGATCGGGATCGGGATGGGGATGGGGATCGGGGCGGCGGTCCGGACCGGGGCCGCCGTCGTGGCCGGGGCGGGGATCGGGATCGGGGCCGGGGCCGGGGCCGGCCGGGGCCGGCGGTGCCCCGGTCCCGGTCACGCCCTCCCGTCGTGGTCTCGGGATCGTCGGCAGCGGGGTGTCCGCGGTCGGTGGTTTCAGCCAGAGGGAGCCGCTCATGCCGGGGTGCCTCCCGCCACCAGGGTCGGGGTGAGGCGGCGCGGGGCGGGGAGGCGGACCGGCCAGGGCTTCGGGTGGACGACGGGCCGCACGGGCCGGGCCCGGTCGCCCGCCAGCTCGCGGTAGATCTGGCGGAAGCCGTCCACGGAGCGGTGCAGGGTGAAGCGGTCGATCACCCGCTTGCGGGCCAGCCGGCCGAGTTCGGCGCGGCGGGCCCCGTCCTGGAGGAGTGCGGTGACGGCGGCGGCCATGACGGCCGGTTCGCGGGGCGGGACGACGATCCCGGCGTCGCCGACGGCCTCCCGTACCCCGCCGACGTCGGTGGACACGGTGGCGCGGCCGCAGGACATGGCCTCGATGAGGGAGAAGGGGAAGCCCTCGCTGATGGAGGAGAGCATCACCACGCTGCCGGCCGCGTAGGCGGAGGGCACGTCCGAGACGCGGCCCTCGAAGGTGATCCCGTCGGTGACCCCCAGCTCGGCGGCGAGCTTCTCCAGGCGGGTCAGGTAGTCCTCGTTCCCGGCGGGGACCGGGCCGAACAACCGCAGCCGCAGCGCGGGGCGTTCGGCCCGGCAGATCGCGTACGCCCGGATCAGGGTTTCGAGGTCCTTGATGGGGTCGACGCGTCCGCACCAGCTGAGGGTGGGGGTCCCCGGTTCCGGGCCGGCCTCGGGGAAGAGGGCCGGGTCGACGCCGTTGTAGACGGTGCGGATGCGGTCGGCGGGGGCGCCGCCGCGCTCCTCCCAGCGCCGGTTGTACTGGTTGCAGGGGGTGATGAGGTCGGCCTTGCGGTAGCCGAGGGTGTTGAGCTCGCGGTAGAAGCCGAGCATCAGGGCCTTCACCGGCCAGCGTTGCGCGTCGGTGCGGTAGCCGAGGTAGCGCTCGCGGAGGTAGATGCCGTGTTCGGTGAGCAGGAAGGGCACTCCTTCGACGTGCTGTGCGACGAGCGCCGGCAGGGTGGCGAGGCCGCTGGAGACGGCGTGGGCGACGCCGCCGCCGGCTATCCGGGCGGCCAGTGGCCGCAGGGCGTGTTCGAGCAGGTCGGTGGCGGTGAGCGCGTCGTGGACGGTGGGCCGGGCCGCGAGCGTCGGCAGGTGCGGCATGGTCCAGATCCACATCAGGGAGCGCAGGGCGGCCTCGGAGCGCAGGGCGCCCGTCAGCGCTCCCTGCCGGGCGAGTTCGGCCAGCTCGTACAGGCTGGTGCCGAAGTCGTACCCCGCCTCCGGGTCGAGCAGGGCGAGCAGCAGGCGCTCGTAGCTGTCGAGGAAGCGGCGGCGCTCGCGCCCCCGCGGGGGCCGGCGCGCGCGGAGCCGCGCGGCCGGACCCTGCGGGAGTCCCCAGAGGGGGTACGCGGTGTGCCGGGTGACGTTGGACGGCAGCTCCCAGGTGACGGGTTCGCGACCACTGCCGGTGAGGGCGAGGATCTCGAAGTCGACCTCGGGCATGCCACGGACGAGCTGGTCGCACCAGGTGCTGACGCCTCCGTGGACATGCGGGTAGGTGCCTTCGGTGAGCATGGTGACGTGACTGCCACGGCTCGGCATGTGCGGTTCCCCCCAGAACGTGCAGGTCAGACGGTCGGGAGCGTGAGTGTGACGGTGCTCTGGAGAAGTTCGGGCGTGGTCCAGGCGGAGCGGGTCCCGGCGTAGGCGCCGCCGAAGGCGGTGGTGCCGAGGAGGAGCCGCTTGCGGGTGCCCTCGGGGGCGGTGACGGGCGCGGCGACGCCGGCGGGCGCCTTGACGGTGACCGCGGTGCCGATGCGGTAGGCGGTGACCTTTCCGGCGGCGACGGCCTGGTCCCAGGCGGCGCGGCGGGTCAGCTCGGTGCCGACGTCGCGCTGGGCCGGGTTCACCAGGGGCGCGCTCGGCGCGAACAGGCCGCGGTAGTCGGCGAGGATCCGGTCGAGGACGGGGTAGAGGAGGCGCTCCTCGGCGAGGTTGGACTGGTGCACGTAGTGCGGCCGCGGGTCGTTGCCGAGCACGTGGGAGAGGGCGGTGCGGGCTTCCTGCGGGACGATGTGGTCGGCGTACCCGGTGCTGGTCGGGAGCGGCTCGGCCAGGCAGGTGGAGAGCGGGTTGGACTCGCAGACGCCGCTGCCGCCGTCGGCGCGGGAGGTGTAGATCCAGTTGTACTCGTCGGCCATCTCGGCGGCGGTGCCGACGTTGTAGTAGACGTTCATGGGGTGGCGGGGCACGGTCTTCGCGGCGCCGGAGGCGGTGCCGACCGAACGCTGCTGCGGCTCGCGGGAGTTGTCGCTGCCGGTCCACTTGACGCCGTTGTCGGCGAGGGCGCCGGCGAGGTTCGGGTTGTCGACGGGCTGCTGCGGCAGGGTCCTCAGGCCGGAGTGCTCGCCGGTGACGAGTTCGGAGCGGTCGACGGAGATGCCCTTGCGGACGGCCCAGTTGTGGTTGTCGCGGATCTGGGCGGAGAGCTCGGCGCGGCTGACCCAGAGGGTGTCGCCCTTGGCGTCCTTGGCGCACTGCCAGGGGACGATCGTGTTGTCCTGGACGCAGCCGAGGAAGGGGTGGGTGTAGGTGTGGTTGATCCACCGGTACTGGGCGCGGTCGGCGACGAGCCGGTCGGTGAGCGGGTCGGCGCCGCCGTGCTCGGTCTTCCACTGCTCGCCCTGGCCGCCGTTGTAGACCATGTCGAGGGTGAAGCCGGAGGACTTCTGCCAGGCGGCGGCGTACTGGGCGTCGGCGACCGACATCCGGATCGGGTTCGCCCCCTCGCCGTCGTCGCCGACGCAGTCGAAGTCGCCGGGGGTGCAGTTGAGGGCGGAGTCCCAGCGGGCGTCGGGGGCGAAGACGTCGTCGACGTGGACCGAGAGGTAGTTGCGGCTCTGGCCGAGGTGGACGCCCTGGGTGAGCCATTCGACGATGCCGCGGGCGAGGGCCCGGAACTGCCGCTGGTACTGGTTGTAGGCGAAGGTGACGACCAGTTCGCGGCGTCCGTCGGCGGTGTACTCGCCGACGAGGCTGGCCCGGCCGCCGCCGTCGACGGGGACGTCGAGGTAGCTGGTGTAGCCGGCGCGGGGGCGGCCCGCGTAGCCGTAACTCTCCGCGATCGTGGGGTCGTTGTCCTCGAAGGTGAGCGCTCCGGCCAGGTACTGGAAGGGGCCGGTCCGCCCGGCGGCGGTGACGCCGGCCGTGGTCCCGTCGAGGACGCCGGACCAGCCTCCCTCGTTCGTGTAGTCGAGACCGACCCCGGGGTGCGACCAGGTGTAGGCGTCGACCTGCGGGATCCCGAAGGTCCGTTCGTACGTCCGGAGGGCGGTGTCCTCGGCCGAACCGGGGGTGAGCGCGCTCTCGTGGGGCAGGACGACGCCCTGGTACTTGGCGCGCGGACGCCCGTCGAGCGTGTCGCTCAGGAAGGCCGTGTCCAGGACCGGCCGGTTCGGGTCGTTCAGGTCGATCCTGCGGTACGGGACGCCCGCGCCCTTCAGCTCGGCGGTGATCGCGCCGACCGCGCTGCCGCCGTCGTCGACGACGAGGACGGTGAGGTCGATCCGGGGCACGACGGCCGCGGGGGCCGCGACGGCCTGCGCGGACGGGACGACGGTGGCGAGCAGCGCGGCGGCGGCGAGGGCCGCGATCCGGGCGGTGCGGGGCGCGGTTCTGGGCGTACGGATTCGGCCGGATTCCATCAGGTGGTGTCCCCCCTCGGCAGGTCCCTCCGCGTCCGGGCCGGAGCGGGGGATCTGTGGAGATGTTGCAGATGATGCGAAGACGAGAGCGTCGTCCTTGCGTGGCTGAGGCGAGTGTGAAGGAGCCGTCCGGGCCGGAACGGTAAACATGAAAGAGACACCACGGATGAGTGAATCAACGCCGCCGTGAGCGAACCGGGTGAGCGAGCGTAGGCTCGTTCTCGGCGCTCTCCGGGCCGAAATACGATGCGGCGGGCACGGTCGGCCCATCCCTCGACCGCCACAGAACTCAATGGAAGCGAGATTTCACCACCGTGACTGCTCTCACTCTCAGCACTGCCGGCGCGGCGACGCTGCGCGCCGACGCCCTCGTCGTCGGCGTCGCGAAGTCCGGGAAGACGCTCGTCGTCGCCCCGGGCGCCGAGGCCGTCGACAAGGCCTTCGAAGGCCGGCTCGCCGCCGTCCTGGAGACCCTGGGCGCCTCGGGTGCCGAGGGTGAGGCGACCAAGCTGCCCGCCCCCGCGGGTCTCAAGGCCCCGCTCGTCCTGGCCGTGGGCCTGGGCTCCGCCCCCGAGGACGGCGAGTCCTACGGCACGGAGACCCTGCGCCGCGCCGCCGGCACCGCCGCCCGCACCCTGACGGGCGCGAAGAAGGCCGCGTTCGCGCTGCCGATCGCCGACACCGAGGACGCCGCCGCCATCGCGGAGGGCGCCCTGCTCGGCGCGTACGCCTACACCGCGTACCAGGAGACCGGCAAGGACGCGAAGAAGCCGCTCGGCGAGGTCGCCCTGCTCGGCGCCAAGCCGCGCGACAAGGCGTTCAAGGCCGCCGCCGAGCGCGCGCAGGCCGTCGCCGAGGAGATCAACCGCGCCCGCGACCTGATCAACATGCCGCCGAACGACCTGACCCCGGCCGCCTTCGCCGCCGCCGCCCAGGCCGCCGGCAAGGAGCACGGCCTCAAGGTCCAGGTCCTCGACGAGAAGGCGCTCGCCAAGGGCGGCTACGGCGGCATCCTGGGCGTCGGCAAGGGCTCGGAGAACCCGCCGCGCCTGGTCCGCGTCGCCTACACCCACCCGAAGGCGGAGAGGACCCTCGCCCTGGTCGGCAAGGGCATCACCTACGACTCGGGCGGCATCTCGCTGAAGCCGGCCGGCCACAACGAGACGATGAAGTGCGACATGAGCGGCGCCGCCGCCGTGTTCTCCGCCGTCGTCGCCGCGGCCCGTCTCGGCCTCGAGGTCAACGTCACCGGCTGGCTCGCCCTCGCCGAGAACATGCCGTCCGGCTCCGCCACCCGCCCGGGTGACGTGCTGCGCATGTACAGCGGCAAGACCGTCGAGGTCCTGAACACCGACGCCGAGGGCCGGCTCGTCCTCGCCGACGCGCTGACCAAGGCCTCCGAGGAGCACCCGGACGCGATCGTCGACGTGGCGACCCTGACCGGCGCCATGGTCCTGGCCCTGGGCAACCGCACCTTCGGCATCATGGCCAACGACGACGACTACCGCTCCACGATCCACGAGATCGCGGACGAGGTCGGCGAGGCGTCCTGGCCGATGCCGCTCCCCGCGGACCTGCGCAAGGGCATGGACTCCCCCACCGCCGACATCGCCAACATGGGTGAGCGGATGGGCGGCGGCCTGGTCGCCGGTCTCTTCCTCCAGGAGTTCGTGGGCGAGGGCATCACCTGGGCCCACCTCGACATCGCGGGCCCGGCCTTCCACGAGGGCGCCCCGTACGGCTACACCCCCAAGGGCGGCACCGGTTCCTCGGTCCGCACCCTGGTGAGGCTGGCGGAGCGCACGGCGGCCGGCGAGCTCTGATCGCCGTGTGACCCCGTGTGCGACGGGGACGGCCCCGGGCTCCGTGCCCGGGGCCGTCCCCGTTCGCCCGCGACGAAATCCGTAGGTTCGCACGCTCTGCCCGGCCCGCCGTACGGACGATCGGCCGTCTCAGAGCACGGCCCCGCGTCCCGCCATCCGTCAACAAGTGCGAAGATGGGTTCTCGGCAGGACAGGGCCCCCACCACAGGGCCGAAAATAAGCGGCCGAACACCAGCCGCCGCCCGGTCATCGAGGACCGGCGACGAGCGCACATGCATGGAGGACGTGACGTGGCGAACGACGCCAGCACCGTTTTCGACCTAGTGATCCTCGGCGGCGGTAGCGGCGGTTACGCCGCGGCCCTGCGCGGAGCGCAGCTGGGCCTGGACGTCGCACTGATCGAGAAGAACAAGCTCGGCGGCACCTGCCTGCACAACGGCTGCATCCCGACGAAGGCCCTGCTCCACGCCGGCGAGGTCGCCGACCAGACCCGCGAGGCGGAGCAGTTCGGTGTCAAGGCCTCCTTCGAGGGCATCGACATCAAGGCCGTGCACAAGTACAAGGACGACGTGATCTCGGGCCTGTACAAGGGTCTGCAGGGTCTCGTCGCCTCCCGCAAGGTGACCTACATCGAGGGCACCGGCCACCTGTCCTCCCCGACCTCCGTCGACGTCGACGGGCGTCGTGTCGAGGGCCGTCACGTCCTGCTGGCCACCGGCTCCGTGCCGAAGTCCCTGCCGGGCCTGGAGATCGACGGCAACCGGATCATCACCTCGGACCACGCGCTGACCCTCGACCGGGTCCCGGAGTCCGCGATCATCCTCGGCGGCGGTGTCATCGGCGTCGAGTTCGCCTCCGCGTGGAAGTCCTTCGGCACCGACGTCACGGTGATCGAGGGCATGAAGCACCTCGTCCCCGTCGAGGACGAGAACAGCTCGAAGCTTCTTGAGCGCGCGTTCCGCAAGCGCGGCATCAAGTTCAACCTCGGCACCTTCTTCCAGTCCGCCGAGTACACCGACAACGGCGTCAAGGTCACCCTGGCCGACGGCAAGACCTTCGAGGCCGAGGTGCTGCTCGTCGCGATCGGCCGCGGCCCGGTCTCCGCCGGTCTCGGCTACGAGGAGCAGGGCGTCGCGATGGACCGCGGCTACGTCCTGGCCGACGAGTACATGCGCACCAACGTGCCGACGATCTCGGCCGTGGGCGACCTCGTCCCGACGCTCCAGCTCGCGCACGTCGGCTTCGCCGAGGGCATCCTCGTCGCGGAGCGGCTGGCCGGCCTCAAGGCCGTCCCGATCGACTACGACGGCGTGCCCCGGGTGACGTACTGCCACCCCGAGGTCGCCTCCGTCGGCATCACCGAGGCCAAGGCCAAGGAGATCTACGGCGCGGACAAGGTCGTCGCCCTCAAGTACAACCTCGCGGGCAACGGCAAGAGCAAGATCCTCAAGACCGCGGGCGAGATCAAGCTCGTCCAGGTCAAGGACGGTGCCGTGGTCGGCGTCCACATGGTCGGTGACCGCATGGGCGAGCAGGTCGGCGAAGCGCAGCTGATCTACAACTGGGAGGCGCTGCCGGCCGAGGTCGCGCAGCTCATCCACGCCCACCCGACGCAGAACGAGGCGCTCGGCGAGGCCCACCTGGCCCTGGCCGGCAAGCCTCTGCACTCCCACGACTGACGCTCATCGTCATCACAGGGCGCGACGACCACTTTCCGCAATTCGTTAGGAGCAACTGAAACCATGTCGGTTTCCGTAACCCTGCCGGCGCTCGGCGAGAGCGTCACCGAGGGCACCGTCACCCGCTGGCTCAAGGCCGAGGGCGAGCGTGTCGAGGCCGACGAGCCGCTGCTCGAGGTCTCGACCGACAAGGTCGACACCGAGATCCCCGCCCCCGCCTCGGGCATCCTGGCCTCCATCAAGGTCGCCGAGGACGAGACGGTCGAGGTCGGCGCCGAGCTGGCCATCATCGACGACGGCACCGGCGCCCCGGCCGAGGCTCCGGCCCCGGCCGCCGAGGCCGCTCCGGCTGCCGAGGCCGCTCCGGCTCCGGCCGCCGAGGCCGCCCCGGCCCCCGCGGCCGAGGCCCCGGCCGCCCCGGCGCCTGCCGCCGAGGCTCCGGCCGCCGCTCCGGCGGGCGGTGCCGGCGGCACCGACGTCGTGCTGCCGGCGCTCGGCGAGTCCGTCACCGAGGGCACCGTGACCCGCTGGCTGAAGTCGGTCGGCGAGACCGTCGAGGCCGACGAGCCGCTGCTCGAGGTCTCCACGGACAAGGTCGACACCGAGATCCCGGCACCGGCCTCCGGTGTCCTCCTGGAGATCGTCGTCGCCGAGGACGAGACCGCCGAGGTCGGCGCCAAGCTGGCCGTCATCGGTGCCGCGGGTGCCGCTCCGGCCGCCGCCCCGGCTCCGGCTCCGGCCGCCCCGGCCCCGGCTCAGGCTGCCCCGGCCGCTGCCCCGGCTCCGGCCCCGGCCCCGGCTCCGGCCGCTCCGGCTCCGGCTGCCCCGGCCGCCGCTCCGGCCCCGGCGCCCGCGCCGGCGGCTCCGGCCGCTCCGGCTCCGGTCGCGCAGACCCCGTCCCTCGCGCCCGCGCTCGTCACCCCGGCTCCGGCCGAGGACGGCGCGTACGTGACCCCGCTCGTCCGCAAGCTCGCCACCGAGAACGGTGTCGACCTCGCGGCCGTCAAGGGCTCGGGCGTCGGCGGCCGTATCCGCAAGCAGGACGTCCTCGCGGCCGCCGAGGCCAAGAAGGCCGCCCCGGCCCCCGCCGCCGCTCCGGCCGCCGCCGCGAAGGCGCCGGCCCTGGAGGCCTCCCCGCTGCGCGGTCAGACCGTCAAGATGACCCGCATGCGCAAGGTCATCGGCGACAACATGATGAAGGCGCTGCACGGCCAGGCCCAGCTGACCTCGGTCGTCGAGGTCGACATCACCAAGCTGATGAAGCTGCGCGGCCGCGCGAAGGACGCCTTCGCCGCCCGTGAGGGCGTCAAGCTCTCCCCGATGCCGTTCTTCGTGAAGGCGGCGGCCCAGGCGCTGAAGGCCCACCCGGTCATCAACGCCCGGATCAACGAGGACGAGGGCACGATCACCTACTTCGACACCGAGAACATCGGTATCGCGGTGGACTCCGAGAAGGGTCTGATGACCCCGGTCATCAAGGGTGCGGGCGACCTCAACATCGCCGGTATCTCGAAGAAGACCGCGGAGCTGGCCGGCGCCGTGCGCGCCAGCAAGATCACCCCGGACGACCTGGCCGGCGCGACCTTCACCATCTCCAACACCGGTTCGCGCGGCGCGCTCTTCGACACGATCATCGTGCCCCCGAACCAGGTCGCCATCCTGGGCATCGGCGCCACCGTGCGCCGTCCGGTCGTCATCAACCACCCGGACCTGGGTGAGACGATCGCGATCCGCGACATGACCTACGTCGCGCTGTCCTACGACCACCGTCTGGTGGACGGCGCCGACGCCGCCCGCTACCTGACCTCGGTCAAGGCGATCCTCGAGGCCGGCGAGTTCGAGGTCGACCTCGGTCTGTAGGACGTACGCCGAAAGGCAACGTAACGAGCCTCACCTGCGGCGCCCCCGTCCGGAAGTGTTTCCGGACGGGGGCGCCGCCGTATTGTCTTCAGAGTCAACACTCCCCGAGGAGCCGCTTCATGACCGTCCCCGTCGTCCACTCGCTGCGCGAGCAGATCCGCGAGCACATCGTGGAGGGGATCGTCAGCGGCCGCTGGAAGCCGGGCGAGCGGATCGTGGAGCGCCGGATCGCGACCGAGCTGGAGGTCTCCCAGACCCCCGTCCGCGAGGCGCTGCGCGAGCTGGAGTCGCTGCGACTGATCGAGTCGGCGCCGAACAAGGGCGTCCGGGTCCGCAACCTGACCGCCGCCGACCTGGAGGAGAGCTACCCCGTACGCGCCGGTCTGGAGCAGATCGCGGCCGAACTCGCGGCCGGGCGGCTCGCCTCGGACTGCTCGGCCCTGGAACCGCACGTGGCGGCGCTCTACGAGGCGGACGCGGCCTCGGACGGGACGGCGCAGGTGCGGCACACGGTGGCCTTCCACCGGGAGCTGGTGAAGGCCGCGGGGAACAAGGTGCTGCTGCACACCTGGGAGACCCTCGGCATCGAGGTCTTCACGGCCCTGTCGATCCGCTGGCTGGGCACGGTCCAGAAGTCGTACGCCGAGGAGCACCAGGAGCTGGTGGAGGCCTTCCGGCGGGGCGACCCGAACATCGGGGCCCTGGTGAAGGCACACGTACTGGGCTGCGCGCCGCGCGCTTGAGGCCCCGTCCGCTCTTCCGCGCCGCGCGCGTGAGGCCTCGGCCTTCCGGGTCCACCGCACGTCCGGGACCTCGCTCCCCCTGTCCCGTCGCGCGTACGAAACCTCACATTTCCCCTGCCGTCGCGCGCCTTCGGCCTCACCGCTCCCTCCTCCTCCCTCACTCCTTCCTCACCCCTCCCCCATCACTCCGTAACGGAGCGTGGCGGAACACAGCGGGTCCACCCTCCCGGGCGGGCCCGCTCATTCGTGCGGGCACCCCCTCAGAAAGCCGCTCCCACCTGCGAAAACAAGGCGAAAACGAGGCACCGGGTGCCCCGTTTCGCGGCACCCTGTGCCGACTTTCTCGATCTGAAGAGGTTTTCCCCTTCAACCCTTTGATCGATCATCGATCGCCGGTTTACAGTCTTCGGCGGGCCACACCCGGCCCTTCGCCCTGTCCTGCCAGACATGGCCACCATCTCCACCCCACCTGTCCGGAAGGCGGCGATCATGACCGATCCCGTAGGCAAGATTCCGAGCGAGCTCGACCAGCTCCCGGACCGTGACACCGAGGAGACCGCCGAGTGGGCGGCCTCCCTGGACGCCGTCACCAAGGCCGCCGGCCCCCACCGGGCCGCCTACCTGATGCGCCGCACGCTCCAGCACGCCGAGGGCGCGGGCCTGGCCCTGCCCAAGCTGCTGGAGACCGATTACGTCAACACCATCCCGACCTCCGCCGAGCCGACGGGCGCCGCGTTCGACGGCGACGAGGACATGGAGCGCCGGATCACCGCCTGGAACCGCTGGAACGCGGCCGCGATGGTCTCCCGCGGCTCGAAGTACGGCGTCGGCGGTCACATCGCCACGTTCGCGTCGGCCGCCTGGCTGTACGAGACGGGCTTCAACCACTTCTTCAAGGGCAAGGAAGCCGACGGTTCCGGCGACCAGCTCTACATCCAGGGTCACGCCGCCCCCGGCATCTACGCCCGCGCGTTCCTGGACGGCCGCCTGAACGAGGCGCACCTCGACAACTTCCGGCAGGAGTCCGGCGGCAACGGTCTGCCCTCCTACCCGCACCCGCGCCGCCTCCCCTGGCTGTGGGAGTTCCCCACCGTCTCCATGGGTCTCGGTCCGCTCTCCGCGATCTACCAGGCGCGCTTCAACCGCTACCTGACCAACCGCTCCATCAAGGACGTCTCCGCCTCGCACGTGTGGGCGTTCCTCGGTGACGGCGAGATGGACGAGCCCGAGTCGACCGCGGCCCTCGCCCTGGCCGCCCGCGAGGGTCTGGACAACCTGACCTTCGTCATCAACTGCAACCTGCAGCGCCTCGACGGCCCGGTCCGCGCGAACTTCAAGATCGTGCAGGAGCTGGAGGCGCAGTTCCGCGGCGCCGGCTGGAACGTCGTGAAGTCGCTGTGGGGCAACGCCTGGGACGAGCTGTTCGCGCTCGACACCACCGGCGCCCTCGTCCGCCGCCTCCGCGAGGTGCCGGACGCTCAGGTCCAGACGTACCAGACCCGCGACGCCGCCTACATCCGCCAGGACTTCTTCGGCAAGGACCCGGCGCTCGTCGCGATGGCGCAGCTGCTGAGCGACGACAAGATCCTGGAGTGCTTCCACCTCTCGCGCGGTGGCCACGAGCCGCGCAAGGTGTACGCCGCGTACAAGGCCGCCGTCGAGTTCAAGGGCGCGCCGACGGTCATCCTCGCGCAGACCGTCAAGGGCTTCACCCTCGGTGAGGGCTTCGCGTCGAAGAACGCGAACCACCAGATGAAGAAGCTCTCCACGGACGAGTTCAAGAACATGCGGGACCTCCTCGACCTGCCGATCCCGGACGCGCAGTTCGTCGACGGCCAGGTGCCCTACGGTCACCCCGGCGCCGACTCCCCCGAGGTCCGCTACCTCCAGGAGCGCCGCGCGGCCCTCGGCGGCCCGGCCCCGGCCCGCCGCACCCAGCCGCTGGCGCCGCTGCCGGCCCCGGCCGACAAGTCCTTCGCCGCCTTCGACAAGGGCTCCGGCACGCAGTCGATGGCCACCACGATGGCCTTCGTCCGCCTGGTCAAGGACCTGATCCGCGACAAGGAGACCGGCAAGCGCTGGGTCCCGATCGTCCCGGACGAGGCCCGCACCTTCGGCATGGAGTCGCTGTTCCCGTCGCTCGGCATCTACTCGCCGAAGGGCCAGACGTACGAGCCGGTCGACCGCGACCAGCTGATGTACTACAAGGAGGCCGTCAACGGCCAGATCCTCAACGAGGGGATCACCGAGGCCGGTTCGATGGCCGACTTCATCGCCGCGTCCACCGCGTACTCCACGCACGGTGAGGCGATGATCCCGTTCTACATCTTCTACTCGATGTTCGGCTGGCAGCGGACCGCCGACCAGATGTGGCAGCTCGGCGACCAGCTCGGCCGCGGCTTCCTCGTCGGCGCCACCGCGGGCCGTACGACCCTGACCGGTGAGGGTCTCCAGCACGCCGACGGCCACTCGCCGGTGATCGCGGCGACGAACCCGGCGGCGCTGACGTACGACCCGGCGTTCGCCTACGAGGTCGCGGCCATCGTCAAGGAGGGTCTGCGCCGGATGTACGGCGAGGCCGCCGAGGGCGAGGACCAGAACGTCTTCTACTACCTCACCGTCTACAACGAGCCGATGCCGCAGCCGGCCAAGCCGGCCGGGATCGACGAGGGCATCGTCAAGGGCCTGTACCGGTTCAACACCGCCGAGTCGGCCGGTCTCGACCTGCCCGCGAACGCCTCGCGCATCCAGCTCCTCTCCTCCGGTACGGCCATCCACTGGGCCCTGGAGGCGCAGAAGCTGCTCGCCGCCGAGTGGGGCGTGGGCGCCGACGTGTGGTCCGCGACCTCCTGGACGGAGCTGCGGCGCGACGCCCTGGAGGCCGACGCGGCGCTGCTGCGCGGCGAGGAGCAGGTGCCGTACATCCGCGAGGCCCTGGAGGGCGTCGAGTCCCCGGTCCTCGCGGTCTCCGACTACATGCGCCAGGTCCCGGACCAGATCGCGCAGTGGGTCGAGCAGGACTGGTCCTCGCTCGGTGCGGACGGCTTCGGCCTGTCGGACACCCGTGACGCGGCCCGCCGCCACTTCGGCGTCGACGCCCAGTCGATCGTCGTCGCGGCCCTCGCCCAGCTCGCCCGCCGCGGCGAGGTCCCGGCCTCGGCCGTGAAGGAGGCGCGCGAGCGCTACGGCCTGTAGTTCCGGTGGGCCGAGGAGGCCCGCCTGTCGGTGCGGGCACGCATGATGGAGTCATGCGTGCCGCCCGGCTGATCAAGATGGTCCTGCTGCTCCAGTCCCGTCCGTCGATGACGGCGGCCGAACTGGCCACGGAGCTGGAGGTGTCCGAACGGACCATCACCCGCGATGCCCTCGCCCTCTCCGAGGCGGGGGTTCCGGTGTACGCGGACCGGGGCAGGAGCGGTGGGTACCGGCTCGTCGGCGGCTACCGGACCCGGCTGACGGGTCTGGCGCGCGGCGAGGCCGAGGCGCTGTTCCTCTCCGGACTGCCGGGCGCGCTGCGGGACATGGGGCTGGAGGACGCTGCATCGGCGGCCCGCCTGAAGGTGTCCGCCGCGCTGCTGCCCTCGCTGCGCGACGCCCCCGACTCGGCGGCCCAGCGCTTCCACCTCGACGCGCCCGGGTGGTACCAGGAGCCGGAGACACCGGAGTTGCTGCCGCCGATCGCGGAGGCCGTCTGGGACGACCGGATGCTCTCCGCCCGCTACCGGCGCGGCGACCGCGAGGTGGAGCGGGAACTCGCTCCGTACGGCCTCGTCCTGAAGGCGGGCGTCTGGTACCTGTGCGCGCGCTCCGGCACGGCGTTCCGTACCTACCGGGTGGACCGCTTCGCCGCCGTCGCCCTCGCCGGGGAGCGGTTCGTCCGGGACGAGGCCTTCGACCTGCCCGCCTTCTGGGCCGACCGCGCGGCGGAGTTCGCCCGGTCGATCCTGCGCGGTCGGATCGTCGTACGGCTCACGGAGGCGGGGGCGCGACGGCTGCCGTACGTGACGGACCGCGCGGCCGCCGAGGAGGCCCTGGCGGCGGGCGAGCGGGACGCGGAGGGCCGCGTGACGGCGTCGCTCCCGGTGGAGAGCGAGGAGGTCGCCTTCGCCCAGCTCCTCACCCTCGGCGCGGAGGCGGAGGTGCTGGCCCCGGACACGCTCCGCGCGCGGTTCGCGGAGGCGGCCCGGGGCCTGGCGGAGCTGTACGGGTGAGGCGTGGCGGGTGAGCGTCGCGGGTGGGGGTGTCGTGGGTGAGGCTTCGCGGGGCAGCGGTGGCGACCGGTGGTCGCTCGCTCCCGGCGCCGGCCTACCGGTAGTCGTCCACGGACACGTCCTGGTCCGTCTCCTTCGCGATGATGAAGCCCCACGCGTCCGGCCGTGATCCGTCCGCGTCGGTGAAGCCGTACTCCTTCGCCAGCTGTCCGCTGGAGAGGGAGCCGCCGTTCCAGCGGGCCCGGTCGGGGTCGGCGGCGAGGGCGGCGACCGCGCGGCCGACATAGACCGGGGACTCGGCGACGGCGAAGTCGGGGAGCTTCTCGGCGGCGTCGCGCCAGTTCTCCTCGGTCACGCCGAAGTGGTCCAGCATCTGCTCGGAGCGGAGCCAGCCGGGGGTGAGGGCGACCGCCGTGCCGCCGGATTCCGCCAGCTCCCTGCCGAGGCCGAACGCCATCCGGATCGGCGCGTTCTTGGCGAGGTCGTAGAAGACGTTCTCGCGGTAGCGGGTGCTGTTGTACTCCTGTGTGCCGTCGGTGACCTCGATCAGGAGACCGCCGGGGTTGCGGACGAGCAGCGGGACCGCCGCCGCGCTGGTGATCAGATGGGTCTTCACGCCCAGCTCCAGCATCCGCAGCCCGTCGGCGAGCTCGACCTCCCAGATCTTCTTGCCGAAGCCGGCGACCACCAGGTGCTCGCCGCCCCAGACGTCGTTGACGAGGACGTCGAGCCGCCCGCGCTCCCGGTCGATCCGGTCGACCAGGGCCCGCACCTGCTCGACCTCCAGGTGGTCGGTGGGGACGGCGATGCCCTCTCCGCCGGCGGCCGTCACCAGTTCGGCGGTCTCCTCGATGGTCTCGGTGGTCCGGCCGACCTCGCTGACCTTCTCGCGGGTGGTCCGCCCGGTGACGTACACCGTGGCTCCCGCCGCGCCGAGCTGGACGGCGATGGCCCGTCCGGCGCCCCGGGTGGCCCCGGCGACCAGGCAGATCCGTCCCCGCAGGCTGTTCGTGTCCGTCGTCTCCGTCGTCATGAACACCAGACTGACAGGAAAGTAAGACATCCTCTGTCCGGATTCATTTCGGGCTTTCCGGGTGCGTCGCACCCCCCGAGCCAGGATGCTTGGTCCCGTGATGGACGAGACCGAGTTCTGGGAGATCATCGACGCCAGCCGAGAGGACGCCGAGGGCGACCCCGAGGAACAGGCCGATCTGCTCGTGGAACGGCTGACCCGGCTGGACCCCGACTCCGTGCTCGACTACGCGCGCCATTTCGAGGCCCGCTACAACCGCGCGTACCTCTGGGATCTGTGGGGCGTGGCGGCCGTGCTGTTCGACGGGGCGGGGGACGAGGCCTTCGACTCGTTCCGCTGCTGGCTCATCGGCCAGGGCCGGGAGGTCTACGAGGGCGCGGTGCACGATCCGGACGCGCTGGCGGAGCTGCTCGACGACTTCGACGTGGAGATCGACGGGGACGGCGAGGAGATCGGTTTCGCGGCGGACGAGGCGTACGAGCGGCTGACCGGCGCCGAGACCCCGGACCTGGGCATCCCGATGCCGGGCGGGGAGCCGCTGGGCGCCCCCTTCGACCTGGAGGACGACTCCGTGCTCGCGGCCCGCTTCCCGCGCCTGTGGGAGCGCTTCGGGGCGGCGTGAGGGGCGGGGTTCGGGGCGGTCCCCGGGGCGGCCCCGGGGACCTGTCGCCCAGGCGCGGGCGTCACGCCGTCAGAAGTGCGTTCCGCCGTCGATGCGGACCTCGGTGCCGGTGATGAACCTGCCGTCCTCGCTCGCCAGCATCGCGACGACTCCGGCGACGGTCTCGGGGCCCGCGAAGCCCTGGCCGAGGGCCGGGGCCAGCTTGGCGAAGAGGGAGAAGTCGGCGTCCTCGGGGAGGCCGGGGCCGACGCTCTGACGGCTGGCGCCGGTGCCGTCGGTCATGCCGGAGGAGATGGAGCCGGGCTGGACGGCGGTGAAGCGGATGCCCCGCCCGGCGTACTCGGCGGCGAGCGCGTGGGTCATGGACTGGATGCCGCCCTTGCTGGCCGCGTAGGCCGCCATGTAGGGGTGGGCGAACATCGCGGAGGTGGAGGAGAAGTTCACGACGGCGGGGCCGTCGCCCTCCAGGAGCGCGGGTATCGCCTCCCGGATCACGAGGAACGTGCCGGTGAGGTTGATCCGTACGACCTGCTCGAAGGCGTCGAGGCTCGTCTCGTGGGTGTGCGAGGAGCGCAGCACGCCGGCCGCGTTGACCAGGACGTCCAGGCCGCCGAGCGCCTCGACGGCGGCGGCGACACCGGCGCGTACGGAGGCCTCGTCCGCGACGTCCAGGACGACGGTGGTGAGGCGGTCGGCGGCGGCGCCGGCCTTGGCGACGGTGTCCTTGAGGCCGTCCTCGCTGATGTCGGCGGCGACGACGCGGCCGCCCTCGGCGAGCACGCGCAGCACGGTGGCCTGGCCGATGCCGGAGCCACCGCCGGTGATGAGGGCGCGGCGTCCTTCGTAACGGGTCAGCTGGTTCATGGCGGCAACCTCTCGATGTCGAGTTTCCGGGGATCCGGTGAGCCGTTCGGGCGACGTTCCGGAGAATGACGCCACCGTACGCCCATGTGGCACGTTTTGCCATGACTGCACATCGTGCAGGCCAGACCGTCGCGGGCGTACGCTTCGTCCGGTGAGCACCAAGCCCGAGGGGGCCACGCCCCCCGCCCGGACGCTGACGGAGCGCCGCAAGGCCGCCACCCAGCTGGACATCGCGCGCGCCGCCGCCGAGCTCTTCACCGAGCACGGGCCCGACGGCACCACGGCCGAGGACATCGCCCTGCGGGCCGGGGTCGCGCTGCGCACCTTCTACCGGTACTTCCGCTCCAAGCAGGACGCCGTGGCCCCGCTCCTCGCGGGCGGCGCCGACCGCTGGCGCGAACTCCTCGCCACGACGGAACCCGGCGCGGGCGTGCCCGAGGCCCTGGAGCGGTCGATCGCCGCGTCGCTGACCCCCGGGGACGCGGCGGCGGAGGAGGGACTGCGCTGGACGCGCGGACTGCTGCGCGCGGCCGCCGAGGACCCCGCGCTCCGCGCCGTCTGGTACCGGGTCAACCAGGAGTCCGAGGAGCGGCTGCGCGAGGTCGTCGCCGGGCTCGCGGGACCGGACGCCGACCCGCTGGAGGTACGGCTCGCGGCGGCCGCGGCCACGGACGCCATCCGGATCGCCCTGGAGAGCTGGGCGGAGACGGAGGCACCGGTCCGCGGCGAGGGCGCTCCGGCGGGGCTCGCGGTCCGGTGCCTGCGCGAGCTGATGGGCGGGATGAGGCTGCTGAACCCCGGCTCCTGAGGCCGGGGGCGGCCGGGAGCGCCCGGGGGCCACCCGGCCGGTCGTCAGCCGGTGGTCGTCAGCCGGTGGTCATCGGCCGGTGGCCGGGTGGTGGTCGGCCCGGTGGTCGTCGGTCGGTGGTCAGGTCGTGGTCAGCGACCGGCCCATGAGGATGTCGTCGACGTACGCCCCGGCCAGGAACATCTCCCCCGGCAGCACACCCTCGACCGCGAACCCCTCGGAGGCGTAGAGCGCGCGGGCCGGGGCGTTGTGGCCCAGCACGCGGAGGGTCATCCGGACGGCGCCGTCCGCGCGCGCCTTCTCCATCGCGGCCCGCAGCAGCGCCCGCGCCACCCCGTGCCCCCGGGCGGACTCGGCGACCACCAGGCCCTGGACCTGGCGTACGTGGGCGGTGGCGGCCAGCGGGGTCGGCGGCACGATCCGGATGTAGCCGACGACCACGCCCCCGCGCACCGCGAGGAGGTAGTCCTCGGGCAGGTGGCGCTCGTCGAAGAAGGGTTCGTACGGCGGGGTCGGCGCGGGCAGCACCGCGTGCAGGGGCGACCAGGTGACCCGGTCGAGCTCGGCGAGGACGTCGTCGTCCTCCCGTTCGGCGGTACGTATCAGTGTCTCCGGCACGATCATGACCGTCACTGTGCCACGGGTCGGCCGAGGAGGGCAGGATGGTCCCCATGCAGCGTTCCGCCACCCGCAAGCGTGTCGCCGTCACCGGCGCCTCCGGGCTCATCGGCTCCGCCCTCGTCCGCTCCCTGCGCGCCGACGGCCATGAAGTCCTCCGGCTCGTCCGCCGGCCCGCCCGGACCGCCGACGAGGTCGAATGGGACCCGAAGCGGCTGTACGTCGACGCCGCCGGGCTCGTCGGCGTCGACTCCGTCGTCCACCTGGCGGGCGCCGGCGTCGGCGAGCGCCGCTGGAACGAGGCGTACAAGCGGGAGATCCGGGACAGCCGGGTGCACGGCACGACGGCGATCTCCCAGGCCCTCGCCTCGCTCGCGGAGCCGCCGGAGAGCCTCGTGTGCGGCACGGCGCTCGGCTGGTACGGGGACACCGGCAGCCGCGCGGTCGACGAGAGCGCCCCCGCGGGCACGGGCTTCCTGCCCTCGGTCTGCGTCGAGTGGGAGGCCGCGGCGGCCCCCGCCGAGGAGGCCGGCATCCGGGTCACGTACGCCCGCACCGGCCTGGTGGTGGCACGCGAGGGCGGGGCCTGGGGACGACTCTTCCCGATCTTCCGCGCCGGGCTCGGCGGGCGGATGGGCGACGGCCGCCAGTACTGGTCGTTCATCTCGCTCCACGACGAGGTGGCCGCGCTGCGCCATCTGGTCGACACCCCGGCGCTCTCGGGCCCGGTGAACCTGACCGCCCCCGAGCCGGTCACCAACCGCGAGGTGACGGCGGCGATGGGCCGGGTGCTGCGCCGCCCGACCCTCTTCCCGGTGCCCGCGTCCGCCCTGAGGGCGGTGCTCGGGGACTTCGCGCAGGACGTGCTGGGGAGTCAGCGGGTGCTGCCGGGGCGGCTGTTGGAGACCGGGTTCGACTTCGCGTTCCCCACGATCGACGACGCGATCCGCGCGGCGACGCGCTGAGACCCGGGACGGACCGCACTCCGAAGCCCGGCTGCGGCGCCGCTACGGCTCGACTGCGGCTCCGTTGCGGCCCGGCTGGGGCTCCGTTGCGGCTCGGCTGCGGCTCCGCTGCGGCCCGTCGAAGCCCGGCGGTGGCGGCCTGTCGGTCGTCGGTGCGCCCCGGCTCCCCCTGACTCCCCGTCCGCCCCACCCTCCCCGGGTGTCCGCACCCCCTGCGCTCCCC
This sequence comes from Streptomyces sp. NPDC002057, assembly GCF_040296665.1. Lineage (NCBI taxonomy): Bacteria > Bacillati > Actinomycetota > Actinomycetes > Kitasatosporales > Streptomycetaceae > Streptomyces > Streptomyces sp. NPDC002057. The sequence goes on from NZ_JBEOXR010000008.1 coordinate 50,756, forward strand.
CGTGCCGCACGCACCCCCGGTGCGCGCGGCTGGCACCCGTGGGGGCGCTGCCTAGGCTCGACACGAACGGCGAACTCGGGCATTCCGGAGGCCCGTTGGGGGCATAGGCCTCCCACCGGCCGCGCCGACCTGGGGAGGGGCACGTGCTCAACAGCGCAGACAGCGCAAGGAACGCACAGCGTACGGACGTCGTGGAGGCCGTCGACGTCGTCATCGTGGGAGCCGGGGTCGCGGGTCTCGCGGCCGCCCATCGGCTCACCGGCGCCGGACTCTCCGTCGCCGTCCTGGAGGCGGAACCCCGCATCGGGGGGCGGATGGCGACCGAGGCCGTCGACGGCTTCCTCCTCGACCGGGTCGGGCCGCTGCTCACCCTGTCGTACGAGGAGCTGCGCGCCGCCCCGGGGCTCGACGGGCTCGTGCTGCGCCCCTTCACCCCCGGGGTGCTCGTGCACAGCGACGGCCGGTACGCGCGGTGGGGCGCCCCGCATCCGCGCCGGGCGCCCGGCGTGCCCCGGGGGACGGGCCACCGGAGCGTGGGGGGAGCGTTCAGCGTGGCGCGCGCCCTCGCGAGCGCCCCCAGGCATCCGGCCGCCTCGCTCGACCAGGCGCGGCTCGGGGCCTCGCTCGTCCGGCTCGCCGCGACTCCGACGCAACGGATCCTCGCCCGCCCCGAGCGGACCGCGCGCGAGGCGCTCACCGCCCGGCTGCCCGCCCGGACCGTGCAGGGGGTGCTGCGCCCGCTGCTCGCCGCGCTCCTCGGCGATCCGGACCTCGGCATGTCGAGCCGTCGCGCGGACCTCGCGCTGCGCGCCTTCGCGCGGGGCAGGCTGGCCGTCCCCGAGGGCGGTTCGGCGGCGCTGCCCGAGCTGCTGGCCGCCGCGCTGCCGCCGGGCGCGGTCCGTACCGGCGTACGGGTCACGGAGGCCTCCATCTCGCGGGTCACGACGGAGGCGCACGGGGTGCTCCGGTGCCGTTCGGTGGTGCTCGCGACGGGGGCGCGGACGGCGGCGGAGCTGCTGCCGGGGCTGCGGACGCCGGCGTTCCACGCCGTCACGGTGCTCCATCACACCGCGCCCTCGGCGCCCACCGGGGACCCGACGCTGATCCTGGAGTCCGACCAGGGCGGGCCGGTGGCCCACACGGCGGTGATGAGCGCGGTCGACCCGGTCCGGGCGCCGGAGGGCCGGACGCTGATCACCTCGACGGTGCTCGGGACGCCGCCGGACGACACCGAGCGGCGGGTCCGCAAGCACCTCGCCACGCTGTACGGCACGTCGACCGACGAGTGGGAGCTGCTCGCCCTGCACCACACGCCGGACGCGGTGCCGGCGATGACGCCGCCGCACGACGCCGACCGCTCGGTGCGGCTGCTCTCGGGCCTCTACGTCTGCGGCGACCACCGGGCCGTGAGCACGCCCCAGGGCGCCCTCACGTCGGGCCACCGCGCGGCCACCGCCCTCCTCGCGGACCTGGGCCTCCGCCTCCCGGCCGAACCGTCGACGGGGGAGGTGGCGGCCTAGCGGCCCGGCGGCCCGCGCGGCCGCCGGGCCCGGCGCGGGGCGAAGCCGGGCCGGGGCCGCGGGACGGGGGGCCGCGGTCAGCCGATGGCCGCGACCCGGTCCCGGTACGTGCGGGCCGCCGCCGCGTCGCGGTACGGCTCCAGGCGGCGCTCGAAGTCGCGTACGTACTCCACCGCCCGCGCCGACCGCATCTCCGAGGCCTGCTGGGCCGCCTCGGCCCCCAGCGCGCACGCCTGCTCCAGTTCGCCCAGGGCGAGGCGGGAGGTGGCGAGCACGACCCGGCAGAAGAGGCGGCTGCGGGCGAAGCCGGGGGCACGGAGCTGGAGGGCGCGTTCGGCGTGCTGCGCGGCGGGCCGGTACTGCTGGAGGTCGCGGTGGCAGTGCCCGAGTTCGTCGGCGAGCTGGGCCTCGTCGAACATCCGGGCCCAGTACGGCACCTCGTCGCCGGGCCGGGCCGCTTCGAGGGCCCGCTCGGCGCGGACGACGGAGGCGCTGCACGCGCGCGCCTCGCCGAGGACCGCGTGCCCGCGCGCCTCGACCGCGTGCAGCATCGCCTGGACGACGGGCGGGGCGGCGGTCCCGACGCCCTGCTGGGCGACCCGGGCGAGCTGTACGGCCTCGCGCCCGTGGCCGAGGTAGACGGCCTGGCAGCTCATGGTGACGAGCACGTAGGAGCCGTAGGCCCGGTCCCCGGCGGCCTGGGCGAGGCGCAGCGCCTGGACGAAGTAGCGCTGGGCGAGCCCGTGGGCGGCGATGTCGTACGACGTCCAGCCCGCGAGCCGGGTGAGGTCGGCGGCGGCGGCGAAGAGACGGCGGCCGGTGGACTCCCCGTACGTGCCGCGCAGCATCGGCTCGGCCTCGTGCTCCAGGTAGCGGACGAGGGCCTGGCGGGCGTGGCCGCCGCCGTAGGCGTGGTCGAGGGTGCGGAAGAGCTCGCCGACGGAGCGGAGCGCCGCGATGTCGCCGCTGGAGACCCGCTGGCCGGGCCCCCGGTCCGTGCCGCGCTGCCGCGGCACGGAGAAGCGGCCCTGCGGCGGGACCCGGGGGTCGTGCGGGACGCGCGCGTCGTGCGGGTGCCGGGCGGCCTCGGCGGTGGTGGGCGCCGTGGTGGGGACGCGGGGCCCGGGCGGCTGGTCCCCCCTGGCCACCCGCTCGTCGGCGCGTCCGATCAGCCAGTCGCGGCTGGGGACGACCAGGCCCGCCGGGGTGAAGGCGATCTTGCGGAGTTCCGCGTGGCTGCCGGAGTCCTTGCGCCAGAGGCCGCTGACGATGTCGACCGCCTCTTCGGGGGTCGCGGCGAACTCCAGGCCCGCGTAGACGGGCGCGCAGGCGTCGAGGCCGAGGTCCTGGGCGGAGAGCCGGCGGCCGAGGCGACGGGTGAAGACCTCGGCGATGAGGGCCGGCGTGGTGCCCCGCGGCTGCTGGCCGCGGAGCCAGCGGGTCACCGAGGTCTTGTCGTACCGCAGGTCGAGACCGTGCTCCAGACCGAGCTGGTCCACTCGTCTCGCCAGGCCCGCATGGGAGAACCCGGCTTCGGCGATGAGTGAGGCGAGCTGGCGGTTCGGGATGCGCTGCGGTGGTCGTTCCGTCATCAGCTGTGCGGTCTCCTGCCTTCCGGGTCCGGGCGGCAGCCCCGTCGGACCCTCATGGAACGGCGTGAATTTAGCGGTCCTCACGGCCTGTACCGCCACCTTCGCCCCACATTCATCCGATCGTGTGAGGATTGACGGCATCGCTGACGTGGCGGCCCCGGCCACCCCCCGTCCACCTGCCGGAGGGGCGTACCGGGCACGGTCGTACAGTGGCATGGGCGCGAATGACGCATGGTGCCGCGCCGGCCCGGGCTGATCCCCGGTTCCCGGCCCGCGGCACCCAGGAGGAGGCATGGCCGTGAGTGAGCTGCGATTCGTCCGCCTTGGATTCGGCGCGGAAGCCGTCGAGTACCGGGTGGCCTGGGACAAGCAGCGCGAAGTGCACGCCGCGCGGTTCGCCGACGAGATCGACGACACCTGTCTGCTGCTGGAGCACCCTCCGGTCTACACGGCCGGCCGGCGCACGGCGGAGAGCGAGCGCCCCCTCGACGGGACGCCGGTGGTGGACGTGGACCGCGGCGGCAAGATCACCTGGCACGGCCCCGGCCAGCTGGTCGGCTACCCGATCATGAAGCTGCCCCGCCCGGTGGACGTCGTCGCGCACGTCCGCCGCCTGGAGGACGCGCTGATCCTCACCGCCGCCGAGTTCGGCGTGGAGACGAGCCGGGTGGAGGGCCGCAGCGGGGTGTGGGTGCTCGGCGATCCGGTGGAGCACCGGCCCGCGCTCGGCGGTCTGTCGCTCGACTTCGACCCGCGTCTGAACGACGAGGAGTTCGACCCGCGCCTGAACGGCCCCGAGTACGCCCCGTCCAACGCCGGCCAGCGCCGCGAGGACCGCAAGCTCGCCGCGATCGGCATCCGGGTCGCCAAGGGCGTCACCATGCACGGCTTCGCCCTGAACGTGAACCCGGACAACGCCTGGTTCGACCGGATCATCCCGTGCGGCATCCGCGACGCGGGCGTGACCTCCCTCGCCAACGAGCTGGGCCGGGACATCACGATCGAGGAGGTGCTGCCGGTGGCGGAGCGCCACCTGCGGTCGGTCCTGGAGGGCGCGGAGCTGAGGCCCCGCGAGATCGCGCGTCCGGTGGAGACGGCCTCGGCCTGAGAACCGGAGGAACCCCGAGGAACCTGAGAGGCTGAGGAATGCGGGGCGCTGGCCAGAGGTTGGCCAGACGTAGTAAGGCATGGGAAGCAACGGCGTACCCTGGTGTGCGCCGAAGAATCGAAGCTACAGGAGCCGATGTGTCCGCAGTCGCACCCGACGGACGCAAGATGCTGCGCCTGGAGGTCCGGAACGCCCAGACCCCCATCGAGCGCAAGCCCGAGTGGATCAAGACCCGGGCGAAGATGGGGCCCGAGTACACGAAGATGCAGAGCCTCGTGAAGAGCGAGGGGCTGCACACGGTCTGCCAGGAGGCGGGCTGTCCCAACATCTTCGAGTGCTGGGAGGACCGCGAGGCGACCTTCCTCATCGGCGGTGACCAGTGCACCCGGCGCTGCGACTTCTGCCAGATCGACACGGGCAAGCCCGAGGCGCTGGACCGTGACGAGCCCCGCCGGGTCGGCGAGTCGGTCGTCACGATGGACCTGAACTACGCCACCATCACCGGCGTCGCGCGCGACGACCTGGAGGACGGCGGCGCCTGGCTGTACGCGGAGACCGTGCGCCAGATCCACCAGCAGACGGCGGACCGCGCCGACGGCCGTACCAAGGTCGAGCTGCTCGCTCCCGACTTCAACGCGGTGCCGGAGCTCCTGGCGGAGGTCTTCGCCTCCCGCCCCGAGGTCTTCGCGCACAACGTGGAGACGGTGCCGCGGATCTTCAAGCGCATCCGTCCGGGCTTCCGGTACGAGCGCTCCCTGGACGTCATCACGCGGGCGCGTGACTACGGTCTGGTCACGAAGTCGAACCTGATCCTCGGCATGGGCGAGACCCGCGAGGAGATCAGCGAGGCGCTCCAGCAGCTGCACGACGCGGGTTGCGAACTGATCACGATCACGCAGTACCTGCGCCCCTCCGTCCGGCACCACCCCGTGGAGCGCTGGGTGAAGCCGCAGGAGTTCGTGGAGCTGAAGGAGGAGGCCGACGAGATCGGCTTCTCCGGTGTGATGTCGGGCCCGCTGGTCCGCTCCTCGTACCGCGCGGGACGCCTGTTCCAGCAGGCGATCGAGAAGCGCGGCGCGGTCGACAACGCCACCCAGGCTGTGTGAATCCGAGCACAAGAGGTTACCGGCCGGTAATGGCCGGACCCGGCGCGGCCCGTACGCCCCCGCAGCTCAGCGGGGATGTACGGGCCGCGTCAACGTTTCCCCACTGCTCCGCCTGGCCGCATCAACGTTTCATCAGTGTTTGACCACCGAGTCACGCCCTGGTAACACCAGTCTGTGAGCCTGGTTTCACTCACCGCCACCACACGCTCACGCCCCCCGCCTCGTCTCACCCGCTATCGAGGGAGGACCCCGACATGCCGGCCGCATCGACGCACGTCCGCGTCACCGCGATCCCGTCCGTCACCGACGCCCTGAAGGCCGTGGAAGCACTGCTCCTCGGCGCCGGGCAGCGCACCGCCCGGCGCAACGCCTGGAACTCCGTCCTGGAGGACCGCCGTCGCGCCAAGGACAGGGTCGAGGCCCAGCACGTGATGGAGGTCGCGTCGGGCCGGACTTCCCGGGCCACGTAAACTTCAGGACATGGCGAGGAAGGCAAACACGGGCAGCGCTGACGCTGCGAACCAGGGGCGGCTCAAGCAGATCGCCCTCACGTACAAGATGACCCGAAAGGCTGACCCGAAGGTCGGACTTGTCGTCGCAGGCGTGGGCATCGTCGTACTCGGTGTCCTCCTCGCGATCGGCTTCCTGATCGGTCACCCGGTCTACCTGGGCATCCTGGGCTTCGTCCTGGCGCTCCTGGCGGCGGCCATCGTGTTCGGGCGGCGCGCCGAGCGCGCGGCCTTCGGGCAGATGGAGGGCCAGCCGGGTGCGGCGGCGGCGGTGCTGCAGAACGTCGGGCGCGGCTGGACGACGACCCCCGCGGTCGCGATGAACCGCAGCCAGGACGTCGTGCACCGCGCGGTCGGCCGGGCGGGGATCGTGCTGGTGGCGGAGGGCAACCCGAACCGGGTGAAGCCTCTGCTCGCGGCTGAGAAGAAGCGGATGAACCGCGTCGTGGTGGACGTGCCGGTGACCGACATCATCGTCGGTGACGGCGAGGGCCAGGTGCCGCTCAAGAAGGTCCGCACGACCATGCTCAAGCTGCCTCGGGTGCTCACCGGCCCGCAGGTGACGGTGGCCAACGACCGGCTTCGGGCGATGGGCGACCTGATGAGCAACATGCCGCTGCCGAAGGGTCCGATGCCGAAGGGCATGCGGATGCCGCGGGGCGGAAAGACGCGCTGACGCGCCCGACCGAACACGAAGAGGGGCTCCGGACCGCCAGGTCCGGAGCCCCTCTCTCATGCCCGGAAGGTCAGATGCGGACCTGGACGGCGCCCGAGAGGCGGTCGTGGAGGCCGCGGCCGTCGCGGTCCCAGATGAGGGCCGGGATCGCCAGGCAGACGAGCAGGGAGCGGATCGCCACCCGCGGCAGGCCCAGCCGGCCGCCGTGCACGGAGACGACCCGGAGGCCGAAGAGGCGCTTGCCGGGCGTCGAGCCGATGGTGCCGACCGTCAGCACGCTCACGACGAGGAGCAGGCCGAGGGCCCAGTTGCCCGTCGCCTGGTTGTAGCCGTCGGTGATCAGGCCGTATGCGATCAACGTGCAGAGGGCCCAGTCGACGGCGAGGGCGCCGAGGCGCCGCCCGGGGCGGGCGATCGAACCGGGGCCCTCCTCGGGCAGCCCGAGCTGCTGACCGCGGTAGCCGAAGTCGACGCCTGCGTCCTCGGCCGCCGCGCGGGGGCCGGAGAGCCAAGATCCGAGTGCTTGCCTGTTGTCCACCCGACCACGGTACTGCGCCCGTTTTTGATCACTTCGGCCCGGGTAGGCGAAGCCGGAAGACCGCTCCGGCACGGCCCGGCCGGAGCGCGGCCCGCACCCAGGCCGGTTAACTTCGACGAAACAATTGGGTCATGCTTGAGAAATCCCGTCTGCCTATGGTCGGGTCCAGCGTGTGCCACCGCACTGGCCGCACGACCGAGCTGCAACCCCGCCCCTCCCCGGGCCGGGAGTAGGAGGAGTTGGATGTCCGAGAAGCACGGGTTCCAGAACGCCGACGAGGTCCAGAAGTTCATCAAGGACAACGACGTCAAGATGGTCGACGTCCGCTTCTGCGACCTTCCGGGCGTGATGCAGCACTTCACGATCCCGGCGACGGCCTTCGACCCCTCGGAGGAGCTCGCCTTCGACGGCTCGTCGATCCGCGGCTTCCAGGCGATCCACGAGTCCGACATGGCGCTCCGCGCCGACCTGTCGACGGCCCGCGTGGACCCCTTCCGCCGCGACAAGACGCTGAACATCAACTTCTTCATCCACGACCCGATCACGGGCGAGCAGTACAGCCGTGACCCCCGCAACATCGCGAAGAAGGCCGAGGCGTACCTCGCCTCCACCGGCATCGCCGACACCGCCTACTTCGGCCCCGAGGCGGAGTTCTACGTCTTCGACTCGGTGCGCTTCGAGACCTCGGCGAACCAGGGCTTCTACCACATCGACTCCGAGGCCGGCGCCTGGAACACCGGTGCGGAGGAGAACAACCGCGGCTACAAGGTCCGCTACAAGGGCGGCTACTTCCCGGCCCCGCCGGTCGACCACTTCGCCGACCTGCGCTCGGAGATCTCCCTGGAGCTGGAGAACGTCGGCCTGCAGGTCGAGCGCCAGCACCACGAGGTCGGCACCGCCGGCCAGGCCGAGATCAACTACAAGTTCAACACGCTGCTCGCCGCGGCCGACGACCTGATGCTCTTCAAGTACATCGTGAAGAACGTCGCCTGGCGCAACGGCAAGACCGCGACCTTCATGCCGAAGCCGATCTTCGGCGACAACGGCTCGGGCATGCACGTCCACCAGTCGCTCTGGGCGAACGGCGACCCGCTGTTCTACGACGAGACCGGCTACGCGGGCCTCTCGGACACCGCCCGCTACTACATCGGCGGCATCCTCAAGCACGCCCCGTCGCTGCTCGCCTTCACCAACCCGACGGTGAACTCGTACCACCGTCTGGTCCCGGGCTTCGAGGCCCCGGTCAACATGGTGTACTCGCAACGCAACCGCTCCGCCGCCATGCGCATCCCGATCACGGGCTCGAACCCGAAGGCCAAGCGCGTCGAGTTCCGCGCGCCGGACCCGTCCTCGAACCCGTACCTCGCCTTCTCGGCGCTGCTCCTCGCGGGCCTCGACGGCATCAAGAACAAGATCGAGCCCATGGAGCCGATCGACAAGGACCTGTACGAGCTGGCTCCCGAGGAGCACGCCAACGTCCCGCAGGTCCCGACCAACCTGGAGGCCGTCCTCTCCGCCCTGGAGAACGACAACGAGTACCTCCAGGCCGGCGGTGTCTTCACCTCCGACCTGATCGAGACGTGGATCGACTACAAGCGCACCAACGAGATCGCCCCGATCCAGCTGCGCCCGCACCCGCACGAGTTCGAGCTCTACTTCGACCTCTAAGCCGGAGCCTCAGCAGTGAGGGCCGCCGCCCCCGGAAGTCCGGGGGCGGCGGCCTTCGCCGTTCCCTGGCCCGGTCAGCGGCCGTGGCGGATGAAGGTGCGGACCATGCGGCAGGTGGTGTCCGAGGGCGGGTGGATGCCGATGTGCTGGGCCGTGGCGCGTATGGCCGCGTTCGTGGCCTTCGACGGGACGTAGACGCCGGCGTCGAGGAGGGCGATCGCGAGGCGCATGGCCTTCAGGCGCCGGTTGTGCGTCACGTACCACTCGCGGGGGCGGCCCGCGGGGAGCGCCTTCCTCTGGAGCGGCTTCCACGGTTCGAGGGACGGTGTCCGGATCACGGCGAGAGCCATGGGCTACCTCCTGGCGAACGACGGGGTGCGGGCCCTCCCCGGGACCCTCACCTTCACCCCTTATTTTAGTGGCCCCCACTGACAATCGCCCCTGGCCAGAAGGGGTTTGGGGGGTGGTGGAGAGAGGCCTGGGGGGTACCGTGGGGACATGGAGATCTGGATCAATCCCGCCTGTTCCAAGTGCCGCAGCGCCCTCACCCTTCTCGACGCCGAGGGCGCCTCGTACACGGTGCGGCGCTACCTGGAGGACGTGCCCTCACCGGAGGAGATCCGGCAGGTGCTCGGCCGGCTCGGGCTCGAACCGTGGGACATCACGCGGACGCAGGAGGCCGCCGCCAAGGAGCTCGGCGTGAAGGAGTGGCCCCGCGACGCCGGGCACCGCGACCGGTGGATCGACGCCCTCGCCGCCCACCCCGAGCTCATCCAGCGGCCGATCATCACCGCCGAGGACGGCACGGCCGTCGTCGCCCGGTCCGACGATGCCGTCCGGGACGCGCTGTCCCGTTGACGGGTGCGGGGAGGGACGGCGGTACGGCAGGTGGGGCCGTGCGCGGGTACGGCAAGTACGGCGGACATGGCGGCGCGGTGGAGCTGACGGGCGGCGGTGACGGGTGGTGACCCCTTCGGACGGCGAGGGGCTCGGGGTCGATCTCCATCTGGAGGTCGGCGCCGGCGGCGGACGGCGGGCCGCGCTCATCGCGGCGCTGCGCGAGGCCGTGCGCGGCGGACGGCTGGCCCCCGGGACCCGGCTGCCGCCCTACCGCTCCCTCGCCGCCGATCTCGGGATCGCCCGGAACACCGTCGCCGACGCGTACGCCGAACTCGTCGCCGAAGGCTGGCTGACCTCCCGCCAGGGCTCCGGGACCCGCGTCGCCGAGCGGGTCGCCGCGCCCGCCCCCGGGCCCGTACGCCCGACCGCGCCGCCCCCGCTCCCGTACGACCTCGTCCAGGGCAAGCCCGACCCCGGCGCCTTCCCCCGCGCGGCCTGGCTGGCCTCGGCGCGGCGGGCGCTGACCGACGCCCCGCACGAGGCCTTCGGGATCGGCGACCCGCACGGCCGGATCGAACTGCGCCGGGCCCTCGTCGAGTACCTCGCCCGGGTGCGGGGCGTCCGCACCACTCCCGACCGGATCGTGATCTGCTCGGGCGCCGCGCACGCGCTGCGGCTGCTCGCGCGCGTGCTCGGCGCGGCGGACCCCTGGGCGGTCGAGGCCTACGGGCTGCCCTTCCACCGGGGGCTGTTCGCCGAGGCCGGGGTCTCCACGCTGCCGGTGCCCGTCGACGAGGACGGGATACGGGTCGCGGAGCTCCCCCGGCACGCGGGCGCCGTGCTGCTCACCCCCGCCCACCAGTTCCCCACCGGCGGACCGCTGCACCCCGAGCGCCGGGCCGGTGTCCTGGAGTGGGCGCGGGCCTCCGGCGCGCTCGTCGTGGAGGACGACTACGACGGGGAGTTCCGCTACGACCGGCGGCCCGTCGGCGCCGTCCAGGGCCTCGACCCCGAGCGGACCGTCCTCGTCGGCTCCGTCAGCAAGAGCCTCTCCCCCGCGCTGCGGATCGGCTGGATGTGCCTGCCGTCGGCCCTGGTGGACGCGGTGGTCGCGGCGAAGGGCCTGCGCGAGCCGTACGCCTCCGCGACCGAACAGCTCACCCTGGCCGACTTCCTCGTCTCCGGTGCCTACGACCGGCACGTCCGGCGGATGCGCCAGCGACACCGGGGCCGGCGCGACCGCCTGGTGGCGGCGCTCGCGGAACGGGTGCCGGAGGTACGGGTCACGGGCATCGCCGCCGGGCTGCACGCCGTGGTCGAACTGCCGCCGGGCAGCGAGCGGGCGGCGCTCGCTGCGGCGGCCCGCCACGGGGTCGCCGTGGAGGGCCTGGCCTCCTACCGCCACCCCGACGCCCGGGGCCCCGCCCGCCCCGACGGCCTCGTCGTCGGCTACGCCACCCCGCCGGAACGGCTGTACGAGGCCGCGATCGAGGCGCTGTGCGCCGCGCTGACCGCGTCCCTGCCGGTCTGACCGGCGGGGCCCCGGCGGATCCCCGGCGGTCCGTCCGGGGCAGGTCCCCGGCGGTCGGGCCAGTGCGGTCAGGACCGGGCCGCCTCCGCCGCGGCCTCCGCCGCCGCGTCCGCCGCCGTCTCCGCCGCGGTCAGGATCTCGGTGAGGCGGAGGCCGAAGCGGGCGTCGCAGGCGTCGGGTTCGCCCGTGCGGGCCGCTCCCACGAGGGCGTCCACGGCCGCGCCGAACGCCCCCACCGCCCCGTCCCAGCGGGGCAGTTCGACCCGGCCCCCGGTGCCGTACAGGGTGAGGGCCGCCTCCGCCGCCTCGGGCGGGGCGCCGAGGGTGAGCGTGGCGGTGCTGCTCGCTCCCGACGCGTGGCGCAGCACCAGGTGGTGGGTGTCGGCCGGACCCCGCGCGGCGGTGATCGCGGTGACGTCGCCGAGGACCGGCAGGAGGACGGAGAGGACGTGCGGGCCGACGTCCCACAGGCCGCCCTTCTCCTTGCGCCAGGGGGAGGCCGCGTACTCGCTGTTCGAACCGCTTCCGTAGAGCGAGCCCAGCCAGTGCGCCTCGCCCAGGAACCAGCCGCCCGCCGCGACCTGCTCCTCGATCCAGCGGGCCGTCGGCTCCGCGAAGCGAAGGGTGCAGAAGACCACCGAGGCGACCCCGGCGGCCTCGACCGCCTCGGCCACCTCGCGCGCCCCGGCGACCGTCGTGGCGACCGGCTTGTCGAGCAGGACGTGGCAGCCGGCCCGCGCTGCGCGCACCGCCAGCGGGGCCTGGACGTCCGGCGGGAGCGCGAACGCGACGGCGTCGCTGGCCGCGAAGAGGGCGTCCACGTCGTCGTACGCGCGCGTGCCGGAGGCGGCGGCGAGCGCGGCGGCCGCCTCGGGGCGTCTGCCCCAGACCCCGCTGAACTCGATCCCGGGATGCCCGGCGAGCGCGGGCGCGTGCGTGTGACCGGCCCAGGGGCCGGTGCCGAGGAGTCCGATACGGGGCGTGCCGCCCAGGTGCTTGGCCATGCCCCCAGTCTGCCGGGTGGCGCCGACATCCGTCCGCCCCGGGCCCGGCCGGCGTCCGCCCCCCGCGGAAATCCGCTCGCGCCCGTCCCCCCGCCCGGTGTTAGCGTTCCTCCGCCGGCCGCGGGACTTCGGTGCGACTTCCGGAACCTGCCTCTGAAGCAACGTCTTCGCTGTTCGTGCCCTCATTCCCCGGCCGGCGCCCACCAGAAGGGGAGAGCCTTGTCCGAGCTCGTCGCCGCCGAGGACGTGCTCCTCTTCGTCAACGCCGCCGTGACCGCCACGGGTCAGCGCGAGTTCCGTTCCTCCGCCGCCGCGCAGCACTTCTCACTGCGCTTCGTCCACGAGTACGTACGGGTCAACTACCGGCCCGTGTACGCCGCGGCCCTCGCGCTCGACATCAACCACCACAACGCCGCCCTCGTCGTCGAGCAGCTGCTGCGCACCGCCGACGAGGCCGGCGGGCCCGAGGAGAAGCGGGCCGAGGGGCGGCTGATCGCGGCGCGGCTCGCGCTGCTGCCGCCGCAGCGGGTCTACCGGCTGTTCCGCGCGCTGCGCGCCGCCGGGGTCAACAACCGGCGCACGCGCGCGATCGTGCGCGGGTGGCTCGCGGCCCGCCCCGATCCCGCCCTGGACGCGGTGAAGTACCGGTCCGGACTGAAGGGCGCCCTCCGGCATGTGCACGGTCGGCCGGCCGATCCCGAGACGGGGGACTTCCTCTTCGCGCCCGGCCGGCGGGTCCGGTACGAGAGCCCGACGCTCGACGCGTTCCGCCGGGCCCGCTACGAGCAGGGCGCGCTGTACGAGCTGCCGTTCACGGTCGCCGAGGGGTTCGCCGCCAAGCACGGGGTGCCGCGCGCGCTCTTCCTGGAGCGGATCGCGCCCCGGATGACCCGGCTCGAACAGCTGAGGACGGAGCGGGCCGCCGATCTGTCGGTGATGCCGCTGACCCGTCTCGCGCTGTACGTCCTGTCGTTGCCGTTCGGCGAGCGGGTCGAGCGCCGGGCCGAGCTGACGGGGGCGCTGCGGGCGGCCGCCCGGCGCGCGGCGGGGCCGTACGCCGGGAGCTGGGGGCGGGTCGCGGCGGTGCTCGACGACAGCTTCTCCTCCTCGGGTTCGGCGGTGAAGCGGCGTCGTCCGCTGGCCGTCGCGCTCGGCTGCCACTACCTCCTGGAGGCCCTCGCCTCGCCAGGGGCGTACACCCCGCTGTGGACCTCGGGCGGGAGTGATCCGCTGCTCGTCCGGCCGTTCGGTCCGACCCCGCTGGGGCTGCGGATCCTGGACGCGCTGGACACCGGACCCGACCGGCTGGTGATCGTCTCGGACGGCTGGGACAACGCACCGCCGGGGCTCGCGGGCGAGGTGCTGCGGGTGTGGCGGTCGCGGCTGGACCCGGAGCGGCGGACGAGCGTGGTGCACCTGAACCCCGTATACGACGCGGAGGGCTTCGACGTGCGCCGGCTGGCGCCGGGCGTGCCGGCCGCGGGGATCCGGGACGCGGAGGATCTGGCGGCGCTGGTGGAGATCGCGCAGTTCGCCGAGGGGCGGACGGGGTTCGCGGAGCTGCGGGCCTATCTGGACCGGCGGGTGGAGCTGTTCCTGGGGACGGCGGACGAGGGGGCGGAGGGGTGACCCGGATCGATCTCACCGGGCTCGGTGTGCGGCCCGCGCAGGTGTGGGGCGGTGTGCGGCTCGTGCCGCTGGTGCGGGCCGAGCCGGTCGCCGGGCTCCGGCTGCACCGGGAGGTCCACCGGGGTCTCGGTCCGGGGACGGTGGACCTCGGCGACCGGACCACCTACACCTCGTACATCCCGCACGGGTTCGTCGCCGACTGGACGGGGTCGGGGGCGGGCGCGGAGTCCGCCGCGTTCGGGACCCGGCTGGGTGGCGCGGCCGGGGAGGCGCCGGACACCGTGCCCGTGCGGCGGCTGCACCGGATGGCCAAGCGGCGGCAGGGCGAGCGGCGGCTCCGCTTCCTTCCGCTGCACCTCGCCCTGGAGGGCTATCTCGCCCTGCACTTCGGCGGGCCGTCCGTGGTGTGGGACGAGTGGTCCCGCGAGGCGGTGCGGCGCGGTCTCTCGCCGCGTGCCGAGGCGGCGTACGCGGGGTGGTCGGTGCCGGGGCTCGCGGAGGCGCTGCGGATCTTCGAGCTGCACCCGGGCCAGTGCGGGACGCTCCTGTACGTGGGGGACGCGCTGGCCGCGGCCTTCGTGGTGCCGCACCCGGAGGACTACCGGATCCTGCACCCGACGCTGGTCGAGGACCTGTACGGGGAGCTGGTCCACCAGTACGCGTACTACGGGGCCCCGGTGCCCGAGTTCACGGCGCGGATCCGGGACGGGGCCGGTGGCGTCCGGAGCCTCGCGGACCTGCGGGCGGCGGCCCGGGAGCAGGAGCGGGCCTGGGCGGTGGCGCACGACGGGCTGATGGCGCGGGACCTCCTGGAGACCTCGTACGCCTTCGAGCGGGTGTACCGGGCGGGGCCGTTCGACCTGCACCGGTTCCTGCCGCCGTTCGAGCGGAGCGGGCGGGAGCAGCACATCGGTGAGCTGATCAGCGACCGCAAGGGGCGGACGGTCTATCTGAAGACCTTCCGGCTCTCGGAGGGCCAGATCCGGAAGGGGTACCTGCTGCGGCGGCTGGCCGGCTGCGACTGGCACCTGGGGCGGACCGCCGAGGCCCTCGGGACCTCGTACGCGGAGGTCGTGCGGCGGGTCCGGGGCGCCGGGCTCGGCGCGCTCCTCGACGCCCACGTGGTCGCACGGCGGCTGCGGGAAACACAGGAAGGCTGAGTAACACGGGGTTCACATTCGGGCAATCGACGGGAAATCCCGTGTTGCGAAGCTGCGACCGGACACCGAACACCGCAGCTTCTCGCAGCGCCGCGAGCCGCCGCGACCCCGCAGCAGCACGCCAAAGGATGAGGCCCGTGACCTTCAAGGCTGAGTACATCTGGATCGACGGCACCGAGCCGACCGCGAAGCTTCGCTCGAAGACGAAGATCATCGCGGGTGGGGCCCTCGCCCTCGAGGAGCTGCCGATCTGGGGCTTCGACGGTTCCAGCACGAACCAGGCCAAGGGCCACGCCTCGGACCGCGTCCTCAAGCCGGTCTTCGTCTGCCCCGACCCGATCCGCGGCGGCGACGACGTCCTGGTGCTGTGCGAGGTCCTCAACACGGACATGACGCCGCACGAGTCCAACACGCGTGCCGCGCTGGCCGAGGTCTCCGCGAAGTACGCCGCTCAGGAGCCGATCTTCGGCATCGAGCAGGAGTACACCTTCTTCAAGGGCTCGCGCCCGCTCGGCTTCCCCGAGGCCGGCTTCCCGGCCGCGCAGGGCGGCTACTACTGCGGTGTCGGCGCGGACGAGATCTTCGGCCGTGACGTCGTCGAGGCGCACCTGGAGAACTGCCTGGCGGCCGGTCTCGGCATCTCCGGCATCAACGCCGAGGTCATGCCCGGCCAGTGGGAGTTCCAGGTCGGCCCGCTGGCCCCCCTGGTCGTCTCCGACCAGCTGTGGATCGCCCGCTGGCTGCTGTACCGCACGGCCGAGGACTTCGACATCTCGGCGACGCTGGACCCGAAGCCGGTGAAGGGCGACTGGAACGGCGCGGGCGCGCACACCAACTTCTCGACGAAGGCGATGCGCGAGGGCTACGACGCGATCATCACCGCCGCCGAGTCCCTCGGCGAGGGCTCGAAGCCGCTCGACCACGTCAAGAACTACGGCGCCGGCATCGACGACCGTCTGACGGGCCTGCACGAGACCGCTCCGTGGGACCAGTACTCCTACGGCGTCTCGGACCGCGGCGCCTCGGTGCGCATCCCGTGGCAGGTCGAGCAGGACCAGAAGGGCTACATCGAGGACCGTCGCCCGAACGCGAACGTGGACCCGTACGTGGTGACCCGCCTCCTGGTGGACACCTGCTGCGAGGCCCTGGAGAAGGTCGGCCAGGTCTGATCCGCGAAGCTCCACGACGAGAGGCGTCCACCGGCCACGGTGGGCGCCTCTCGTCGTGCGCCCGGCGCTTCCCGGCGTGCGCGCCCGGTGTGTTCGCGGTGTCCGGGCCGGGGCCGGTCTCCCGGCATGTGGGAAGGACGACACGGGGTTTGGCCGGTGAAGGGGTCGTCGAGGGCATTCCCTTCTGGTTCAATAGGGATATGGCCATCAATCAGAACGACATCGCGACGGGTCGTCACGACCTCGAGCCGTTCTGGCCTTCCCGGCAGCATCACGACTTCGACCGGGTGTGTTGCCGCGCGAGGAACGCGTCGGCCCTCTAAAGCCCCGATCGGTACGGTCCGATCCACGGCCTTCGGCCGACGCGCACGACGTACGACTCCTGTCCGTTCGTTTCTCCGCGCGAAAGAGCTGACCTCTCATGGCCCACACCCAGAGTGCCTCCCTCACGGCCGTCCGTCCCGGCCGTCACCGACTGCGCGCCGTCGATCCCAACGAGGTCGTCGACTTCGCCCAGGTCGCGGACTTCCTGCCGCCCGGCGCCACCCTGCTGCCCGCTCCGCCGCACACGCTGCCGACCCTGCCGGGGCGGCCGCCGATGGTCGGGTACCTCGTCCTCGTGCCGGCCGACCAGCAGCCGCACCTGCCCGTCGCCGCGCCCGCGCCCGTCGCCGCCGCGGCGGACGAGCAGGGGCCGGTGACCATCGACGGCGTCCAGCGCGTGGCCGTCGTGGACGGGCAGGCGCTGGACCTCACCTACCTGGAGTTCGAGCTGCTCGCCCACCTGGTGGCGCACCCCCACCGGGTGCACACCCGCGACCAGTTGGTCACCACGGTGTGGGGGTACGGACACGTCGGCGACGGTCGCACGGTCGACGTCCACGTCGCCCGGCTGCGTCGCAAGCTGGGCGCCGAGCACCGCCACACGATCCAGACCGTGCGGCGGGTCGGCTACAAGTACACGCCCTGATCAGCTGGTCCGTGACCTCGCCCGCAGCCTGGACACCAGGGCCAGGGCGAGGTCCACGGCCAGGAACAGCAGCAGGCTGAGGCCGAGCAGGGGTACGAACCACCCCACCAGGGCCGTGACCGCGGCCAGCGGCAGCAGCATCGTCACCGGGATCCGCCGCCAGGCCCCGCGGGCCGCCGGGCGGCCCGGGCGTCGCAGCCACCACATGCGGTAGCCCCAGACGATCAGCAGGATCAGCGCGAGGGCCAGGGCGGCGAGCAGCAGCTGGTTGAACAGGCCCAGGAAGACGCCCATGTGCGCGTCGATGCCTATCCGGGTGAGCTTCGCGAGCACCGGGTGGTCGGCGAAGGCGAGCCGGTCGAGGACCGCGCCGTCGGCCGGGTTCAGGGCGATCGAGTCCAGCTCCAGCGGGAACTGCGTGTCGGTCTCCTTGACCACGTACCCCTTGCCCTCGGCGGGCAGGACCACCGAGACGCTCGGGCTGTCGATGCCCGCCGCGCGGGCGGCGTCGAGTGCCTTGTCGAGGCCGATGTCCGGGCCCTGGGGGGTGGATCCGCCGGTGTGGGCGCCGCCGTGGCCCTCGTGCTCCGAGGAGCCCCCGGCCGCCGCGCCGCCGATGGTCGCGGTGAGGGTGGGGGTGGCGCCGCCGAGGCCGTCCTGGACGACGCCGATGTTCTCGCCCGCGTACCGCGACCAGGTCAGGCCCGTCGCGGAGAGCAGCACCAGGCCGGCCACGGCCCACAGGCCGACGGTGCCGTGCCAGGAGAGGGTGCGACGCCGGGAGGCGGGGCCGCCCTCCGGTACGAAGAGGGCGCGGCGGTTCTTCCGGCGCCGGCCGAGCCAGAGCGCGAGACCGCCGAGGGCGATGACCCACAGCCAGCTCGCGGCCAGCTCGCTGTAGTTGCGGCCGAACTCACCGAGGTGCAGATCGCGGTGCAGACCGTCGATCCAGGTGCGCAGCGGGAGGGCGCCGGAGCTGCCGTAGCTGGGCAGCTGTCCGCGTACGTCTCCGGTGTACGGGTCCACGAAGACGGCGAGCGAGGTGTCCTCGGGGACGTCCGGGTCGGCCATCAGGACCCGGGTGGTCGCGCCCGGCTCGGCGCCGGGCCAGACGGCGGTGACGGTGCCGTTCGGGTTGGCCTTGCGGGCGATGTCCACCTGCTGGGAGAGCGGCAGGGCCGTCTCGCCGACGGGGGCCTCCAGCTCGTGCGCGTACACGATCTTCTCGGCCTGGTAGGAGAGCGCGTAGAGGAGGCCGCTCACGGCGGCCACCAGGAGGAACGGTGCGACGAGGACGCCCGCGTAGAAGTGGAGGCGGAGGACGAGGGGGCGCAGGGCGCTCCACGTCGTGGGCTTCGCCGGGGCGGCACCGGCGGCGGGCGTGGTGTCGGGGGCCTCGGTGGTGTCCGACGGTGGCGCCTCGGAGGTGTCCGGGCGTGCGGGATCGTCGATGGTCATGACTGTCCTAGGACTCGGTGCAGACAGGGGGAGGACCCCCGGGTCAGACGTGTGCTCCGAGGGTCGTGGCGCGGGGTGCGGACAGCCGGGGCGGCCCGCGCCGGGAGAGGGTGTGCGCGAGGACGACGGTGTGCGGCCGGTGGGCGCCCCGGTGGGCCCGGCGGACCGGGCCGCGCGGGGCGTCGGGGACGTGGACGCGTGCGCACAGCAGGCGCAGGGGGGTGAAGGCGTAGGCGAGGGCGGCCCGGGCGAGCGTGTAGAACGCGGCTTCGCCGTGGGCGAGCCAGAGGCCGCAGAGGAGCGCGGCGAGGAGGTGGGCGGCGAGCATGCCGACGCCCATGTCCATCACCATGCCCGCGCCCATGTCCATGCCCATGTCCGTCGTGGTGGTGGCGTCGGTGGGCGGGTCGGTGACGGCGGCCATGTGGTGCGTGCCGCCGTGCGGGGTGGCCGTCCCCGCCGTGCCCGCCGTGCCGGTCGCGCCGTGCGGGGACGTCGCCGTGGGGTGGCCCGTGTCCCCGGCGTGGGCGCCGGCCATCGAGAAGATCAGGTGCAGCCCGCCCTGGAGGGCGAACAGCGCGCCCGCGATCGTCGGCGCGCCCCGGCGCCGGCCGGCGGCGGCCCAGGCGGCGGCCGCGGTCACGACGAAGGCGCCGAGCAGCGCCAGCGCCGGAAGCCGGTGCGCAGACATGGACGAATGCCCCACGGCGGCCAAGGTCACGCACACCACCGCGAACAGGGCGGCACGCAAGGCGCGCAGGGGCGACCGGGCATTCGTCATCGCCCGTCATGGTGCCATCCCGCTCCGCGGCGCACGAGGGCGCTCCCCGCTCCCGTGACATCGCCGTCGGTCCGGTGACGTTCCTCCCGTGGCGGAATCCTCCCGGAGCGGAACGCCCTGGCTCCACGCCGTGCGGCCGGACAGGATCGGATCATGAGGCTACTGATGCTGGGTGGTACGGAGTTCGTGGGTCGCGCGGTCGTCGAGGCCGCGCTCGCAAGGGGCTGGGAGGTGACCGTCTTCCACCGGGGCCGGCACGCCCCGCCGAAGGGAGTCACGTCGCTGCTCGGCGACCGCACCACCGGCCCCGAGGGCCTCGCCGCCCTCGCCACGGGTTCCTGGGACGCCGTGGTGGACACCTGGTCGGCCGCTCCCTCCGCGGTACGGGACGCGGCCCGGCTGCTCGCCGACCGGGTCGGGCGTTACGCGTACGTGTCGAGCCGTTCCGTGTACGCGTGGCCGCCGGCCGCCGGACTCGACGAGGACGGGCCGCTGGTGGAGGGGTCGCCGGACGACGGGGACGTGCCCTACGCGGAGGCCAAGCGGGGTGGTGAGCTCGCCGCCGCGGCCGCCTTCGGCGCGGACCGGACGCTGCTGGTGCGCGCGGGTCTGATCATCGGCCCGTACGAGAACGTGGGCCGGCTCCCCTGGTGGCTCGGCCGGATCGCGCGCGGCGGCCCGGTCCTGGCCCCCGGGCCGCGCACGCTCCCCCTCCAGTACATCGACGCCCGCGACCTCGCCGAGTGGACGCTCGACGCGGTGGCCGCCGGGCTCTCGGGGCCGTACAACCTCGTCTCGCCGCCCGGGCACACGACGACGGAGGAGCTGCTCGACGCGTGTGCGCGGGTCACCGGCGCGGACGCCGAGCTCCGCTGGACGGAGCCGGAGGCGTTGCTCGCGGCCGGGGTGGAGCCCTGGTCGGAGCTGCCCGTGTGGCTGCCGCCGGGCGAGATGTACGACGCGATGCACACCGCCGACGTCTCCCGGGCGGTCGCGGCCGGGCTGCGCTGCCGGCCGGCGGAGGAGACGGTCGCCGACACCTGGGCGTGGCTGGAATCGCTCGGCGGGACCGCGCCGCAGCGGCCGGACCGGCCGGAGGTCGGCCTCGCGCCGGAACGGGAGGCGGAGGTGTGGGCGACCCTCGCCGAGGGCGGGACGAAGGCCGTGGACCGGCCCGAATCCCCATAGGGAGCTTCACATGGCGCTGAAAGGTGCCGAAGGATTCTGAAGCTGCCCGAAAGCGGGTGATCCCTTACGGTCGGACACGAACAGGTACGAACCGGAGGAGTCGACGCCATGCCCGCCATCCCCGCCACCTCCGTCGCCAACCTCCGTGACCTCGGCGGCCTGCCGCTCGGCCCCGGGCGCTCCGTCCGGCCCGGCCTGGTCCTGCGCTCCGCGCAGCTCGACCGGCTCGACGCGGCCGAGCCCGCCGTGGCCGGGCTCGGCATCCGTACGGTCGTCGACCTGCGGACGGAGGGCGAGCGGGGCGACCGGCCCGACCGGCTGCCCGAGGGCGCACGGCTGCTCGTCGCCGACGTGCTCGCCGACCACCTGGCCATCAGCGGGCTGCCGCCCGCGGCCCGCCTCAAGGAGCTCCTGACCGACCCGGCGCTCGCCGAGGAGCACCTGGGGGCGGGCCAGGCCCGGGCGGCCTTCGCGCGGACCTACCGCACCTTCGTCTCCGGCGACTCCGCCCGCGCCTCCTACGGCGCGCTCCTCACCGAGTTGGGCACTCCGGGTGCCGGGCCGCTGCTCTTCCACTGCACGGCGGGCAAGGACCGGACGGGGTGGGCGGCGACCGTCGTCCTGTCGCTGCTCGGCGCGGACGAGGAGACGGTGCGGGACGAGTACCTCTCCGTCAACACGGCGGTGCGGCAGGCGTTCGCGCCGATGATCGAGGGGTTCACGGCCCAGGGCGGCAACCCGGACCTCGCGCTCGACCTGATCGGGGTCCTGCCGGAGTACCTGGACGCGGGGCTCGACGAGGTGGCGGTCAAGCACGGCTCGATGGAGAAGTACGTACGGGAGGGGCTCGGCGTCCCGGACGAGGTCACGGCGACGATCCGGGAGCGGCTCACCCTCGGCGGGTGACGACCCGGGCCGGGGCGGGGGCCTGGCCGGACCGGACCCTTGGCCGGGGTGGACGCCCGGCCGGGCCGGACCCTTGGCCGGGGTGGGTCCCCGGCCGGGGTGACCATCGGAAGAATCGCTCGTTCTGCTGAACGTGAGCACCAAGGATCTCGTTCCCTCGCCCGTGGGCCCGGTCGACGTCGAGCAGGCCGAGGCCGCGCTCGTCGAGCGCTATCCGCGTCTCGTCCGCATCGCCTATCTCGTGCTGCCGCCGTCGCTCGGCCGCAACCGCCGGGTGCTGACCGCCCACGCGCTCGTCCAGCGCTCGCTGCCGCGCCGCCGGGTCCCGGGCCCCGCCGTGCCGGAGCCGCGGCTCGCCGAGGACGCGGTCGACCCCGGGTACGCGTACGTACGGGGCGAGGTGCTGCGGCAGGCCCTGATCGCCGGTCTGCCGCTGCGGCGGCTCGCGCTGCCGCGCCGGGCGCAGTTCCCGCCGCTGCTCCCGCACGTGTGGGGGCTGCGGCTGTTCCCCCGGGTGGGCGGCGCCGACGAACTCGCCCTGGACCAGCGGCTGTCCCGGCTCTCCGGCCCCGGCCGCGCGGCCTACGTGCTCCGCGGCCTGGAGCGTCAGGGCGACCCGGAGGTCCTGCGGGTGCTGGCGGCGGCGGGCGTGGCGGACCCGGCGGCGGCCCTCGCGGAGGCGGACGCGGTGGACACGGCGGAGGCCGCGTCGGCTGCCGGGTCCGGGCATCCCGCCGACCCTGCCGGCTCCACCTCCGGCACGACGAGGGTCGCTGAACAGGGTGGCCCCGGGAGGACCGGGGGCACCGCCCCCGAGGACGAGGAGCGGGTCGAGCGGGTCGGTGAGCAGGGCGGCCCGGGGCGGGGCGGCGGCAGGTCCGGCGCCGGTGCCGCGGGCCGGGGCGAGCAGGCGGACACCGGAGTCACCGGCCGGTCCGACAGCCCCGGCGGCCGCGCCGCGCCCCGGGGCCCGGCCCCCGCGCCCGCCGCCCGTCCCGGTCGCCTGGGCGGTGTCGCCCTGCTGGAGTCCGACGAGTTCGATCCCTGCGCGTTGCAGGCGCGGCCCACCGATCTGATGCGGCGCAGGCAGCACGTCCGGGCCGCGTTCGTCGCCGCGGCCGCCCTCCTCGTGTGCGGGGCGCTGCTCGGGCTGCCCGGGGACGGCTGGGGCAGGAACGGCGCCGCGGCGCCCTCGTACGCCCGTAACCCGGCCGCCGAGGCCGCCCTCGACCCCGGTGCCCTCAAGCGGGTCCCCGCGGCCGCCTGGCCCGGTTCGACGCGGCGGGACTTCTCCGTCTGGCCGACGCGGGGCGGGCTGAGCGGGGATCGCGCGCTGCTGCGCCGGGCGCTCGCCGTGTGGGCCAGGCCCGGTGCCGCCGTGCTCTCCTCCGCGACGCCGGGGACACCGGCGGGGCCGCCGATGGGGCCGCCCCAGCTGCTCTTCGCGGGCGTGGTGGACGGGGCCCGGGTGGTGCTCCTGCACGACGGGCTGCGGGCCGTGCGGTACGCGGAGCCGCTGGAGGGCACGGCGGGCGCGGCGCTCGACTTCGCGCGGACCGACGGGGCCGACCCGATCGGTTCGGCGGCGCTCGTGGTCTCCCGCGCGGCGGGCAACGTCCGCTATCTGACGGCCCCCTGGGTGGCGGAGACGGCGGTACGGGATCTCCTCGCGCCCGCGAAGGACGCCCGGCCGCTGGTGCGGGACGCGGACGGGGTGACCGACCCCGTGCCGAGCCCCGCCCAGGCGAAGGGCTGCACGCGCTGGAACACCCTTCAGGTGCGGGACGGTTCGGGGCTGCGGCTCCTCACCGACCTGGGCGAGCTGGCCCCGGCCCGGCTCCTGTGGGGCCCGCCGGCGGCGCCGGTCGACGCGACGGGCCCGGAGGCGCGGGAGGCGTGGGCCAGGACGGCCTGCCAGCTGACGGCGGCGCGGGCGCACGGGGTGCGGTCGGTGAACGCCTGGCGGTTCGCCCGGCAGGCGTTGCCGGAGGGCGCGGGGCGGGGCACCTGGCTGTGTACGCGCGCGGAGACCTGGCGGGGCACGGGCAGCAGGGTCCTCGCCCAGTTCCTGGTCCCGTCGCCCACCGTGCCGGCCGCGCTCGCGGCCCGGTCCGAGGGGTCGCCCGCGTGCGGCGTGCGGGATCCCAGGGTTCTGGCGGGCGTGCTGTGGCAGGCGCCGAGCGGTGGCTGGTACGTCCTGGCCGCGGGCAGTCCCGACTTCACCGCCCTGGAGACCTCGGGCGGGGTGAAGGGCCGGTCCGACGGCCCGGTCCTCGCGGTGAAGGCGGCGGCCGGGGCCCGCGCGGACCTGGACGGCACCCTGCGGGACGGGAGGCGCGTGAGCGCCCTGAGGTGATCGTCCGGAGCCGGACCCGCGCCGCCCGGGGCCGGTCCGATGGCGGGCCGGCCCCACGTCCGTCCCGAGCGTGTCGCGCTCCGACCGCCGGGCCGGCCCCACGCCCACCTCACACCGGACCCACTCCCACCCCACTCCCGCCCCACCCCCAGCTCACCCCCGCCCCACTCGCGCCCCACGCCGGCCCCCGTACCCTCCCCGAGTGGTCAAAAAGAGCGTGCACAGATCTGTTGCCGTCGCTTACCCCTCAGTACATTGACGGCATGTCTAATACGCAGCCTGCACCGGTGGCGTCGGAGCACGTCGAGCTCAAGGCCCGCAAGGTCTCCTTCGACTGGGAGGAGACCCCGCTCCACTGGGTGCCCGGCGATCCCTTCACCACGCACACCATCAACGTGCTGCACCTGCTGCTCCCGGCCGGCGAACGCTGGTTCGTGCACGTCTACAAGCAGGCGCTGCCGTTCATCACCGACGACCGGCTGCGCGCGGACGTCATCGGTTTCATCGGCCAGGAGGCCATCCACTCCCAGGCGCACGACGACGTGCTGCCCCACCTCAGGGAGCAGGGCCTCGACCCCACCCCGTACACCGCGCAGGTCGACTGGTTCTTCGAGAAGCTCCTCGGGGACCGGACCCTGCCGCCGGGCCGGCCGCGCCGCTGGTGGCTGATGGAGCGGGTCGCGATGATCGCCGCGATCGAGCACTACACCGCCTTCCTCGGCAACTGGGTGCTCAACGCCGACGCGCTCGACCGGGCCGGCGCCGACCCGACGATGCTGGACCTGCTGCGCTGGCACGGCGCCGAGGAGGTCGAGCACCGCTCGGTCGCCTTCGAGCTCTTCATGCACCTCGACGGCGGCTACCGGCGCCGCGCCCGCACCTGGGCGCTCGCCTTCTCCACGCTCGTCTTCCTCTGGCAGCGGGGCGTCCGCTTCTTCATGGAGAACGACCCGAGCGTCCTCGACGGCAAGGCCTCCTTTGGCCAGTTCGTCCGCAAGGGCCGGCAGGGCCTGCTGCCCTCCACCCCGGACATGCTGCGCTCCGTGCCCCGCTACCTCAGCCGCGCCTACCACCCCTCCCAGGAGGGCGACACCGCGCAGGCGATGGCCTACCTGGCCTCCTCCCCCGGCGCCAACGGAGGCCGCTGATGCCCCGGTTCACCACCGTCGCCCTCGTCGCGGGGGCGGCGCTGCTCGTCCGCCGCGCCGTCCGCGGCCGCATGGCCACGGCCCCGCTGTGGCCGATGCCCGCCCTCGACGAGCCCGTCTCCGGCTACGGCCGGGGCAGCACCGTCCCCCGCCGGGTCCGTGTCGCCGGGCGCACCACGCCCGCCGAGGGCGTGGTCGAACTGCGCCTGGAGGGAAGCGGACTGCCCGGCTGGCAGCCGGGCGCCCATGTCGACCTCGTGCTGCCCTCCGGGCTCGTCCGGCAGTACTCGCTCTGCGGCGATCCGGCCGACTCCTCGGCGTACACCGTGGCGACCCGGCTCATCGAGGAGGAGCAGGGCGGCCGGGGCGGTTCACGCGAGGTCCACGACCGGCTCCAGGAGGGCGTGGAGATCGCGATCCGGGGCCCGCGCAACCGCTTCCCGCTGGTCGACTCCCCCGCGTACGTCTTCGTCGCCGGCGGCATCGGCATCACCCCCGTCCTGCCGATGCTGCGTGCCGCCGAGGCGGCCGGGGCGGAGTGGCGGCTCGTGTACTGCGGGCGGAGCCGGGCCACGATGCCGTACCTGGCGGAGATCGAGGCGCTGGGCGGCGGGCGTACGACGGTCGTCGCCGAGGACGAGTCGGGCCGGCCCGACCTCGGCTTCCTCGCGGGGATCCCCGCCGGGACCCTCGTGTACTGCTGCGGTCCGGACGGGCTGATGGACGCGGTGGCCGCGGCGATGCCGGAGGGCCGGACCCCGCGGCTGGAACGCTTCTCGGCGGCGGCGACGACCGGTGGCACCGCCTTCGAGGTCGAACTGCGCCGTTCCGGTCGCACGGTGCGGGTGGCGGCCGACCAGTCGGTCCTGGCGGCGGTCGGCGAGGAACTCCCGGGCCTCACGTACTCCTGCCGGCAGGGCTTCTGCGGAACCTGCCAACAGCGGGTCCTGGAGGGCGAGATCGACCACCGGGACGAGCTGCTCACCGACGCCGAGCGGGACGACTCGATGCTGATCTGCGTCTCGCGCTGCGTGGGAAAGCGGCTCGTCCTCGATCTCTGAGGGCAGGGGCGGGCGTCAGGCGTCAGGGGTCAGGGCAGGACCAGCCAGTCGAGGGCCAGCGCGGTGAGGAGGCCTCCCACCAGGAGCCAGGTGCCGAGCCGCGTACGGCCGTTGCGGGAGAGCTCGATCACGATCCCGCAGAGGATCATGGCGAGGCCGTACACGCCGACGACGAGGACGGACGTCCGGCTGGCGAGGCGGATCACCAGGACCACGGCCATCGCCACGAGGAGCACGGAGGCGGCGGCGACGCGCAGTCGGCGGGCCTGCTTGGGCGTGAGCCCGCCCACCGCGCCGTCGTCGTCGGTGTCGTCCTCGTCGTCCTCGTCGTCGTCGGCGTCGTCCTCTTCGGCGTCGTCGCCCTCGCCGTCGTCCCCGTCAGCCGCGTCGTCCTCGTCCGCGTCGGGCACGACCGGCCCGTCGAGGTCGTCGGGCCCGTGGTCCTCGCGTACCTCGTCGGCCTCGGGGGCCTCCGGGGCCTTGGTGGCCTTGGTGGCCGGGGTGTCCTGGTCGGAAGCGCTCATGGGGCAGGAGCGTAACGGACCCCGTTAGGCTGTTCGTATGACGACCGGGGTACGCCGCAGGATGGGCGTCGAGGAGCGCAAGCAGCAGCTGATCGGGGTGGCCCTCGAACTCTTCAGCCACCGCTCTCCCGACGAGGTCTCCATCGACGAGATCGCCGCGGCCGCGGGGATCTCGCGGCCGCTGGTCTACCACTACTTCCCCGGCAAGCAGAGCCTCTACGAGGCCGCGCTGCGGCGGGCGGCCGACGAGCTGGCCGCCCGGTTCGTGGAGCCGCCGCAGGGCCCCCTGGGAGCGCGGCTGCTGCGGGTGATGGGCCGGTTCTTCGACTTCGTGGACGACCACGGGCCGGGGTTCGCGGCGCTGATGCGGGGCGGGCCCGCGGTGGGTTCCTCCACGACGAACGCGATGATCGACGAGGTGCGGCACGCCGCGTACGTGCAGATCCTCGCCCACCTGGGGGTCGAGAACCCGTCCGCGCGGCTTGAGTTGGTCGTCCGCTCGTGGGTCTCGCTGGCCGAGTCGACGGCGCTGATCTGGCTGGACGGGCGCCGGGTGCCGCGTGCGGAGCTGGAGTTGCAGCTCGTGCACGACTTCGCCGCGCTCGCCGCGGTGAGCGCCGCCTACGACCCGGAGATGGCGGAGATCCTGGTCGGCATCCTCGCGGACGAGCCGGCCGACGGCCCCTTCGGGGACCTGGTGGCGCGGCTGGTCGCGCTGGTGCCCGCGGCACCGCCGGAGGCGGCCGCGCCCGACGCGGCGCCGTCCGTGCCCGATCAGCGCTTGCGGTAGGACGGTGCGAGGTCGCGGACCTCGACCGAGAGGCGGACGCCCTCCGTCGCCCTGAGGTGGGCGGGCAGCAGGTCGAGGACCGCCTCGGAGAGGCGTGCCTTGACCTCGTCCGCGCGGCCGGGGAGCAGGGCGATCTCGACGTGGACGACGGCGTCCTCGGTGGCGCCGTCCCCGACGACCGCCTCGCCGACCTCGCGGAAGCGGGTCTTGCAGGCGTCGAGCGTCGTGCCGACGCTCTCGACGACGAGGGGGTGCAGGGCGAGCGCGAAGCCCCGCCGGTCGAGGGGCGCGGAGTGGTCGACGGTGATCTGCGGCATGGGGTCGCTCCCGGTGGGACGGATGTCTGGCCACACCTTTACGGTGATCGCCATGACGGCACAAGTGACCTTCCGACGGGCGGACGACCGCGATCCGGACCTGTTGGCGGGAATGTACGACGGGGCCGCGCGGTGGATGGCGCGGAACGGGATCGTCCAGTGGAAGCCCGGCGGGAAGAGCGCGGAGCACTTCCGGGCGCGGCTCGCCGAGGGCGAGGTGTGGCTGGCGTCCCACGGGGGCCGGGCGGTCGGGGCGTACGAGC
This sequence comes from Streptomyces sp. NPDC002057, assembly GCF_040296665.1. Classification (NCBI taxonomy): domain Bacteria; kingdom Bacillati; phylum Actinomycetota; class Actinomycetes; order Kitasatosporales; family Streptomycetaceae; genus Streptomyces; species Streptomyces sp. NPDC002057. Next base: position 78,568 of record NZ_JBEOXR010000008.1, read on the forward strand.
TGTGGTGGGAGGACGAGCAGGCCTGGGGCCCTCGGCCGCCGGTCGCCGGGTACGTCCACCGGCTGATGACGGACCGGGCGGCGGCGCCCCCGGGGACCGGGCGGGTGCTGCTGGCGCACGCGGAGGGGCGGATCGTGGCCGGCGGCCGGTCGGTCGCCCGGCTGGACTGTCTGTCGGACAACCCGCGGCTCCGTGCGTACTACGAGGCCGCGGGGTACCGCGCCGTCGGCGACGAGCCGGGAAAGCTCGCCGCCGACGGCACGCGCTACGGGGTCACGCTGATGGAGCGGGTGCTCGGGGAGGAGCCGGTCGCCCGGCTCTGACCGTCATCCGGCCCTGAACACCGCCACCGTCCGTGCCGGGACCGTGAAGGTGCCCGAACCGGCCTCGTAGGAGGCGGACTTCACGACGGCGTCGGCGCCGTTCGCCTGGACCGGGTGGAGGCGGTAGCCCTTCCCGGCCAGCTCGGCGATCTTCTGCGTGGTGCCGCCGGGGCTCGCGTTGAGGACGACGACCAGGTCGCCGAGGCGCATGGTGATCACGCCCGGGGTCTCCTCGCGGCCGGAGAGCGGGAAGGACAGGGCGTCCTGCACCTGCCCGGCGGTGGCGAGGGAGAACGCCGGCTCGGTGGTACGGATCTTCTGCAGGTCGCGGTACGCGGCGGAGGCGCCGTCGATCTGCGCGCAGCCGACCGTCAGGGCCGGGTTCACGAGCAGCGGCTTGCCGTAGGACCACTTGGCCTTGTTGTCGGCGGCCGGCGGGAGGCCGATGCCGAAGCCGTTGCCGTCGCGGCAGTCCCAGCGGATCGCGTTGAACCAGTCGCCGCTGTCGTACGAGTTGCGGTCGAGGGACTTGGACCGCAGCAGGTCCGAGCCCGCCTGGGAGAGCGCCGGGCCCTGCGAGAGGGTCGCGGTCGCCATGGCGAGGACCTGCGAGCGGGCGCGGTCGGCCGGACCGGTGCCCGCCGGGAGCTTGAAGGCGAGCGCGTCGTAGAGGGTCTCGTTGTCGTGGGCGTCGGCGTAGGCGAGGGCCTCGCCGGGGGCGGCGGCGTATCCGGCCGGGGCGCCGTTGTAGTCGACCTGGCTGCCCTTGACCGTACGGCCCGAGGTGTCGGTGAAGGTGTAGTCGGCGAGGTTGCCGGTCAGGCCGACCTTGATCAGGTCCTGGTAGTGGAGGAGCCGGGCCCGCTGCTGCTCGGGGGTGCCGTTGGCGGTGGAGGTGTTGGGATCGGTGAAGAGTCCGGAGGCGAAGCCCTGGACGCCGGGGTCCTCGTCGAAGGGACCGCCGCCGCGGACGGCGTCGCGGGCCCGGTCGGAGAAGGTGGCGATGCCGGTTCCGGCCATGTTCTTCTGGGTGGCCTGCACGAAGCGGGCGTCGTCGGCGATCTCGCCGAAGTTCCAGCCCTCGCCGTAGAGGATGATCGCCTTGCCGTCGACGCCGTCCTTGGCGACGGTCAGCTCGTCGAGGGCCTCGCGGACGGCCAGGATGTTGGCCTTGGGGTGGTGGCCCATGAGGTCGAAGCGGAAGCCGTCGACCTTGTACTCCCTGGCCCAGGTGACGATCGAGTCGACGACGAGCTTGCCCATCATCGCGTTCTCGGGCGCGGTGTTGGCGCAGCAGGTCGAGGTGGCGACGGCGCCGTCGGCCTGGAGGCGCTGGTAGTAGCCGGGGACGATCCGGTCGAGGACGGACTTGTCGGACTGTCCGGCGGCGACGGTGTGGTTGTAGACGACGTCCATGACGGTGCGCAGTCCGTCGCCGTTGAGGGCCTTGACCATCTGCCGGAACTCGACCGTGCGGCGGGTGCCTTCGGGGTCGGTGGCGTAGGAGCCCTCGGGGACGGTGTAGTGCAGGGGGTCGTAGCCCCAGTTGTAGGCGTCCTTGGCCGCGGCGGCGGCGACGCAGGCCTGCTGCTCCTCGGAGTCGGGGGCGTAGACCTTCAGGTCGCAGGCGGGTGCGGTCTGTCCGGACTTCTTCTCGGGGATGGTGCCGATGTCGAAGGCCGGGAGGAGGTGGACGTAGGAGGTGCCGGAGGCGGCGAGCGCCTTCAGGTGCTTCGAGCCCTCGCTGTCCCGGTCGGTGAAGGCGAGGTAGGTGCCCCGGTGGTCCTTCTTCGCCGTGGGGTCCGCGATCGAGAAGTCGCGGATGTGGAGTTCCTGGATCTGGGCGTCCCGCAGCGGTACGGCGGCGGGCTTCCTCAGGGTCTTCCAGCCCTGGGGGGCGAGCCGGGGGTCGGTGAGGTCGACGGCGAGGCTGCGGGTGGAGTCGGTGGTGAGGGCGGTGGAGTAGGGGTCGGTGACCCTGTTGGTGACGACCTTCTGGACGGTGGGGGCCCAGACCTTCACGGCGTACCGGTAGGGCTTGCCGGCCCAGGACTTCGGGCCGGTGACGGACCAGACGCCGGAGCTGTCGTCGCGGCGCATGGGCACGGTCCGGCCGTCGAGTTCGAGGGCGACGGTCCGCGCGGTGGGGGCCCAGACGGAGAGGGTGGTGCGGCCGTTCCGGAAGACCGGGCCGAGGGCGGCGCCGGTGGCCTTCGCCGCGTACAGGTCGTCGAGGACTCCGGCGGTCTGGACACCGGTGGCGGCGAGCAGGGCGCCGTTGGCGGCGCGCTGGGTGGCGATGAGCTGGCCGCGCAGGGAGTCGCGGACGCGGTCGGTGTCGCGGGGGTCGACGGTGAAGGCCGGGTACTCCTTGAGGTGCGGGTACTTGGCCTTCTGGGCGTCGGTGAGGGCGGTCTGGTTCAGCCGGAGCCACTGGCCCTCGGTGTTCAGGGCGCCGTCGGTGACGGTGAGGCCGCCGTTCGGGGCGTGGACGAGCTGCTGGCTGGTGGCCTCGGTGCCCTTGACCTTCCAGACGACGGTGTTCCGGTCGATCCACTGGGCCTCGGCCTTGCCGAGGTCGAGGTTCGGCGCGCCGCCGACGGTGGGGAGCAGGTACTTCGGCTGTCCGGAGAGCAGCCAGACCTCGTGGCCGTAGGTGGCGAGGTCGAGGGACTGGTCGGTGGGCAGGTCCTTCTCGTCGCCCTTGTGCAGGATGTAGGAGAGGGAGTTCGCTCCGTCGGTGAGCGGGACCTCGTAGACGGCGCCGTACGCGTCGGTCCTGACCGGCATCAGCGGCTTGGACCAGTCGGTGGGCTGGGCGGCGCCGGTCCAGGTGTGGAGGCCCCAGCCGTCGTAGTTCCCGTCGGCGCGCTGGTAGTGGAGGACGGCCTTGGTCCGGTCCGGGGTGCCGGGGGCGGGGGCGGTCTCGGACTGGCCGTCCTGGCCCTGCGTGATCCAGACCTCGCCGGTGCGGCCGAGGGCGACGGCGCGCTGCGGGCCGTCGGCGGTGCCGTTCTTCTCGACGGTGTAGGTGACGGTGGACGCGCCTTCGGGGACCTTGACCCAGGCGAAGGCGCCGTGGGCGTCGCGGCCGGTGAACGCGGCCTCCTGGCCGGCGCCCTTGAGGGTCCAGCCGTCGTAGTTCCCGTCCTCGCGCCGGTAGTGGACGACGGCGTGGGTGCGCTCGACGGCGACGGGCTTCTCGAGCGCGGGGGCCTGGCCCGCCGTGGTGGCGGCGGTGGCGCTCGCGGTGCGGCCGGCGCTGTCGACGACGACGGCCTTGTAGCGCAGGGCGGTGCCGGCGGGGGCGGTGACGTGCTGGGTGACCTTGTAGGGGGCGTGGTCGGCGGTGCCGAGGGTCTGCCAGCGGCCGTTGCCGGTCTGGGCGGCGAAGACGACGCGGTTGAGTCCGCCGCCGCTGACGTCGGCGGTGAGTTCGACGGTGCCGGTGGCTCCGGCGGCCGGGGCCCTGAGGCTGACGGCGGGCTTGGCGGCGGGGGCCGGGAGGGCCTTGTCGGCCTTGAGGACCAGGGAGGAGAGGGCCGGGACGGTGACGGTGACCTTGCCGTTCGCGGCGGTGGTGGCGCCCTGGCCGCCGTACAGCGTGCGGAAGTTCGTCGCGTCGACGGGGACGGTGACGGTCTTCGCGGTGGTGGCGCTGTTGGTGGCGACGAGGTACTCGGTCCGCGCCTTGGCGTCCGTACGGGAGAAGGCGTAGACGGAGCCCTCGGCGTACCGTTCCTGCTGGACGCCGTCGCGGAGGGCCGGGTGGTCGCGGGTCAGCTTCGACAGGGCGGCGACGGACCGGTACACCGGGTGCGCGGGGTCGTACGCGTCGGTGGCGTGGGTGCGGTCGGTGCCGAGCTGGTCGTCGTCGAGGTAGTCGGCGGTCGTGGAGGCGAAGAGGGTCTGGCGGGAGTCCTTGTCGCCGCCGGGGCCGGTGAAGCCCTGCTCGTCGCCGTAGTAGATCACCGGGTTGCCCCGGGAGAGGAACATCAGCTCGTTGGCGAGCGTGGCCCGGCGGACGAGTTCGGTGTCGGAGGCGTTCGGGTTGTCCTGCTTGAGGAAGGTCCCGATGCGGCCCATGTCGTGGTTGCCGAGGAAGGTCACCTGCTCGTAGGCGTTGGCCTTGTCGGTGGTGTACCGGTAGTCCTCGGCGAAGACCTTGGCGAGGCGGTCGGCTCCGCCGCCCTGGGAGGCGAAGGCGCGGGCGGCGTCCTGGAAGGGGAAGTCGAGGGTGGCGTCGAGCCGGCCCCGGGTGACGTAGGGGGAGGTGACGGCGGTGTCGGCGGAGTAGACCTCGCCGAACATGAAGAAGTCCTCGCGGCCCCGCTTCTTCGCGTAGGCGTCGAGGGCGGTGGCCCACTCGGTCCAGAAGTCGAGGTCGACGTGTTTGACCGTGTCGATGCGGAAGCCGTCGATCTTGAAGTCGCGGACCCACTTCTCGTAGATCCTCTTCATGCCCTCGACGACCTCGGGGCGCTCGGTCCACAGGTCGTCGAGGCCGACGAAGTCGCCGTACTCGGCGGACTCGCCGACCCAGGTGGAGTCGCCCCGGTTGTGGTACATCGTCGGGTCGTTGAGCCAGGACGGGACCTTGGCGTCGGTCCTGTCGAGACCGGCCTTCTCGACGGGGGTGTACGGGAAGGAGTCCCGGTCGACCTTGCCGATCGCCGCGCGGTCGTCGAAGGGGCGGCCGTCCTTGTCGAGGTACGGGTGGGAGCCCTTGGGGCGGTAGCCGTACTTCTGCTCGGCGTAGTCGACGGTGTCGGCGGTGTGGTTGGTGATGACGTCGAAGAAGACCTTCATGCCCTTGCGGTGGGCGGCGTCGATCAGCTTCTCCAGGTCGGCGTTGGTGCCGAAGTGCGGGTCGACCTGGGTGAAGTCGGTGATCCAGTAACCGTGGTAGCCGGCGGAGGCGTCCTTGCCGGTGCCCTGGACGGGCCGGTTCTTGAAGATCGGCGCCATCCAGATGGCGGTGGTGCCGAGACCCTTGATGTAGTCGAGCCGCTGGGTGAGGCCCTTGAGGTCGCCGCCCTGGTAGAAGCCCTTGTCGGTGGGGTCGAAGCCGGTCTGCGTACGGCTGCCGGTGAGACCGCCCCGGTCGTTGGAGGTGTCGCCGTTGGCGAAGCGGTCGGGCAGGACGAAGTAGAACTGCTCGCGGGTGAGGTCCTGGCGGGCGGGCTCCGCGGCGAGCTGCCGGTCGGAGGGCGGGGCCGGGGGCCGGGGCGCGGCGGCCGCGGGGACGGCGGGCACGAGGGCGGCGCACAGGGCGGCGGCCAGTGCGACCGCCGTTCTCTTGCGTGTCACGGGGGTGCTCCCTGGAGGAGGGACGGGGGTACGGGTGGGAGGGGGGTGTCCTGCCGATCGCGCCGCGGGCCCGGTCTGATCGGCAGGACACCCCCTGGGGCCGCCCCGGGTGGGGGCGGCCCTGACGAGGGGGAGAGTCAGCTGCGGAAGGTGTCGTTCAGGACGAGCTGTCCGGAGGCGGGGACGGTCGCGGTGCGGTTGGCGCCGGACTCCCAGGTGACGTTTCCGGCGGCGTCCTTGCGGAGGTACTTGTACTCGAAGGCCGTTCCGGCGGGCAGCCCGACGGTCAGCTTCCAGACGGGGTACGCGGCCGGGTCGAGCTTGAGGGCGGCGGCCGGGGACCAGCCGCCGAGCTCGGCGCGGTTGCCGGTGACGTAGATGTTCTGGCCGACCGCGGTGGTGGCGGTGGCGTGGAACGAGGCGCCCGAGGTGGCGGGCGGGTTGGTGGTGCCGCCGCCGCAGTTGGTGGCGTTCACGTGCAGGGCGAGCGCGGTGTTGGCGCCGAGGGTGGCGGTGAACTGGCCGGAGCCGTTCACCGTCACGGGGGTGTTCGACTGGACGTCGCAGTAGGCGCCGGCCGGGAGGGAGGTCTGGAAGGTGCGGGTGAGCGCCGAGGACTCGTGGTTGATCGCCACGTACGCCTTGGAGCCGCGGCCGAACGCGATCGCGTTGTTGCCGTTGTCCCACCAGCCGGTGACGGCCTGCCCGCGCGCGGTGTTGCGGAAGGCGACCATGGAGGCGATCTCGCGCCAGGCGTGCTGGCACTTCCAGCCGTCGCTGTAGCAGGCGTTCACCCGGCCGCCGTTGGGCGGTCCGGCGTCCTTGTCGGTCCACTCGTAGCCGGAGTGGACGTCCGGGGCGCCGTAGGGCCAGGCGAGCGCGAAGACGGAGGCGAGGGTGTAGTTCGCGCCGTCCTTGTAGGAGAGGGTGTCGCCGCCGCGCTCGGTGTCGTGGTTGTCGACGAAGACGCCGGACTGCGCGGAGGGCATGTAGCCCCAGGCCTCGCCGAAGTTCTTGAGGTGGGCGAGCTTCTCGCTCTGCAGGACGCGCTTGAGGTCGCGGGCGTAGCGGAACTCCTGGACGTCTCCGCTGCCGAGGTACTCGCTCGGGGAGACGGCCTCGCCGGCGCCGTGGATGGCCTCCAGCTTCCAGTACACGCCGGGCTTGGTGAGCCGGGACTTGATGTTGGCGAGGTCGGCGGCCGGCATGTGCTTGGCGGCGTCGATCCGGAAGCCGTCGACGCCGAGGGAGAGCAGGTCGTTGAGGTAGCCCGCTATCTTCCCGCGGACGTACTCCTCGCCGGTGTCGAGGTCGGGGAGCTGGACCAGTTCGCAGTTCTGGACGTTGCCCCGGTCCTGGTAGTTGGAGATGGTGGCGCGGCAGTCGTCCATGTCGGCGCCGGAGTAGAGGCCCGGGTAGTCGTACTTGGAGAACGGGGTCCCGCCCGTTCCCGTGCCCGAGCCGTTCGCCATGTGGTTGATGACGGAGTCGGCGACGACCTTGACGCCCGCCGCGTGGCAGGTGTCGATCATGTTCTTGAAGGCGGTGCGGTCACCGAGGCGTCCGGCGATCTTGTAGCTGACCGGCTGGTACGAGGTCCACCACTGGCCGCCCTGGAGGTGTTCCTGGGGCGGGGAGACCTGGACGTATCCGTAACCCGCGGGGCCGAGGCGGTCGGTGCACTCCCGGGCGACCGAGGCGAAGTTCCATTCGAACATCACGGCGGTGACGTCCTTCTCGCCGGGCGGGGCGGCCTGCGCCGGGACGTTTCCCGTGACGGCCGCAGCGGCTCCCGCCACGAGGGCGAGTGCAGCTGCCACGGTCTTTCTGGCCATGTTTCCTCCTGCTGACTTCACTGTCGCAAGAAGTTGCCGAAAATGTCAGCAACTGTTTTCAGCCGTGACCGTACGAGTGCCCCGACGCCCGGTCAACCCTCCGGACACCCCAACGCAAGTTGTTACGAAAGGACTTGCGGCCCTTCGGGACGAAACGCCGCCGAAACCCGGGCGGGCGGCTGCGCCGTGGAGCCGCGCACCACCAGCTCCGGCTGGAAGACGAACTCCGTGCGCTGCACGGGGTTCCCCTCGATCTCCTCCAGGAGCGCGCCGACGGCCGCCGTCGCCATGGCCTGGACGGGCTGGCGCACGGTGGAGAGCGGCGGGCTGGTGAAGGCGATCAGCGGCGAGTCGTCGAAGCCGACGACGGAGACGTCGCCGGGCACGTCCAGGCCGCGGGCGCGGACCGCGCGGATCACGCCGAGCGCCATCAGGTCGGAGCCGCAGACGATGCCCGTGCAGCCCTCGCGGAGGAGGATGTCGGCGGCGGCGTGCCCGCCCTCGACGCCGAAGAGCGTGGGTCTGATGAAGCGTTCCGCGTCGGCGCGCTCGACGCCGAGGAGCTCGTACAGCTCGGCGGTGAAGCCCTCGGCCTTGCGGCGCGAGGGCACGTACCGGGTGGGGCCGATGGCGAGCCCGATCCGCTCGTGCCCCAGCTCGACCAGGTGCCGGACGGCGATCCGGGCCGCGGCGCGGTCGTCGGGGGAGACGAAGTTGGCGTCGATGTGCTCGTTGTAGCCGTTGATGAGGACGAACGGCACGCCCCGGTCGGTCAGCCGGGCGTAGCGGGCCGGGTCGGCGGAGGCGTCCGCGTGCAGGCCGGAGAGGAAGACGATGCCGGCCACCCCGCGCTCCACGAGCTGCTCGACCAGTTCGTCCTCGGTGGCGCCGCCGGGCATCTGGGTGCAGAGCACCGGGGTGTAGCCGTGACCGGCGAGGACCTGCTCGACGACCTGCGCGAACGCCGGGAAGATCGGGTTGGTCAGCTCGGGCACGACGAGCCCGACGAGGCCCGCGCTGCGGCGTTTGAGCCGTACGGGACGCTCGTAGCCGAGCACGTCGAGCGCGGCCAGCACCTTGTGCCGGGTCGCGCCGGCCACCCCCGCCTTGCCGTTGAGGACCCGGCTGACGGTGGCCTCGCTGACCCCGGACTGGGCCGCGATGTCCGCGAGCCGCGGGGCGCCGTTCCCGGCGCCCCGCGGCAGGGGGATCGTCACACCGCCCACCAGGCGGTGGTGTCGGCGGGCAGGACCGCTTCGTCGTCGACGATCGCGACCTCCTCGTTGGAGAGAAGGAACCGGCCGGGCAGCGGGACGGAGATGGCCCGGCCGGTGGTGTTGGCGATGCAGGCGAAGCCGTCGCGGCGGAAGGAGAGCACACCCTCGGGTGCCTCCAGCCACTCGACGGCCTCGCCCGCACCGAGTCCGGGCTGCGCCCGCCGCACGGCGAGCGCGCTGCGGTACAGCTCCAGCGTGGAGCCGGGGTCGCCGGTCTGCGCCTCGACGCTCAGGGCGCCCCAGGTGGTGGGCTGCGGCAGCCAGGAGCCGCCGTCGCCGAAGCCGTACGAGGAGCCCTCGGCGGTCCACGGGATCGGCACCCGGCAGCCGTCGCGGAAGCCGTCCTGGCCGCTGGCCCGCCAGAACGACGGGTCCTGCCGGACCTCGTCGGGCAGGTCGGTGACGTCCGGCAGGCCGAGCTCCTCGCCCTGGTAGACGTACGCCGAGCCGGGCAGGGCCAGCATCAGCAGGGTCGCGGCGCGGGCCCGGCGCAGGCCGAGTTCGCGGTCGCCGGGCTCGCGGAGCTGGGTGCCGAGGCCCGCCGGGTTGGCGAAGCGGGTGGCGTGCCGGGTGACGTCGTGGTTGGAGAGCACCCAGGTGGTGGGGGCGCCGACCGGGCGCATCGCCTCCAGCGAGTCGTCGATGACGCGGCGCAGCTCGGCCGCGTCCCAGTGGGTGCCCAGGTACTGGAAGTTGAAGGCCTGGTGCATCTCGTCGGGGCGCACGTAGTTCGCGGTGCGCTCGACGGTCGGGGTCCAGGCCTCGGCGACGAGGACGCGCTCCCCGTCGTACTCGGAGAGGACCTGCCGCCAGGAGCGGTAGATCTCGTGGACGCCGTCCTGGTCGAAGAAGGGCATGACGTCGTTGCCGAGCAGCTTCAGCTGGTCGTGGGCGCCGAGGTCGGGCAGGCCCTCGGCCTTGACCAGACCGTGGGCGACGTCGACGCGGAAGCCGTCGACGCCCATGTCGAGCCAGAAGCGGAGGATGGAGCGGAACTCGTCGCGGACGGCCGGGTGTTCCCAGTTGAAGTCGGGCTGCTCCGGGGCGAAGAGGTGGAGGTACCAGTCGCCGGGGGTGCCGTCCGGGTTCTCGGTGCGGGTCCAGGCCGGGCCGCCGAAGATGGACTCCCAGTCGTTGGGCGGCAGTTCACCGTTCTCGCCCTTGCCGGGGCGGAAGTGGTAGCGCTCGCGCAGGACGGACGCGGGGCCCTCGCGCAGGGCGCGCTGGAACCACTCGTGCTGGTCGGAGGAGTGGTTGGGGACCAGGTCGACGATGACGCGCAGGGCGAGGCCGTGGGCCTCGCGGATCAGGGCGTCGGCGTCGAGGAGCGAGCCGAACATGGGGTCGATGGCCCGGTAGTCGGCGACATCGTAGCCGGCGTCGGCCTGCGGCGAGGCGTAGAAGGGGGAGAGCCAGACGGCGTCGACGCCGAGTTCCTTGAGGTACGGCAGCCGGCTGCGGATGCCCTCCAGGTCGCCCATGCCGTCACCGTTGCCGTCGGCGAAGCTGCGCGGGTAGACCTGGTAGATCACCGCGTCTCTCCACCAGCCCGTGTGCGTGCCGGTGGTCGGGGCGTCGGCCGGGGTGGCGAGATGCTGGGTCATGTCTTCCCTGAGAGGTAAGGAGGTGCGTACGGAGGTGCGTTCCGGAGGCGTGCGCAGCGCCGTCAGCCCTTGACGGCACCGGCGGACATGCCGGTGACCAGGTGCCGCTGGGCGAAGAGGAACACCAGGGCGGCGGGGATGGCGATGAGCACGGAGGCCGCGGCCATCGGGCCCCACTGGGCGCCGTACTGGTTGACGAACTTCTGCAGTCCGCCGGCCAGCGTGAGGTTCTCGTCGCCGACCATGAAGGCGGAGGCGTAGGCGACCTCGCCCCAGGCGGTGATGAAGGAGTAGAACGCGGTGACGGCGATGCCCGGCTTGGCGAGCGGCAGGATCAGCCGCCAGAACGTGCCGAACGGGGTGAGGCCGTCGACGTATCCGGACTCGTCGATCTCGCGCGGGATGGTGTCGAAGAAGCCCTTCATCATCCACGCGCAGAACGGGACGGCGATCGTCAGGTACGTGATGACCAGGCCGACCGGCTGGTTGAGCAGGCCCATCGACGCCATGATGTTGTAGATCGGCACGATGAGGACGGCGACCGGGAACATCTGGGTGATGAGCAGCGTCCACATCAGTCCGCGCTTGCCGGGGAAGCGGAAGCGGCTGACGGCGTAGCCCGTGGTGGCGGAGATGAAGACGCCGACGACGGTGGTGAGACCGGCGACCAGCAGCGAGTTGCCGAACCAGGTGAGGAACGGGGTGTCCCTCAGCAGGCCCGTGTAGTTCTCGAGCGTCGTCTCCTTGAAGAAGTCCGTGGTGATCGCGTACTTGGCCGGCTTGAGCGAGGTCAGCAGGACCCACAGCACGGGGAAGACGGCGATCACGGACGCGACGATCAGGGTGACGTGCAGCGCGACCGAGGCGAGCGGCGAACGGCGGCCCCGGATCGGGACGTTCGCGGTCTGGGGGGTGGGGGTCGTGGTGGTCACCAGACTTCTCCCTGCTTGCGGAGGACGCGCTGGTAGATCGCGGCGAAGATCATCAGGAGGACCAGGATGAGGACGCCCCACGTGGACGACTGGGCGAAGTCGCGCGGGCTGATCTCGAAGGAGAACTTGTACGCCTGGGTGACCAGGATCTGGGTGGCCTCGCCCGGTCCTCCCCGGGTGAGCAGGAAGATCACCGGGAACATGTTGAAGGTCCAGATGGTGCTCAGCAGGACGACGGTGGTGGACACCGAGCGCAGACCGGGCATCGTGATGTGCCGGAAGCGCTGCCAGGCGTTCGCTCCGTCCATCTCGGCGGCCTCGTAGAGCTCGCCGGGGATGGACTGCAGTCCGCCGAGGAGGGCGACCATCATGAACGGGATGCCGAGCCAGACGTTCACGAGGATGACCGAGAACTTGGCCCAGGTGGGGTCGTTCAGCCACGGGACGGCGTCGATGCCGCCGCCCGCGAGGATCTTGTTGAGGAGACCGTTGTCCTGGTTGTAGAGGAAGCGCCAGGCGAAGACGGAGACGAAGCCGGGCACCGCCCAGGGCAGGATCAGCAGCATCCGGTACGCGGAGCGGCCGGCGATCCTGCGGTTGAGGACGTTGGCGAGGGTGAGGCCGAGGGCGAAGGTCAGGGCCACGCAGGACACGGTCCAGACGATCGTCCAGCCCAGGGTCCCGAGGAACTGGCTGCCGCTGATCGCGTCGGCGTAGTTGTCCAGGCCGACGAACTCGTAGGTGGCCGGGATCTCGTTGACGCCGATCGACCGGGCGACGTTCCGCTCGTTGGCGTCCGTCAGCGACAGGTAGATGCCACGGACCAGCGGGTAGCCGATGATCACGGCGATCACGAGGACCACCGGCACGACCATGATCCAGGCGTACCAGTGGGTGGAGAGGGAGCGCTTCCGCGTGCTCCGGCGCTTGCCAGTTCCGCGGCTCCGGCCGCGGGCGACGCTGTCGCCCGCGGCCTTCGCCACCGACTGGCTGGGAGTGTCCACAGCCATCAGTCGGTCAGCCTTCCTTCTACTTCCAGTCCTTCAGGAGCTTGCGGTAGGCGTCGCCGGACGCCTTGGCTCCCGCTTCCGGGGTGGTCTGGCCGGTGAGGACCTTGGTGTACTCGGTGACGAGCGGCGCGAAGAGGCTGCCGGTCTCCGGGATCCAGGGGCGCTCGACGGCCTTGTCGACGACCGGCTTGAAGAACGTGATCATCTCGTTGGTCGCGACGTCGGGCTTGATGTAGACCGACTCGCGGGTCGGGAGCAGGCTGAGCTCCTTCGCGACCGCCGTCTGCGTCTCGACCGAGGTCATGTACTCGGTGAAGGCGTACGAGGCGTCCAGGTTCTTGGAGCCCGCGTAGACCGCGAGGTTGTGACCGCCCTGCGGGGCGCCCTGACCGGCCGAGCCGGCCGGCACCGGGGCGATGCCCAGGTTCGCCTTGTCGGCGAACTCCTTGCCCGCGTAGGTGTCGGAGACGGCCCAGGGGCCGTTGATCATCATGGCGACCTTGCCGTCCTTGAAGGCGGTCTGCATGTTGTTCCAGCCGTCGGTGGCGTCGGTCTTGGCGGCACCGGAGTCCACCAGGTCCTTGACGACCTTGAAGCCCTTCACGCCGGCCGGGCTGTCGACGGTGATCGTCTTCTTCTCGGCGTCGACGAGGTCGCCGCCCTCGCCGTAGAGGAAGGAGAGGAACCAGTAGGCGTCGTCGCCGCGCAGGTACAGGCCGGGGTTGCCGGTCTTCTGCTTGATCTTGGCGGAGACGGTCTTCAGCTCGTCGATGGTCTTGGGGACCTGGACGCCGGCCTCCTTGAAGATCTTCTTGTTGTAGAAGATGCCCATGGAGTCGATGACCTGCGGGACGGCGTAGGTCTTGCCCTTGTACTGGGTGGACGCGGCGGCCTGCTTCAGGAAGTCCTCGGACCCCTTCAGCGCGGTGGTCTTGTCCAGCGGGGCCAGGTAGCCGAGGTCCGCGAACTCAGGGGTCCAGGCGACCTCGGAGCGGATGACGTCGGGGGCGCCGGAGCCGGACTGCGCGGCGTTCTTGAACTTGTTCTGCGCCTCGCCGAACGGCACGTTCACGTACTTGACGGTGACCTTCGGGTGCTTCTTCGTGAAGCCCTCGGCGAGCTTCTTGAAGACCTTGTCCTCGGAGCCGACCGTCGAGGTGTCCCACCAGGTCACGGTGCCGGAGAGCTCGCCCGAGCTCTTCGAGCCGCCGTCCGAACCGCTGTCACTACCGCACGCCGCCAGGGTCACGCCCAGGGCCGCGACCAGCGCGGTGGCCGCTATGCCACGCCGCATGTGAACTCCTTCAACTGATCCCGGGGGGACGAGGGGCTGGAACCTTCCTCATGCGACCGCTCCCTCGCGGCGCTCCGGGTTGCCAGGAACGTAACAGGGATGAAAACGAGCCGAAAGAGCTTGCGGGAACTTTCTGCAAGGACCGGGGATCGTTACATCCACGTGTCCCTAAGGTTGCCGTTGAATCGCTTGACAGCAGCTGACACGCGCCCCTCGCACGCCGCGCGGCCCCCCGCGCGCTCCCCGATCACGCCACGCGCGCCCCGCAAATCCTGCAAGACCTTGCGGAGTGGCTTGCATCACCCGGTCGGTGGGCAATACGCCCTGTGACCGGTACAGTCCACTCTCATGACCGCGCGGCTCTCCGACATCGCAGCCCAGGCGGGGGTCAGTGAGGCCACAGTCAGCCGCGTGCTCAACGGCAAGCCCGGTGTGGCCACGGCCACCCGCGAGTCCGTCCTTGCCGCGCTCGACGTGCTCGGCTACGAGCGGCCCGTACGACTGCGCCAGCGCAGCGCGGGGCTCGTCGGTCTCATCACCCCGGAACTGGACAACCCGATCTTCCCCGCGCTCGCGCAGGTCATCGGGCAGGCCCTGACCCGGCAGGGATACACGCCGGTCCTCGCCACCCAGACCCCCGGCGGCTCCACCGAGGACGAGCTCACCGACATGCTGGTGGAGCGGGGCGTCGCCGGCATCATCTTCGTCTCCGGACTGCACGCCGACACCACCGCCGACATGACGCGCTACGACCAGCTGCGCGGCAAGGGTGTCCCGTACGTCCTCCTCAACGGCTTCTCCCCCAAGGTCCAGGCGCCCTTCGTCTCCCCCGACGACCGGGCCGCGATGCGGCTCGCGGTGACGCACCTGGCCGCGCTCGGCCACACCCGGATCGGGCTCGCCGTCGGACCGAAGCGGTTCGTGCCGGTGCTCCGCAAGATAGAGGGCTTCCAGAAGGGCATGGAGGAGCGGCTCGGCCTCGGCTCCGAGGAGTCCGAGGAGCTGATCCAGCACTCCCTCTACACCCTGGAGGGCGGCCAGGCCGCCGCCGGGGCGCTGATCTCCCGCGGGTGTACGGCGGTCGTGTGCGCGAGCGACATGATGGCGCTCGGCGCGATCAGGGCCGCCCGGCAGCAGGGGCTCGACGTGCCGAGGGACGTCTCCGTCGTCGGCTTCGACGACTCGCCCCTCATAGCGTTCACCGATCCGCCGCTGACCACCATCCGGCAACCCGTGCAGGCGATGGGGCAGGCCGCGGTCCGCGCGCTGCTCGAAGAGGTCGGGGGCACCCCCGCCCCGCACTCCGAGTTCGTCTTCATGCCCGAGCTGGTCGTCCGGGGGTCGACCGCCTCGGCGCCGTCGGCCGTCCGACCCTCCGCCTGACCCCTGCCCGACCCCTTGCCCGACCCCCGACCGACCCCTTGCCGATCCCCCGTACGACCTCCTTCCTGAGGTGGACCGGGTGCGCCCCGAACCCGTCCGGGGGATGATCGGTCGGGGGGAAGGGATCTGGCAGACTCTCTCCCTATGGGTGAAACGACCGTGAAGAGTTTGGACAACCGGACGACCCCGTCGTCACCCATCGTGGCCGACGGCAGGTTCGCGCGCCTGCGTGCGCGCACGCCTCGGCGTCCCACCATCTGGTTCGAGATCCTGCTCATCGCCGTGAGCTACTGGACGTACTCGCTCATCCGCAACGCGGTGCCGGAGCAGAAGGCCCAGGCGCTCCAGAACGCGGACTGGATCTGGCGGGCCGAGGAGTCCCTCGGTCTCGCCTTCGAGCACGCCGTCAACCACGCCGTGAACTCGGTGACCTGGCTGATCGTGTCGATGAACTACTACTACGCGACGCTGCACTTCGTCGTGACCATCGGTGTGCTCGTGTGGCTGTACCGCTGGCACCCGGGCCGTTACGCGGCGTTCCGCACCGTCCTGTTCGCCACCACCGGTGTGGCCCTGGTCGGTTACTACCTGTACCCGCTCGCGCCGCCCCGGCTCATGAACGGCCAGGACTTCATCGACACGGTGCTCGTCCACGAGACCTGGGGCTCGATGGCCTCGGGGAACCTCAAGCACGTGTCGAACCAGTACGCGGCGATGCCGTCGATGCACATCGGCTGGTCGCTCTGGTGCGGGCTGACGATCTTCCTGCTCGCGAAGGCGCCCTGGGCGAAGATCCTGGGCCTGCTCTACCCGATGGCGACCCTGGTCGTGATCGTCGCCACCGCGAACCACTTCTGGCTGGACGCGGTCGGCGGCATGATCTGCCTCGCCTTCGGCTTCGCGGTCTCGTACTTCTGGTACGGCTCGCGCCCGCACCGCCTGCCCAAGCTGGTGGAGCCGGTGCCCGGCGTCGTGGCGCGCGGCGGCCCGTCCCCGGCGAAGGGGACGGACCGCGAGGACGAGCAGGACCCGGCAGGCGACTCGGGGCAGTCGGTCGCCTCCCGCCGGTGATCCGGCCGGTCCGTCGGCTCCGGAGCGTCGGTTCCCGCCGGTGATCCGGCCGGTCCGTCGGCTCCGGAGCGTCAGTTGCGGTAGGTGATCCGGCCGCCGGCTACGGCGAGCCGGATCGGGGCCTGCTCGGTCTCGTCCGCCGGGGCCTCCACGGGGTCCACGGCGAAGGCGGTGAGGTCGGCCCGGTACCCCGGGGCGACGCGGCCCGCGACCGCTTCCTCCCCCGCCGCGACCGCCGCGTGGGTGGTCATGCCCTCCAGGGCCATCAGACCGGTGAGCCCGTGCCGGGCCGAGGCGGCGCCGCGCGGGGCGCGGGCGGTGGCCAGGACCTGCCGGGCGTCGTAGTGGGCGATGGGCCAGTCGGAGCCGAGCGCGAGGTGCGCTCCGGCGTCCCGCAGGTCACGGCAGCGCCAGGCGCGGGCGGCCCGCTCCTCGCCGAGCCGCCTGGACCACTCGTCGGTGTGGTCGGCGCGGGTGTACGCGGTGTGCGGGGGCTGCATCGAGGCGACGACCCCGAGTGCGGCGAACCGCCCGAGCTGGTCGTCGGGGACCGTCTCGATGTGCTCGATCCGGTGGCGGGGACCGCCCGGACCGAGGCCCTCGACGGTGTCGAGGACGTGCCGGACGGCGGCGTCGCCGATGGCGTGGGTGGCGGTGCCGACACCGGCGCGGTGGAGGTGGCGGACGGCGGCGGAGTACGCGGCCGGGTCGGGCCAGAAGGCGTCGGTGCCCCGGCCGTGGCAGTCGGCGTGCTCCAGCCAGGCGGTGCCGCCCTCGACGGTGCCGTCCATGAAGAACTTGACGCCGCCGATCGCCCACAGGCGCCCGGCCCGCGCCTGGAGCCGTACGAAACCGTCCAGCTCCTCCTCGGTGGCGCCCGGCATGCACCAGGGGGCGAGGCGCAGCCGCAGCGGCAGCTCGCCGTCCTCCTCCAGGGAGGTCAGGAGGCCGGGTACGTCGTGTCCGCCGAGGTCCATGACGTGGGCGGAGGTGAGGCCGGTGGCGGCCATGCCGGTCAGCAGGTCGACGAGCCGGTCGCGGCGCTCGGCGTACGGCTGGGCGGGCAGGACCGGGGTCATCAGGTCCATGGCGGCGTGCTCGACCAGGTGCCCGGTGGGGCGGCCCCCGGCGTCGCAGACGATCTCGGAGTGCTGGGCGAAGGCGCGGGGCCCGTCGATGCCGGCGGCCCTGAGGGCGGTGGCGCTGACGAGGACGGAGTGTCCGTCGTAGAGGCGCAGGTGGGCGGGGGCGCCGTCGAGGACGTCCTCGACGAGGTCGCGGTGGACCGGGCGGCCGCCGAAGACGTTGTGGTCGAGGCCGTGGCCGAGGATCCAGCCGTCGTGGCGCTCGGCGTCGCGGAGGGCGGTGCGCAGCCCGTCGAGGTCGGTGACGCCGGACAGGTCGGTGCCGTGGAACATCTCCAGGCCCCAGACGGGGTGGCTGTGCGCGTCGGTGAGGCCGGGGGTGAGGGTGGCGCCGCCGAGGTCGACGGTCTCGGTGCCGGGGCCGGTCCAGGTGCGGGCCTCGGCGTCGGTGCCGAGGGCGGTGATCAGTCCGCCATGGACCGCGACGGCGGTGGCGCCGGTGAGCTCGGGGTCGCGGACGCGGGCGTTGACGAGGACGAGGTCGGGTGCGGAGGACACGTGAGGGCTCCAGGGTCGGTCGTTTCGGTGGGTTCCGCGGCGAAGCGGGCGTAGGTCTCGGGGCGGGTGCGGCGCAGCCGGTACGCGAGGAGGAGTCCCAGGCCGAAGACGGCGGGGACGAGGGAGACGAGCACGGTGTTGACCGTGGTCGAGGCCCCGGTGAAGAGCTCGACGTTGAGGGTGACGAGGCCGATCGCCCCGGCGAGCAGCACGGACGCGACGACGGGGGCGACGACCGTGCGGAGCGGGCCCTCGCGGTGGTCGATCCGCCGGAAGAAGCAGGGCACGGCGATCGCGGCGAGCAGCTGGAGGACCATGAGGCCGATCATTCCCGGCGTGTTCACCCAGAGCAGGAGTTGCTGGTACGGGTCGGCCCCGGCGAGCGCGAAGGCGAGGACGACGACGGCGCCCAGCGCGGTCTGCACGGCTCCGGCGATGTACGGGGAGCGGTGGCGGGGGTGGATGCGGCCGAGCGCCTTCGGCAGCACGCCCTCCTCGGAGAGGGAGAGGGTGTAGCGGTTGATGGCGTTGTGGAAGGCGAGCAGGGAGGCGAGGACGCTGGTGATGATGAGCAGGTGCATCAGGTCGGCGGCCCAGGCTCCGACGTACGTGGTGATGGCGGCGAAGAAGAGGCCGCCGGGGTCGTCGGCGGCGGCCCGGACGACCTTGTCCTCGCCGAAGGCCTGGATGACGGTCCAGACGACGAAGGCGTAGAAGAGGCCGAGGAAGGCGACCGCGATGTAGGTGGCGCGGGGGATGGTGCGCTCGGGGTTCCTGGCCTCGCGCCGGTAGATCACGGTCGACTCGAAGCCGGTGAAGGCGGCGAAGGCGCAGGCGAGGACGGCCGCGGTGCCTCCGGTGAGGACGTGCGCGGGGGCGAGGCCGCCGAGCGAGAGTCCCTGGGCGCCGCCGTCGATCAGGACGCCGCCGGCGAGGAGGACGAGGATGCCGGTCTCGGCGACGAGGAGGACGCCGAGGAGTTTGGCGCCGAAGTCGATCGAGCGGTAGCCGCCGTACCAGACGAGCAGCAGGCCGGCGAGGGAGACGGGCAGCCAGGGGACGTCGTGGCCGAGGGCGGCGGCGGTGTCCGAGGTGGCGGAGCCGAGGAGTCCGTAGACGCCGATCTCCATGCCGTTGTAGCCGAGCATGGCGACGAGGGCGGCGGCGATGCCGATGGGGGTGCCGAGGCCGCGGCTGATGTAGGCGTAGAAGGCGCCGGCGCTGCGGACGTGGCGGCTCATGGTCGTGAAGCCGACGGCGAAGACGGTGAGGGTGAGGCCGGCCAGGAGGTAGCCGACGGGTGCGCCGATGCCGCCGAGGGCGATGGCGACGGGGGCGACGCCCGCCATGACGGTGAGCGGGGCGGCGGCGGAGACGACGAAGAAGGAGATGTCGGCGGTGGTGAGGGTGCCGGTTCTCAGCCCTGGGGGCTCGTCGGGGGCGGTGGGTGCGGGCATGCGGCAGGAAGCCCTTCCGGTGGCGGACGTGTCGGGGCAGCGGTGTCCCGGGGAAGCAGAAACCTAAAGGCTTTCGGTTTGCGCAATGTAACCTCGCGTTCGACGATTCGGGAAGACCTGAACAGGGAGTGACACCTCATGGGCCGGCCGCGCAGACCGCTCCTCGACCGGGAACGCATCGCCACCACGGCGCTCGACATCGTCGACGAGAAGGGCGAGTTCAGCGTCCCGCAGATCGCCCGGCGCCTCGGGGTGCAGACCGCCTCCGTCTACCACCACGTCGACGGCCGCGACGGCATCGTCGAGCTGCTGCGCGAACGCGTGGCCGCCGCCATCGAGACCGACACCCTCGACCGGGAACCCTGGGACGCGGCCCTCACCGCCTGGGCCCGCTCCTACCGGGCCGCCTTCGCCGCCCACCCGCGCGCCATCCCGCTCCTCACCACCTCGCCGGTCCGCGCCCCCAAGGTCCTCCTCCAGTACGAGCGGGCCGTGGGCCGCCTGCTCGACGCGGGGTTCGCCCTCCCGGACGTCATGCCCGTGATCATCGCCCTGGAGAACCTCGTCCTCGGCTCCGCGCTCGACATGGCCGCCCCCGAGGCCATGTGGGAGCTGGCCGACGAGACGGCCACGCCCCAACTGGCCCGCGCCCTCGGCGCGGTGCCCGAGGGCCGCGCCGACCACGCCTTCGAGCTGGCGCTCACGGGGTACCTGACGCATGTGAGGACGCTGCTCGACGCGCCCTGAACCGGGCGCCGGGCCTATCCTGATGAGGTACGGCCGAGAGGGGGCCCGCCCCCCGTCGGCCGGTGGAATCGGGGCACTCTCCGGATCGGAGACGAGCATGCTGTTCCACCGGGCCTGGGCGGCCGCTGTCGTGGCCGCCGCCACCCTGCTGACCCTCGGAGCGTCGACCGCCACGGCCGCCGCCCCCGCCGTTTCCTCCGCACCCGCCGTACCCGGACCGGGACTTCTCGTCGTGGACTACCAGCCCGCCGAGACGGCCACCGACCAGGCGGAGCAGGAGTTCCTCCAGGGGAACGAGGTCCTGGAGAGCGCGGCGGCCCACATCAACTCCCTGATCGGGCTGCCCCGTGACGTCCCCCTGACGGCCCTGAGCTGCGGCGGCGACGCCAACGCCTACTGGGATCCGGAATCCCAGGGCATCCTCTTCTGCTACGAGCTGGTCGGCGCGTACCGGGGCCTCTTCGAGAAGCTCAACACGACCGGCACCCAGGCCCAGCAGGCCCGGGCCACCGAGGACGACCTCATCGGCGTCTCCAACAGCACGGTCTTCCACGAACTCGGACACGCCCTGATCGACCTCTACGAACTGCCGAGCACCGGCCGGGAGGAGGACGCGGCCGACCAGCTCGCCACGCTCCTGCTCGCGGGCGACCCGCTGCGCCAGCAGTACGCGGTGAGCGACATCGAGGCCTGGGGCGCCCTCGCCGTGGCCGCCGAGAACGGCGACATCACCGGACAACTCGCCGACGAGCACGCCCTCGACGCCCAGCGGTACTACAACGCCATCTGCTGGCTGTACGGCTCCGACCCCGCCGCCTACCAGGGCGTCGTCCAGACCGAGGCCAACCCCGACGGGGTCCTGCCCGAGGCCCGGGCCGTCCGGTGCCCCGGCGAGTACGAGAAGATCGACAAGGCGTGGGGCACCCTGCTCCAGCCCTATCTGAAGACCGGTCAGAGCTCTCAGAGCGCGCCGTAGAACAGCTCCTCGACCACCGCTCTCGCCCGGCGCGTGATCCGGCGGTAGTCGTCGACCATCTCGCCGACGTGGCCGGACTCGTACCCCAGGTACCGTCCGACCGCAGCGAGTTCGCGCGGGTCCGAGGGGAAGGTGTCGCCGGGCCGGCCGCGGACCAGCATCACCGCGTTGCGGACACGGGTGGCGAGGACCCACGCCTCGTCCAGGGTCTGCGCCTCCTCCGTCGGGATGAGGCCGGCCGCGTGCGCCGCCCCGAGCGCCTCCCGGGTCCGCGTGGTCCGCAGCCCCGGCTCGGCCCAGCCGTGCCGCATCTGGAGCAGCTGGACCGTCCACTCGACGTCGCTCAGGCCACCGCGGCCCAGCTTGGCGTGGAGGGTCGGGTCGGCGCCGCGGGGCAGCCGCTCGGACTCCATCCGGGCCTTGAGGCGGCGGATCTCCCGGACCGCGTCCTCGCCGAGGCCCTCGGCCGGGTAGCGCAGGGGGTCGACGAGTTCGATGAAGCGGTCCGCCAGGTCCCGGTCGCCCGCCATGGGTTCGGCACGCAGCAGCGCCTGGCTCTCCCAGACCAGCGACCAGCGGTGGTAGTAGGCCGCGTACGACTTCAGGGTGCGGACCATGGGGCCGCTCTTGCCCTCCGGTCTGAGGTCCGCGTCGATCAGCAACGGCGGGTCGGCCGTGGGGAGTTGGAGGAGCCGACGCATCTCGGCGACCACCCGGTTCGCGGCGGTGGCCGCCTCCTGCTCGTCGACGCCCTCGCGCGGCTCGTGCACGAACAGGACGTCGGCGTCGGAGCCGTACCCCAGCTCGTGACCGCCGAAGCGGCCCATGCCGATGACCGCGAACCGGGTCGGCAGCTCGTCGCCCCACTCGGCGCGGACGGCGGCCCGCAGGGCGCCCGCGATCGTCACCGCGTTCAGATCGGTGACCGCCTCGCCCACCCGGTCGACCAGCGCGCCCGGATCGGGCTCGCGGGGGCTGTCCTCGGTGCCGTACGAGCGGATGAGGTCGGCCGCGGCGGTACGGAACAGTTCCCTGCGCCGCACCCCGCGGGCCGCCGCGACGGCCTGCTCGGCGTCGGCCGCGCGGCCCACCGCCGCCAGGACCTCCTGCTCCAGATGGTCCCGGCCGCGCGGCTTCAGCCCCTCCGGGTCGCCGAGGAGCGCGACCGCCTCCGGGGCGCGCAGCAGCAGGTCGGGGGCGAGGCGCCCGGCGGACAGCACCCGGGCGAGGTTCTCGGCGGCGGCGCCCTCGTCCCGGAGCAGCCGCAGGTACCAGGGGGTCTTGCCGAGGGCGTCGGAGACCTTGCGGAAGCCGAGCAGGCCCGCGTCCGGGTCGGCCGAGTCCGCGAACCAGCCGAGCAGCACCGGGAGCAGCGTCCGCTGGATCGCGGCCTTCCGGCTCACCCCGGAGGCCAGCGCCTCCAGGTGCCGCAGGGCGGCGGCGGGGTCCGCGTACCCCAGCGCCTCCAGCCGCTGTCCGGCCGCCTTCGGGCTGAGCCGGATCTCGCCGGGGGCGAGCTGGGCGACCGCGTCGAGCAGCGGCCGGTAGAAGATCTTCTCGTGCAGCCGCCGGACGACGGCCGCGTGCCGCTTCCACTCCTTGTTGAGCTCGGCGACCGGGTCGGTGCGCAGGCCGAGCGAGCGGCCGAGGCGGCGCAGGTCGGCCTCGTCCTCCGGGACGAGGTGGGTGCGGCGCAGCCGGTACAGCTGGATGCGGTGCTCCATGGCCCGCAGGAAGCGGTACGCCTCGTCGAGCTGGGCGGCGTCGGCCCGGCCGACGTAGCCGCCGGCCGCGAGGGCGGCGAGCGCGTCGAGGGTGCTGCCGCTGTGCAGGGTGGCGTCGCTCCGGCCGTGCACCAGCTGGAGGAGCTGGACGGCGAACTCGACGTCCCGCAGACCGCCGGGGCCCAGCTTGAGTTCGCGGTCGACCTGGGCGGCGGGGATGTTGTCGACGACCCGGCGGCGCATCTTCTGCACGTCGGGCACGAAGTTCTCGCGCTCGGCGGCCTGCCAGACGAGCGGGGAGACGGCGTCGATGTACTGGGCGCCGAGCTCCGTGTCACCGGCCACCGCGCGCGCCTTCAGCAGGGCCTGGAACTCCCAGGTCTTCGCCCAGCGCTGGTAGTAGGCGAGGTGGGAGGAGAGGGTACGGACGAGGGGGCCGTTGCGGCCCTCGGGGCGGAGGTTGGCGTCGACCGGCCAGATGGTGCCCTCGACGGTGGTCTCCGAGCAGAGCCGCATCAGGTGGGAGGCGAGCCGGGTCGCGGCCTGGACCGCCTTGCCCTCGTCGGCGCCCTCGGCCGGCTCCCCCACGAAGATCACGTCCACGTCGGAGACGTAGTTGAGCTCGTGGCCGCCGCACTTGCCCATGGCGATCACCGCGAGCCGGCACGCGGCGGCGTCGTCCGGCGCCGCGGTCCGGGCGATGTCGAGCGCCGCGCGCAGGGTGGCCGTCGCCAGGTCGGCCAGCTCGGCCGCCGCCTCGGCGACGTCGGTGGTGCCGCACACGTCACGGGCCGCTATGGCCAGCAGACAGCGACGGTAGGCGATCCGCAGGGAGTCCGCGTCGACGGCCTCGACGAGCCCCCGCTCGAACTCGGCCACCCCCGGGTGCAGGTCGGCCGCCTCGTAGGTGACGAGCGACTCCCAGTCGCGGGGGTGCCGGGCCAGGTGGTCGGCGAGCGCCTCGGAGGCGCCGAGGACCCCGAGGAGGCGGTCCCGGAACGGCTTGGCGGAGAGCAGGGTGGCCGTGAAGGTCTGCCGCTCGGTCTCCGGCTGCGCCTCGACCAGGCGGACGAGACCGCGCAGGGCGAGATCGGGGTCGGCGGTGGCGCCGAGGGCGTCGAGCAGGACGGAGTCGCCGCGCAGGGCGGAGAGCTCGGGCACGTCGAGCAGCCGCTCGGCTCCGGAGGGGTCGGTGAACCCGTGCCGCAGCAGCCGTGAGAACGTACTGCTCCTGCGTCCCGGAACCGTCATTCCGCCGCTCCCTCGTCACAGGTCCGCCCCCGGGTGGGACCGGGGTGGATCGAGCCTATCCGGAGCGGGGGGCCGGGGCGCCCAGGCCTTCGGTTCGCAGCGGGTCACACGTGATGTCCCGCACATTGATCGCTTTTCGAGGCCGATGAACCGTATTTCTTGAAAGTCCGTCTTGCTCGGGGCGGACACCTCCGCCTGCCCGAACCCGTCCGAAAGCGCGGGACCACCCGCCTGTCCGACCGCAGGTCCGACCGTCCGCCCGACTGTCCGACCGCTGTCCGGCCCCTGTCGAAAGCGCGCCACCGCACATGCCCGTCCGCCTCCGCCGCCGCCTCCTCCCGTCCCGCCGCAGGACCGTCTCCACGGCCGTGACGGCCGCCCTGGTGGGCGGCACCTTCGCCGGGCTCCTCTCCGTGACGGGGGCGCCCAGCCCGTCGGCGGCGCACGCGGCACCGGAGGCGAAGGTCTCCGGGGCGCGGGCGGACGAGGCGAGGGCGGCCGGGGAGAAGGCGCCGGCGAAACTGGTCCGGGCACCCTCCCCCGCCCCCGTCACGCCGAAGGGGAGGCCGAAGGCCCGCACCTCCGTCGTGCAGATCGTGGCGCACCCGGACGACGACCTGTACTTCATGAACCCGGACGTCTCCCAGTCCCTCCGCTCCGGCACCCCCCTGGCCTCCGTCTACCTCACCGCCGGCGAGTCGGACGGCGTCAACGCCCGCCCGCGCGACGCCGAGGACACCGAGGCCGACAAGGCCGGCTACGCCGAGGCCCGGCAGAACGGCATACGTGCCGCGTACGCCGAGATGGTGACCGGCAGCCGGACCAGTCCCTGGGACCGGACGGCGATACCCACCTCCGGCGGCGCGATGGCCGAACTGGACACGCTGCGCGCGAAGCCGCAGGTCAAGCTGGTGTGGCTGCAGCTGCGCGAGGCCGGCTCGATCAGCGACGACCGCCCGCACAGCCTGAACGGCCTGTGGCACGGCCGCATAGCCGCCCTGGAGTCGCAGCGCTCCTCCGGCACCCCGGTCGGCGCCGACTTCGCGTACACGAAGGACCAGGTCGTGGCGACGGTCGCGGGGCTGCTCGACCGGTTCCGGCCGACCTTCGTGCGGATGCAGGACCCGAGCCCGGGCACGTACCCGGAGACCGGGAAGCTCCGGGACCACCAGGACCACCTGTACGGGGCGCGGTTCGCGCAGGCCGCTCTCGCCCGGTACGCGGAGCTCCCCGGGCACCCGCACGTCGGCGTCCAGAACTACCTCGGCTACCCCACCAGCCTCCTGCCGCACACGCTCGACCCCGAGACGGCGGGCGACAAGCTGAAGACCCTCAAGACCTACGCCTGGCTGGACGGCGTCAACGACTGCGGGACCCTCGCGGGCTGCGGCGACCTGAAGGTGGCCGCGCGGCCGGCCGGCCGGGGCTGGAGCGACACCGTCCGGTACGCCCGGGGCACCTCCACCTCCTGGGTGCGGCAGGACCGGGACGGCGGCCTCCACGCCTTCTCCGTCCTCGACGGACACCTCGCGACCTGGCGGAAGCCGGCGGACGGCGGCGCGTGGCGCGGCCCGACGCTGCTGCCGGGCGGCGGCCTGGACAGCGGGGTCACCTCGGTGACGCTGCCCGACGGCCGCGTCGCGGTCTTCGGGACCCGGACGGTGCTCGCCGACTACCGCCGTGAGGTGGTGGCGACCGAGCAGACGGCCCCCGGCGGCGCCTTCGGCCCGTGGCGCTCGCTCGGCACGCCCGAGCGGGACGACGCGAGCGGCACCTCGGACATCAGCGCGCCCGCCGTGACCGTCGGCGGCGACGGCCGGGCGACGCTGCTCCTGCGCGACAGCCACCACCGTCTGACCGCCCGCGAGCAGGGCGCGGACGGCCGCTGGGGTCCGTGGCGGGCGCTCGGCGGCTCGGACGTGTACGGCGACCCGGTCGCGGCGACGGACGGGACGGGCCGGGAGTACGTCTTCGCGAGCACCCCGGACACCGTCCTGGTGTGGGCGCGCCCGTACTCCGGCGGACCGCTCACGGGTCCGGTGCGGACCGGTCTTCCGCCGACGACGCTGGCGCTGAGCGCGAGCGCGGCGCCGGACGGCGACGGCGTACGGCTCTGGTTCCGCAAGCCCGCCTCCGGCGACCTGCGCAGCGCCGACTTCTCGGGCGTGGGCCCGGTCTCCCCGGTCACCGAGCTGCCGGGCGCCGGAGTCGCCGGCTTCGGCCCGGTGAGCGGCGGCGAAGGGATGCTCGCGGTCCGGTCCCGTACCGGATTCCTTGCGACGGCGCCGCACGGCCGGACGGGGACGAGCCCGGTGTGGACGCTGGAGCGGTTCCTCTTCGCGGGGGCGCCGGACGCGGGGCCGGACGGGGTGGCGGCGATGGGCCTGGACGGCCGGCTGCACTGGACACCGGCGGGACGCTGAGACCGGCCGGGCCCGGCCGGGGGGCACGGCCGGGGGAACCTGCCGGGGGGTGCGGCCCGGCGGACCCGGTCGGGGTCACGGACCCGGCGGACCCGGGGCCGTATCCGTCCGCCGGAGCTCCTGACGGCCGGCCCGGGCTCAGGCGTCGAGGAGGACCGGGAACGCCTCCATGTCGTTCTGCGTCATCACCGGCAGCTTGCGGAGGTCGGCGTCCGGCACCGCGAGCCGCAGCCGGGGGAAGCGCGCGAAGAGGGCGGGCAGGGCGATGCCCGCCTCGACGCGGGAGAGCGCCGCACCGGGGCAGATGTGCGGGCCGTGGCCGAAGGTCATGTGCCGGACGGGGCCGGGACGGGTGACGTCGAACGCGTCGGCGCCGGGCCCGTGCTGCTCGGGGTCGCGGCCGATCGCCCGGTAGGAGATGACCACGCCCTCGCCCCGGGCGATGACGCCGTCGCCCACCTCGATGTCCTCGGTGGCGAACCGCATCAGCAGATGGGTGGTCGGGGTGTCCCAGCGCAGGGTCTCCTCGATCACGGTCTCCCAGGAGACCTCCCCGTCCAGGACCAGCCGCAGCTGGTCGGGGTGGGCGAGCAGCGCGCGCACGGCGTTGAGGATGAGCCCGATCGTGGTCTCGTGCCCGGCGGCGACCATCGCCTTGAGGTTGCCGATCACCTCCTCCTCGGTGAGCGGCTCGCCGCCCTCGTCGGCGAGGATGAGCGCGGAGGTCAGGTCGTCGGTGGGCCGCGCGGTCTTCTCGCGGACCAGACCGGCGTAGAAGACGTCCAGGTCGGCCAGGAGGGCGAGGCGCTCGTCCTGCGGGGTGAGCATCGAGAAGAACTTCTTGTACTGCCGGGTCAGCATGGTGTTCGAGGCGGGGTCGACGCCCATCAGCATGCCGACCACCCGCATGGGCAGCGGCTGCGCGAACACGGCCTTGAGGTCGACCACGGCGCCGCCCGCGCCGCCGTCGGCCAGCGCGTCGAGGAGCTCCCCGGTGAACTTCTCGATGTCGGGGCGTATCGCCTCCAGTCGGCGCGGGGTGAGCGCCTGGGAGGTCTTGGTGCGCAGCCGGCGGTGCTCGGCGCCGTCGACGGTGAACATGGACCGGCCGGCGTCGATCATCCCGATGAGCGGCCACGCGTGCGTCACCGCGCCGCTCCGCCACAGGCTCCAGACGTCGAGGTCCTTCACCAGACGGGGGTCGACCAGGAGCCGCCGGGCGTCGGCGTGCCGGGTGACGGCCCAGGCGGGCACGCCGAGCAGGTCGATCCGGGCCAGCGGGCCGGCGTCACGCAGCCGCGCCGTCTCGCCGTCCAGGTCCTGGACCATCGGGTCGATGACGACGGTCCCGCCGTCCTGGGCGGCGGCGTGAGGGCAGTTCACGAGGGGTCTCCTGTCGTGCGTACGGGGGTGAACCGGACGGGGAGCGAGGTGGTGCCGCGCAGGAAGGCGGAGGGCCGCCGGACGAGTTCGTCGGCGGGGACGGCGAGTTCGAGGTCGGGCAGCCGGTCGAGCATGACCTCGATGCCGGTACGGACGATGATCTCGGCGATCTCCTGGGCGGGGAACGGGCACCGGTACTCGCCGTGGCTGAACGCCAGGTGCGCGCCGCTGCCGCCGCGCGCGGCCGCGCCGCCGTCGGGGAGGCCCTGGCGGATCAGCGGGTCGGTGTTGGCCGCTCCCAGCCCGAGCAGCAGCATGTCGCCGGCCTTGACGGCCCGGCCGGCGAGCCGGGTGTCCCGTGCGGCCCAGCGTCCGGCGAGGATCTGGGTGGGCGCGTCCTCCCACAGGACCTCGGTCGTGGCCTCGGCGACGCTGTGCCGGCCGCGGGCCATCGAGTCGGCGAAATCGGTCTCGGTGAGCATCAGCCGCAGGGAGTTGCCGAGCCAGTCGGCGGTGGTGAGGTGCC
Source organism: Streptomyces sp. NPDC002057 (assembly GCF_040296665.1). Taxonomy (NCBI): domain Bacteria; kingdom Bacillati; phylum Actinomycetota; class Actinomycetes; order Kitasatosporales; family Streptomycetaceae; genus Streptomyces; species Streptomyces sp. NPDC002057. The sequence goes on from NZ_JBEOXR010000008.1 coordinate 106,737, forward strand.
CGGCGGCCGTGACGGCCATCAGGTCGAGCATGTACTCCTCGTCGGTGAACGCCTCGGGGAAGGCGAGCATGCGGGAGGTGATGTCGTCGCCGGGCTCGGCCCGCTTCGCCGCCACCAGCCGCCCCATGTGCTCCGCGAACCGCAGGTGGGCGCTCTGTGCCTCCGGGCCGCCGTCGGCCAGGTCCTTCAGGACCCGGGATATGTCGGTGCCCTCGTCGTCGGGGAACCCGATGAGGCGGGCGAGGACGAGGACGGGGAGGGGTTCGCAGAAGTCGGCCACGAGGTCGGCCGTGCCCCGGCCGCACACGGCGTCGATCAGCCGGTCGGCCAGCTCCTCGCAGTGGCCGCGGATCTCGTACGGGTCGGCGCTCTCGAGGGCGGGCACCACCATCCGGACGTGCCGCCGGTGCTCCTCCCCCGCGCTGAAGTAGATGGACGGCATGGGCCGTCCGACCATGGGGAGCAGCGGCCAGTCGTCGGGGATGTGCGGCCACTGGTTCCACAGGCCGACGTCGCGGGGGAACAACTGCCCGTCGCTGGTGACCTGGTGGATCTCCCGGTAGCCGATGACCAGCCAGGCGGGGACGCCGCCGGGGAGCTCCACGGGGACGACGGGGCCGTGGTCGCGCCGCATGGCGCGGTAGGCGGCCCGGGGGTCGGTCTGGAACCCGGGGCCGCTCAGCGGCACGGCCGCCGGGCCGGCGTGCGCCGGGCATCCGGGAGGCGGCGGGGTCGGAGTCGGATCGGGCGCGGGCTCTGCGGAGGAAGGGCGCGTCATGTGTCCTGGATCCTGTGGCGACAGTCGCACGCGTCGCGGTCAAGTGATCAAAGCAGGCTCACTATAAGGAGGTTGGGAGTCACTGGAGTCGATGACCGCGATCAATTCCGCACCGTGGACGGAACAGACGGAACATCAGGGGAACATTCCCGCCTCCGGGCCCCGTCCGGCGCCGCACCCGGGAAGATGCGACGACGATTTTCCGTCAGGTCCGGGTCGGGCCGGGCCGAGGTGCGCGAGGCGCCCCGGTGCGCGACGGTGGCAGGGTCGGGCCCCGGGACGTCCGGGGAACGCGGGACCGGAAAGAGGAGAAGCAAGCCATGAACTGGACACTGGAAGTCGTCCCGGTCCCCGTCACGGACCTGGACCGGTCGAAGGAGTTCTACGGCGAGAAGTGCGGCTTCACGATCGACCTGGACGACGAGGTGGCGCCCGGCGTGCGCATCATCCAGGCCACCCCGCCGGGCTCGCGCTGTTCGATCGCCCTGCTGAGCGGCATGCCGCCGATGCCGGGCACGAAGGAGATGGCGCCGGGGACGCTCCAGGGCCTCCAGCTCTGCGTCACGGACATCGAGGCCGGGCGGGCGGAGCTGCTCGCCCGGGGCGTCGACGTCTCCCCGGTCCGGCACGTGGGCGCGACGGGCTGGGAGGAGGGCAAGGGCGGCACCTGGAACTCCTTCATGACCTTCGAGGACCCGGACGGAAACGGCTGGCTGGTCCAGGAGGCCCCGTCGGAGCTGTCGGAACGCTGAGGGCGGCCACGTCCTCCGGCGTCCAGTGCCCGGCCGCGCCCGGTCGGGACGCCAGATAGGCGGCGACCTCGGCGGGCCGCCACGCCCCGGTCCCGCCGAGCCCGGCCGCGAGGTGCCGCAGATAGGCCGCGGAGGGCCGGCGGAGCTCGTCCGCCGCCGGCATCGGCCAGGACGCGGTGAAGGTGAGTACGGGAAGGCCGTCGAGCTCCCCCGGGCAGACGAGGGTCTCGTACCGTCCGGGCCCGAGGACGCACCGGCCGGTGGCGAGGACCTCGGCCAGGTCGAGGTCGGCGCCGGGCGCGCGGTACATCTCCTGGGCGGCGATGTCGGAGAACTGCCCGGCGGTCAGCAGATGGGCGACGCCCCACGCGGTGCCGTCCGCCCCCGGGTCGTAGAACGCCCGGCCCCCGGTCCACACGGCCGACTCGGTCGCGAAGTACACCTGCCCGGCCAGCTCGACGGCGACGGAGCGCTCGGGCGCCCTCGGGTCCCGGCAGCCGGGGAACTCCCGCACGCCCCCGGGCGGACGGCCTCCGGCGAGGTAGCCGCGGAGGCGCTCGGCGTGCGTGTTGGAGCCGTAGGCGGCGTACCAGACGCGGGAATGTGGTTCCGACATGACACCCGACGCTAGCGCCGACGGCCCGCCCCACCCGGAACCCACGGAAGAACCACCGGAGTTTCCCACCCCCCGTCACCCACCGGACACCGCGCGGCCTCCGACTCCCCGGCACACCAGGCGGCCTGGTCTACCGGGGCGACCTGGAGAAGAAGGTGCACCGACTCTGAACCGTCTCGCCCCGGAGCGGCGAGCAGGGCGCTCGCCGGGGCCAGGACCGTTCGCGTGATGTGTCCTGGGGTCCCCGGGAGTTCCCGTCGGATCGCTCAGAGGACGAGGTCGTAGATGTCCCAGCCCCAGCCGATCTTGCTGCGGGTTGTCGGAACGTGACCGGATCCGGACCGCTTGCCCTGGTAGGCGTACAGGTCGCCTCCGGGGGTGCGGGCCAGCAGGTTGAGTCCGTTCCAGCGGCCGAGGTCCTCGGTGCCGGCGAGCGTGTTGTAGACGTTCCAGCCGCCGCCGACCTTCACCCGCGCGTCGAACGGCCCGCTCGGCGGGTAGTCGTGGGAGCTGTGGGTGTACTTCCACAGGACGCCGGCTGCGTCACGGGCGACCAGGCCGTCGGCGTATCCACTGATCTTCGTGTAGGCGTTCCAGCCGCCCCCGACGCGCTGGCGCGACAGGAAACTGCCGTCGAAGCCGCCGACGTACTCCCACAGGACGCCGTCCTTGTCGCGGGCGACCAGAATCCTGCCATAGCCGTAGCTGTCGCGGGCGATCTCCGTGTACTTGTTCCAGCCGCCGCCGACACGGACGCGGGGCTTGAAGGGGGCGTCCGGATCGCCGGAGCCCTGGTAGTACCAGAGGACGCCGTCCTTGTCGCGAGCGACCAGATCGCCCCAGCCTGCCGCGGTGATGTTGCCGAACGGCACGATCGCGGTGTACACACCCCAGCCGCCGCCGACGCGTTCGCGCGCCGTCAACTTGCCGTCGGCCGATCCGGTCGCCTCGTATCGCCACAGGACGCCGTTCTTGTCGCGGGCGTGGACGGCACCGCGCAGGCCCGCCTCGGGGGTGCCGAGGACGGCGTCGACGCCGGCAGCGCCCTTCGAGACCACCTTCCCCTGGGCGTCCTTCAGCGTCACCGACAGGTCGAACGAACCGAACCAGCTGTCTCGTGAAGAGAGGTCGAACGTCACCGCGTAGTCCAGGGTGCCCCTGGCCTCGACGGCGGGGAGGTCGACGGCTATCGGCTCCCTCTCGTAGTCATCGTTCACGTACCACGAGAGGGGCACCGGAGCGGCCCCGTCCACCGAGGCGGTCGTGTCCATCCTCGCCGCGACACGATCCGGGGTGGTGCCGGCGCCGGGCCACTCGGAGATCGGCTTGCCGAATCCGAGCGTCGCCGTCACCGGACCGGTCACCCCGGCCGGCAGGGAGACGCGGAAACGGACGGTCCCCGGACCCTCCTCGCCGGCCCATACCTGCGTCCGGCCTCCGTCCTGGACCACGGTGCCGGGCTCCACGGCGGCCTCCGCCCGGTTCACCGCCGGCGCGGCCACGGCCGCCGCTCCCCCGAGCGTCACCGGTGCGATACCGGCGGCGAAGGTCGTCACCAGAACCAAGCCTGCACGCGCACGCGCCACGGAGTCCCCCTGCTTTCAGCTCATTGACGTGAGGAAGCGGTCTCCCGCCGCTCCTCGGACACCTCTATGACATCCGGGGTGCTCCCAGGGTTGTACGTGTCGTTCTCCCTGATTCCGAAGCGGTCGTCACAGCGCACGTAGCGCTCTCGTCCGGGCCGGCGTCATTCCGGAGCCCAAGTCCCCGTCCGACGGCCCGGAGACGGCCCAGGCCGAGTGACACGACTCAGGGCCGACGGTTCACCACCGTCGGCCCTGATCGTCGGTTTCCGGGCTCTGCCCGCTCCGACCCGCGCCTACAGCACCGGCAGGTTCTTCCGCAGTTCGAAGGCGGTGACCTCGGAGCGGTACTCCTCCCACTCCTGCTTCTTGTTGCGGAGGAAGAAGTCGAAGACGTGCTCGCCGAGGGTCTCCGCGACCAGTTCGCTCTTCTCCATCAGGGCGATCGCCTCGCCCAGGTTCTGCGGGAGCGGTTCGATGCCCATCGCCCGGCGCTCCGAGTCGGAGAGGGCCCACACGTCGTCGTCGGCGCCGGCCGGGAGTTCGTAGCCCTCCTCGATGCCCTTGAGGCCGGCGGCGAGGAGGACCGCGTACGTCAGGTACGGGTTGGCGCCCGAGTCGATGGAGCGGACCTCGACGCGGGAGGAGCCCGTCTTGCCCGGCTTGTACATGGGGACGCGGATGAGGGCGGAGCGGTTGTTGTGGCCCCAGCAGATGTACGAGGGGGCCTCGCCGCCCGAGCCGGCCGTGCGGGACGAACCGCCCCAGATGCGCTTGTACGAGTTGACCCACTGGTTGGTGACGGCCGAGATCTCGCCCGCGTGCTTCAGCAGGCCCGCGATGAAGGAGCGGCCGACCTTCGAGAGCTGGTACTCCGCGCCCGACTCGTAGAACGCGTTCCGGTCTCCCTCGAAGAGCGACAGGTGGGTGTGCATGCCCGAGCCCGGGTAGTCCGAGAACGGCTTCGGCATGAAGGTGGCCTGCACACCCTGTTCGAGCGCGACCTGCTTCATGACCAGGCGGAAGGTCATGATGTTGTCGGCCGTGGAGAGCGCGTCGGCGTAGCGGAGGTCGATCTCCTGCTGGCCCGGCGCGCCCTCGTGGTGGCTGAACTCCACCGAGATGCCCATCGATTCGAGCATGGTGATCGCCTGGCGGCGGAAGTCCATGCCGACGTTCTGCGGCGTGTGGTCGAAGTAGCCCGAGTTGTCCGCCGGGGTCGGACGGGTGCCGTCGAGCGGCTTGTCCTTCAGGAGGAAGAACTCGATCTCGGGGTGCGTGTAGAAGGTGAAGCCCAGGTCCGAGGTCTTGGCCAGGGCCCGCTTCAGGACGTAGCGCGGGTCCGCGAAGGACGGCGACCCGTCGGGCATCAGGATGTCGCAGAACATCCGCGCCGTGCCCGGGGCCTCGGCGCGCCACGGCAGGATCTGGAAGGTGCCCGGATCCGGCTTGGCGATCATGTCGGACTCGTATACACGGGCGAAGCCCTCGATCGCGGAGCCGTCGAACCCGATGCCCTCGTCGAAGGCCTGCTCAAGCTCGGCGGGCGCCACGGCCACCGACTTGAGGAAGCCGAGCACGTCGGTGAACCACAGACGTACGAAGCGGATGTCGCGCTCCTCGAGCGTACGGAGCACGAATTCCTGCTGCTTGTCCATTTCCACACCCATCCTCGCTGGTCAGGCCGCCTGCTCCCACCGCCTCGGGCAACATCGGGGGGCACCTGAGCATCCCACCACATGGTTTCGCGCACGTTGCACACCCATACTGCCCGCTCGGGTGTGACGCAGGTAACGGGGGAAGGGGCGCGTCCGGGTTCCGGTTCGCGCGCGTTCGCCCCCGCGACGCCCGCCTTTCGGTACCGAGTGGTACCCCGTTCGGCCCACAGGTGGCCCGCGCACACTACGATCTGCGCCCATGGGGGCCCCACGGCTCGTACGTCCGTCCCGGCACGCGCGTCCCATGGCACTGGTGAGTGCCGTGGCGACGCTCCTTGCCGCGCTCTTCTTCTGTCTGGGCGCCGGACCCGAGGGCCATCACGAGGCGGCCGAGCCCCGGCCGGACGCCCGGGCGGCCACCACCGCCCCGGCCACCCCGGCGGCCACCACCCCCTCGGTGACCGGCTCCGTCGCCGCCGGATCCCCCGCCGTCGAGTACGTCTGCCCGTACGACCGCGGCGGATGCTCCCTCTTCCCCTCGCTCTCCCCGGCGGTGCTCAGCGCGCCCCCGCTCGACCCGCCGCTGCACGCGGCGGACGGCCTGCCGCGCCTCGACCCGCCGTCCGGTGACGACCCGGTGCGCCGTCCCGGTGCCCGGCCGCGCGCGCCGGACCTGCACGTCCTTCAAGTTCTTCGGACATAGCGGCGGCGGGCGCCCCGCCCCCGCACGTCCCACCGCGAACTCCACCCCACCCCTGAAGAAGGACGACATCACCATGGCCGCCAACCGCTCCTCCAACGCCGACCGCCGCGCCCGAATAGAGGAGATGCGCCGCGCCGAGCAGGCCCGCGAGCGCCGCAACCGCCTCCTCACCATCGGTGTCTCCACCGTCGTCGTCCTGGGGCTCGTCGGCTTCGGCAGCTTCGTGCTGATGAAGAAGTCCGACGAGCAGGACAAGAAGGACGCCGCCGCGAAGGCCCCCATCACCGCCGAGAAGACCTGGGACGCCGAGAAGCTCGGCCGCAACCACGTCGAGACGGCCGTGAAGTACGAGATGAAGCCGCCGGTCGGCGGCGACCACCACCCGGTCTGGATGAACTGCGACGGCGTGGTCTACAAGAAGGCCGTCTCCGAGGTGAACGCCGTGCACTCCCTGGAGCACGGGGCCGTCTGGGTGACGTACAACAAGAAGGCCGCCGCCGACGACGTGAAGAAGCTGGAAGAGAAGGTCGGCAAGACGAAGTACACGCTGATGAGCCCCGTGGACGACCAGGCCGGCGCCATCATGCTCTCCGCCTGGGGCAAGCAGGTCACCGTGGACAGCGCGAGCGACCCCCGGATCGACGCCTTCTTCACCAAGTACGTCCAGGGCCCGCAGACCCCCGAGCCCGGCGCCGCCTGCTCCGGCGGAATCGGCCAGTGAGCCGGGGCAGCGGCGGCCGGGGCGACGGGGACGTCGGGGACGACGTCCCGGCGGCCCCGTCCCGGCGGCCGAACCGGACGCAGTGGGCGGCGGTCACCGCCGTCGCGCTCGCCCTGCTCTTCGCCGGGGGCGCGGTGACCGTCGCCTCCGCCGAGCGCGAGGAGGCACCGCGTACGCCCGTCTCCCTCTCCGCGGACGCGGGCTTCGCCCGGGACATGTCCGTGCACCACCAGCAGGCCGTCGAGATGTCGTTCATCGTCCGGGACCGCACCCGGGACGAGGCGGTGCGCCGTCTCGCGTACGACATCGCCAACACCCAGGCCAACCAGCGGGGCATGATGCTCGGCTGGCTCGACCTGTGGGGACTGCCCAAGGTCGAGTCCGGCGTCGAGCCGATGACCTGGATGGGGATGGGCGGCTCCGGCGACACCGGCCCGCTCGACGGCGCCCTCATGCCCGGCATGGCGACGAACGCGCAGATGGACGCGTTGCGCGCGGCGAGCGGCCGCGAGGCCGAGATCCTGTACCTGAAGCTCATGACCGAGCACCACAGGGGCGGGGTCCACATGGCCGAGGGCTGTGTCCAGAGGTGCTCGGTGGACGTCGAGCGCGGTCTCGCGCAGGGCATGGTCGACGCGCAGAAGTCCGAGATGCTCCTGATGGCGGACATGCTGAGGAAGCGCGGCGTCACCGCCTGAGCGACCTGGGCGGGCCCGGCTCGGCCCCCGTGACCCTCCGCGGTCGCGGGGGCCTCGCCGTACGCCGACAAGTCGCGGCGCCGGGGTGGGCCGCCGACAATGGATGGGGCTCGGGGACCCACGCGTGACCGCGTCCGACGAAAGGTACGCACCCCATGACCACGGCGAAGGACATCATGCACCCCGGGGCCCGGTGGATCCCGGCACACGAGACGCTCGACCGCGCCGCGCAGCTGATGCGCGACATGAACGTGGGCGCGCTGCCCATCGCCGACGAGAACGAACGGCTCTGCGGCATCCTCACGGACCGCGACATCGTGGTCGGCTGCGTGGCGATGGGCCACGACCCCGCCAGGATCACCTGTGGCGAGATGGCCAAGGGCACCCCGCGCTGGGTCGAGTCGGGCGCCGACGTCGGCGCCGTCCTGGAGGAGATGCAGAGTCACCAGATCCGGCGTCTCCCCGTCATCGAGGACAAGCGGCTCATCGGCATGATCAGCGAGGCGGATCTGGCCCAGCACCTGTCGGACGAGCAGATGCAGGCGTTCTGCGCGAGCGTCTACGCCGCTTCCTGACCCGCGCGCAGCACCGCGCGGGCCACCGCGTCCGGGCGGTCCAGCATGACCAGATGGCCCGACGGCACGGCCGCCTCGTAGAAGGCGCCGAGCCGCCGGGCCAGCGCGCGTTGGCGCCGCTCCCAGCGCGCGGAGCCGTCGGGGGCGGCGAGGACGGTGACCGGCAGGTCCGGCCGGAGCGGGTGCGTGGCGCGCAGGCCGAGGAGTTCGGCGGCGACGGCTCCGTAGCGGGCGTTCTCCAGGAGGGCGCCGCGCAGTACGCGTGAGGTCCGGTAGACGCGGCGGACGAGGGCGGCGGGTGCCGGGTCGCGGCGGACGGCCGCGCGCCGGACCGCGGGTCCCAGGGCGGCCGGGACGCCGGCCGCGGAGAGGACGGCGGCGGCGGCGCGGGCGGTCCCCGAGTACGTGCGCGCGGGGGTACGGGGGTGCTCCTCCACCGAGGAGTCGACGAGCACCAGGGCGGCGGTCCGGTCGGGGTGGAGCCGGGCGAAGGCCTCGGCGTGGAAGCCGGCGATCGAGTGCCCGACGACGGTGACGGGTCCGGCGGGTCCGGCGGGCCGGGGGAGCGCGTCGAGGAGGGCGGCGATCCGGTGGGCCTCGCCGGCGGCGGTGGTCGGGGCGACGGCGGGTTCGGAGAGGCCGTGCCCCGGGCGGTCGAAGCGGACGACCGTGCGGTGCGGTGCGAGGAGCGGCACGACCGGCTCCCAGTCGAACCAGCTCAGGCCGAGGCCCGCGCTCAGGACGCAGACCGGGCCCGACCCCTCGACGACGACGTGGTGGGCCACGCCCCCGATCCGTACGAAGGTCATCGTTCCTCCTCGGCGGTGGCGAGGGAGTACGCGAGGACCGCGAGCCACACCGCCACCAGGAGCACCTGGAGCCGCTGGCCCGCGCCGAGCGCCCAGATGCCCTTCCCGGCCTCGAAGGCGGCGACGGCGGCGAGGGTCCAGACGGTGGCCGCGAGCTCCAGGGCGACGAGGACGGGTCCGATACGGGCGAGGGGCCGGCGGCCGTGGCGGCGGGCCGCCACGGTGAGGGCGACCAGGGCGACGAGGGCGCCGGTCATGGCGAGACCGGAGCTGACGGCATGCGCCGTATGGGTGGCGGGCACGAGGCCGGCGGTCTCGCGCGCGGCGCACTCGGGGTCGACGGTCGGGGCGCAGCTGAGCGGGAGGCGCGAGTCGACGGCGGTGGCGGCCCCGAAGACGGCGAGCGCGATCCATCCCACGATCGCCCAGGGCTCGCGGGGGCCCCGCGCCGCTCCCGCCCCCTCGGCCCCTCCCCCGCTCGCGCGGCGGCCGGTCCCGTGGCGGCCCGTCCCCACCAGGCCCGTGACCGCCCCCGCGAGGACCAGTACGCCCGCCACCAGGTCCGTGGCGCGGAAGAGGCCGCCCAGCGGCTGGTCGGCCGCGGCGAGTTCGGAGACGTACGTCCGGACCGGGTCGAGCCCGGTCTCGACGAGGACTTCGAGGACCCACGCCGTGTACGCGAGCGCGCCGAGGGCCAGCAGGGCGGCGGAGGCGCGCGTCACGTTTCCCGGCATGGTGGGAGTGACGCTACGGCGTGCCGGCGGGTTGCCGGTGGTCGGGGTGGATCCAGCCGGGTTTGCGGTACGTGAGGAGTGCGGCCGGGACGGCGGGGCCGACGTCCCCTCGGCGATGAACGGCGTCTCCTGGCCGGTCCCGAAAGGTCGACGCGTCGACCCCGGCGCTCCGTTCCGACTCCGCCGGATCGTCAGTGGTCGTCATGCGGCCATGATCAGCGGGGCGGGACCGCCCCGCACGTCGGGCGGGGCCGGGGCGGCGGCCCCGCGCCGGGCGCCCGACCCGGCCCCGTACGGCGCTCCCCGGCCCGACTCGGAGCCGAATCCCAGGACATAGCGTCGGTCTGACGATTACACTGGGCGGGTGCCTCAACTACGCCTCGCCCTGAATCAGATCGACTCGACCGTCGGAGACATCGCCGGGAACGCCGAGGCGATCGTGCACTGGACCCGGCACGCCGCCGGACAGGGCGCGCATCTCGTCGCGTTCCCCGAGATGGCGCTGACCGGATACCCCGTCGAGGACCTCGCGCTGCGCTCCTCCTTCGTCGAGGCGTCCCGGGACGCCCTGCGCGGTCTGGCCCGCCGGCTCGTGGCCGAGGGCTGCGGGGAGGTGCCGGTCGTCGTCGGCTATCTGGACCGTTCCGAGCGGCCGGAGCCCGGGCTCGGCCGGCCCGCCGGTTCGCCCGAGAACGCCGCCGCCGTCCTGTACCGCGGCGAGGTCGTGCTGCGCTTCGCCAAGCACCACCTCCCCAACTACGGCGTCTTCGACGAGTACCGCTACTTCGTGCAGGGCGACACCCTGCCGGTCGTCCGGGTCCACGGGGTCGACGTGGCCCTGGCGATCTGCGAGGACCTGTGGCAGGAGGGCGGCCGGGTCCCGGCGGCGCGCAGCGCGCGGGCCGGGCTGCTCCTGTCGGTCAACGCCTCGCCCTACGAGCGGGACAAGGACGACACCCGCCTCGACCTGGTCCGCAAGCGGGCCCAGGAGGCGGGATGCGTCACCGCGTACCTGGCGATGACGGGCGGTCAGGACGAGCTGGTCTTCGACGGCGACTCGATCGTGGTGGACGCGGCCGGCGAGGTGATCGCCCGCGCCCCGCAGTTCGTCGAGGGCAGCGTGCTGCTCGACCTGGAGCTGCCGGCGGCCGATGCCGACGCCCCCGAGGGCGTCGTCGACGACGGGCTGCGGATCGACCGCGTGGTGCTCTCGGCGGAGCCGCTGCCGCCGTACGAGCCGGAGCTGACGGGCGGGTACGCGCACCGGCTCGACGACGACGAGGAGGTGTACTCGGCGCTCGTCATCGGGGTCCGCGCGTATGTCGCGAAGAACGGTTTCCGCTCGGTGCTCGTCGGTCTCTCCGGCGGCATCGACTCGGCGCTCGTCGCCGCCATCGCCTGCGACGCGCTCGGCGCGGACCAGGTGTACGGGGTGTCGATGCCCTCGAAGTACTCCTCCGACCACTCGCGCGGCGACGCGGCCGAGCTGGCCCGCCGCACCGGGCTGCACTACCGCACGGTGTCGATCGAGCCGATGTTCGACGCCTACATGGGCTCCCTGGGGCTCACCGGCCTCGCCGAGGAGAACCTCCAGTCGCGGCTGCGCGGCACCACGCTGATGGCGCTCTCCAACCAGGAGGGCCACCTCGTCCTCGCACCGGGCAACAAGTCCGAGCTGGCGGTCGGGTACTCGACGCTGTACGGCGACTCCGTCGGCGGCTTCGGGCCCATCAAGGACGTGTACAAGTCGACCGTGTTCCGTCTCGCGCGCTGGCGGAACCGGGCGGCCGAGGAGCGGGGGCAGCTCCCGCCGATCCCGGAGAGCTCGATCACCAAGCCGCCCAGCGCCGAGCTGCGCCCCGGCCAGGTCGACACCGACTCGCTGCCGGACTACGAGGTCCTGGACGCGATCCTCGCCCTGTACGTGGACCAGGACCGGGGCCGGGACGCGATCGTGGCCGCCGGGTTCGACGAGGAGCTGGTCACACGGACGCTGCGGATGGTGGACACGGCGGAGTACAAGCGGCGCCAGTACCCGCCGGGCACCAAGATCTCGGCGAAGGGCTTCGGCAAGGACCGGCGCCTGCCGATCACGAACCGCTGGCGGGAGTCCCCGGCCGGCTGACGGCCGGTCCGGCCGCCTCCGCCCCGAGGGGGCTTCCCGCGACCACGCGGGAGGCCCCCTCCCCCGTACCTCCGTCGCGGTCGAGCAGACCGGCCACGGCCGCGATCGCCAGGCCGACCGCGGTGAGGCCGGCGCCGACGAGGGCCGGCGAGGTCCACCCCCAGCCGGCGGCGACGGCGGCGCCGCCCGCCCAGGCGCCGCCCGCGTTGGCGAGGTTGAAGGCGGAGTGGTTGGAGGCGGAGGCGAGCGTGGGGGCGTCCTTGGCCTTGTTCATGACCAGCATCTGGAGCGGGGTGGTGGTCATGAAGCCGACCGCGCCCAGCACCACCACCGTGACCAGGGCCAGCCAGGGCACGTGGACGGTGAAGCGGAAGGCGACCAGGGCGAGGACGAGGGCGGCGAGCGAGCCGTACAGGGTCGGCCGGAGCGCCCGGTCGGTCAGCGGGCCGGCGGCGAGCGCGCCGCCGGTCATCCCGAGGCCGAAGAGGGCGAGGACGATCGTGACGGTGGAGTCGCCGAAGCCCATCACCTCGGTCGTCATCGAGGCGAGGTAGGAGTAGACGGCGAAGACGCCGGCGAAGCCGAAGACCGCGGTGAGCAGGCCGAGGAGCACCTGCGGGCGGCGCAGCGCGCGCACCTCGTGGGCGAGCCCCTGCCGCTCGCCGGAGGGGATCCGCGGGACGAGGCGGGCGAGCGCGGCCATGGCGACCAGGCCGATCACGGAGACGACGAGGAAGGTGGCCCGCCAGCCGAGGTGCTGGCCGAGCAGGGTCGCGCCCGGTACGCCGAGGATGTTGGCGACGGTGAGGCCGAGGAACATCGTGGCCACCGCACGGGCCTGCCGGTCCTCGCGGACGAGGCGGGCGGCGACGACCGCGCCGAGGCCGAAGAACGCGCCGTGCGGGAGTCCGGCGAGGACCCGGCCGGCGATCAGCCAGCCGAAGCCGGGGGCGAGCGCGGAGGCGAGGTTGCCGACGGTGAAGAGGGCCATGAGCAGGAGCAGCATCCGCTTGCGCGGGATGCGGGAGCCCAGGGCGGTGAGGAGCGGGGCGCCGACGACGACCCCGATCGCGTACGCCGAGACGAGGTACCCGGCGGTGGGGACGGAGGTGCCGAGGTCGTCGGCGACCTGCGGGAGCAGGCCCATCATCACGAATTCGGTGGTGCCGATGCCGAAGGCGGAGACGGCGAGCGCGAGCAGCGCCAGGGGCATGGGGAGGGCCTTTCCAGAAGATAGTTCTTCGACGGAACAAAGGCTCTCAGATGTTTTCTTCCCGACGGCTTCCGGGGGATGAAGGGGAGGTTTCGGACCGGAGCCCGCGCGACGGGGGCTGTGCGGTTCTACCGGGGCCGTGCGCCCGGAGCCGCGCGACGGGGGCCCCGCGGGTTCGCCGGGCCCGCGTGGTGCCTCCGGCAGGCCCGGTCCGGCCGTCAGAGCTGGACGCGGGCCGCGATCGGGAGGTGGTCGCTCTGCGTCTCCGGGAGCGCCCAGGACGACATGGGCTCGACGCCCTTGACCATGATCTGGTCGATCCGGGCCATCGGGAACGAGGCCGGCCAGCTGAAGCCGAAGCCGTCGCCGGCCGCGCCCTGGGTGGAGCGGAGCTGCGAGGTGACGGCGTTGAGCGCGCGGTCGTTCATGGTGCCGTTGAGGTCGCCGAGGAGGACGACCCGCTCGTGCCGGTCGGCGGAGATGGCCTCGCCGAGGGCGTTCGCGCTGATGTCGCGCTGGTTGGCGGTGAAGCCGGCGTTGAGCTTGACCCGCACGGACGGCAGGTGGGCGACGTACACGGCGACCTCGCCCTTCGGCGTGACGACGTTGGCCCGCATCGCGCGGGTCCAGCCCATCCGGATGTCGACGGGCTGCGCGGCGCGCAGGGGCAGCTTGCTCCACAGCCCGACCGTGCCCTGGACGGAGTGGTACGGGTACTCCTCCGCCAGGCCCTCCTCGTACGCCGGGACCACGTCGCCCTTCAGCTCCTCCAGGGCCAGGACGTCGGCACCGGACGCGGCGAGCTGGCGGGCCGTGCCCGCGGGGTCCGGGTTGTCGGCGTTCACGTTGTGGGTGGCGACGGTCAGGTCGCCGCCCGCGGCCGACTTGTCGGCGACGAGCCCGCCGAAGAGGTTCAGCCACACCACGGCCGGCAACAGCAGGGCGATCAGCGCGGTGGCGGAGCGCCGGACCAGGGCGAGGACGAGCAGGAGCGGCACGAAGAGGCCGAGCCAGGGCAGGAAGGTCTCGGTCAGGCTGCCCAGGTTGCCGATCCGGTTGGGGATGTCGGAGTGGAAGACCATAAGCAGGGTGAGGGCCACCGCGCACAGGGCGAGGACGATGCCCCGGCGCCAGATCCCGCGGTCCCGGCGGAGCCGGTCGAGGGCGGCCCCGAAGCGGGATCCGGAGCGGTCGTTCCCGGAGCGGTCGTCCTCCGGGCCGTCGTACTCGGTCTCCGTCATGTCCACCCGCGCCATCGCACTGTCCTCACTGCTGCCTTGCTGCCTTGCTCCGTGACCCGACGTCGACACTAGGCGATGAGGGGTCCGCCGTACTCCCCCAGGGACGACACGGCACGCGTGGCGGGTTCCGGTGGGGGGACCCGCTGTGACAGAACGCGCACATTCGTGCGGGTCGGCCCGGGTACGGGGCGGGGCGGGCGCGGGGGCGGAGTGCGGCTCGCTCCGGGCCGGCGGCCGGGGTACGGGCCCGGTGCGGGCGGCGAGCGGCGCGGACGGCCGCCGGGACGGGTCAGGTGCGGGGGCGCAGGCCCTCCAGGACGGCGTCGACCACCCGCTCGGCGAGACCGGGCTCCAGGGTCGCGCCGGGGCGGATCACGGTGCGCAGCAGCAGGGGGCCGGTGAGGAGGTCGTTGACGAACTCGACGTCGAGGTCGTCGCGCAGCTCCCCCTGCTCCATCCCGCGCCGCACCGCGTCCAGGCCGAGGCGGCGGCGCGGCTCGATGACGGTGTGGTGGTAGGCGTCCCACAGCTTGGGATACGCCTGCATCTGCGCGAACACGTTGTGGAGCAGGGCGGAGCTCCGCTTGGCGAGTCCGCGCTCCCTGAGGGCCTCCAGGAGCGCGACGAGGTCCGCCCGGGCCGAGGTGCCGGGCAGGACCGGGTCCGGGGGCTCCACCGAGCGCAGGAGGTCGACGAAGAGCTCCTCCTTGCCGGCCCAGCGGCGGTAGATGGTGGCCTTGCCGACCCCGGCGGTGCGGGCGATCCGCTCGATGGACAGCTCGGCCAGCGGAACGCCCTCGTCGAGGAGGCCGACGACCGCGTCGAAGACGGCCTGCTCGACCCCTTCGCTCCGCGGCCGCCCCCGCCGGGCCCCGGGACGCGGCGGGTCGTCGTGGGGCTCCGGGGTTCCGCCGTCCTGCAGCGACACGTGCGCTCCGCCTCTCGTCCGGGTACTAGCGTCGGGCCGATTCTCCCGCCTCCGCGCCGGAGCCGGGTACGGAGGTCCGCGGGGACTCGCCCTCCGGGCCGCCGCCGGGCGGCGTCTGGGCGGGACCGGCCGGTGTCCGGCCGGGCAGGAAGGCGGCGACGACGGCCGCGCCGACCAGGGCGATGACCGCCGAGGCGACGGCCGTGAGGTGCATGGCGCTCAGGAAGGCGTCGTACGCGGGGGCCACCAGGTCCCGGCCCGCAGGGCCCAGCTTCTCCGCGACCGCGAGCGTGGCCTCGACGGACTCGCCCGCCGTGTCGCGCAGCGCGGCGGGCACCCCGCCGAGGTGGCCCTCGATCTCCCCGCGGTAGGCGGAGGAGAGCACCGAGCCGAGGACGGCCACGCCGAGCGCGCCGCCGACCTGCCGGAAGGTGTTGTTGATCGCCGAGCCGGAGCCCGCCTTCTCGCGGGGCAGCGCCTGCATGATCGCGACCGTGACCGGCGGCATGATGTGCGCCATTCCGGCGCCCTGGAGGAAGAAGACGACCTCCATGACCCAGATCGGGGTGGCGGCGTCGAAGAAGGCGAAGGCGGCCAGGCCGAGGGCGACGAGGAGCATGCCGGCGGTGCAGACGGCCTTGGCGCCGAAGCGTTCGACGACGAGCCGCGCCCGGGGCGCGAACACCATCTGCGCGACGGCCAGCGGCAGGATGAGCAGCCCGGACTGCAGGGCGCTGTAGCCGCGGACGCTCTGCAGGTAGAAGGCGGAGAAGAAGGTCACGCCCATGAGCGCGAAGAAGACGAGGGCGATGGCGGCGACGGCCGCGGAGAACGCGGGCCGCTTGAAGTAGGTCATGTCGATCGCCGGGTGGTCGCTGCGCCGCTCGTGGAGGACGAAGAGGACGAGGACCGCGAGGCCGCCGAGGGCCGGGGCGAGGACGGTGGGGTCGGTGAAGTCGGCCAGCTCGCCGCCGCGGATGATCCCGTACACGAGGAGGACGAGGCCGACGACGGAGAGCAGGACGCCCGGGACGTCGACGCGGCCCGGCTCGGGGTCACGGGAGTCGGGAACGAGCCACATCATCAGGGCGAGGGCGAGGAGCACGACCGGCACGTTGACGAGGAAGATCGATCCCCACCAGAAGTGTTCGAGCAGGATGCCGCCGGTGATCGGGCCGATCGCGATGGCGAGGCCGACGCTGCCGGCCCAGATGCCGATGGCCTTGGGCTGCTCGTCGCGCTCGAAGACGTTCATGAGGACGGCGAGGGTCGCGGGCATGACGAAGGCCGCGCCGAGGCCCATGACGGCCCGGTAGGCGATCAGCTCGCCCGGGGAGCCGGAGAAGGCGGCGAGGGCGGAGCCGATGCCGAAGACGACGATGCCGAAGAGGAGCACCTTCTTGCGGCCGAGCCGGTCGCCGAGGAGGCCGGAGGTGAAGAGGAGCCCGGCGAAGACCAGCGTGTAGGAGTTGATCGCCCACTCCAGCTGGCTCTGGGTGGCGCCGATGCCGGTGGGGGCGGGGGTCGCGATCGTCCTGACGGCGACGTTGAGGATCGAGTTGTCGAGGACGACGATCAGCAGGCTGAGCATGAGGACGCCGAGCACGGCCCAGCGTCGCCGGTGGACGGCCTCGGGTATGCGGGGGCCGGTGGGTGCGGCGGGCGGGGAGGACGGCTGTGACATGGCCACCACCCTAGAGCAATTTCGATACGGGTCCGTCTCGTATCGAAAAAACCTGACCGAGCCTTTACGTTGCGGGCACGTGAACGCGCCAACCGCCGCGCCGGTGTGAACAGCGCCACTCCGGCCCACTTCCCCGCCCGCCCGGCGAAGTGCCACCATGGATGTGGTCCGGGGACGCCGTCAGGGCGCCTCGAGATGACACAAGGAGCCGTTGACCATGACGCTTCAGGCTGCCCGCAATCCGTCCGCCGACAGCAGCAAGGCGCTGTACGGCGGCAAGGGAACACGCCGCATCACCGTCCACGACATCGCCGCCGCCAAGACCCGCGGCGAGAAGTGGCCCATGCTCACCGCCTACGACGCGATGACCGCCTCCGTCTTCGACGAGGCCGGCATCCCGGTCATCCTCGTCGGCGACTCGATGGGCAACTGTCACCTCGGCTACGAGACCACCGTGCCCGTCACGATGGACGAGATGACGCTGCTCTCCGCCGCCGTCGTCCGGGGCACGAAGCGCGCCCTCGTCGTCGGGGACCTCCCCTTCGGCTCGTACCAGGAGGGGCCCGTCCAGGCCCTGCGCAACGCCACCCGGCTGGTCAAGGACGCGGGCGTCGGGGCGATCAAGCTGGAGGGCGGCGAGCGCTCGCTGCCGCAGACCGAGCTGCTCGTCCAGGCCGGCATCCCCGTCATGTCCCACCTGGGCCTCACCCCGCAGTCCGTGAACACCATGGGCTACCGGGTGCAGGGCCGCTCCGACGAGGCCGCGCACAAGCTGCTCCGCGACGCCAAGGCGGCGCAGGACGCGGGCGCGTTCGCGGTCGTCCTGGAGCTCGTACCGGCCGAGCTGGCCGCCGAGGTGACCCGCTCGCTGCACATCCCGACCATCGGGATCGGCGCGGGCGCCGACACCGACGCCCAGGTCCTCGTCTGGACCGACATGGCCGGGCTGACCGGCGGCAAGGTCCCGCGCTTCACCAAGCAGTACGCCAACCTCCGCGAGACGCTCGGCGACGCCGCGCGCGCCTTCGCCGAGGACGTCGGCGGCGGGGTGTTCCCCGCCGAGGAGCACTCCTTCCACTAGTCCCGGCGGCGCCCGGAGCGCGCCTCCCACCAGCCACCGCGGCACCACCCGACAGCCCGCCGACATCCCCCATCGGCGGGCTGTCGGTCATCTGTCGGGGGATTGTCGGTGGTGGCTGGTCTAGTAGGGGCCATGACGCGATCACACACCAACGCCGTCGAGGTCCGGGGCCTCGTGAAGCACTTCGGCGACACCAAGGCCCTCGACGGGGTCGACCTGGACGTGCGGGAGGGCACCGTCCTCGGCGTGCTCGGCCCGAACGGCGCCGGGAAGACCACCCTCGTCCGCTGCCTCTCCACCCTCCTCGTCCCGGACGCCGGCACCGCCGTCGTCGCCGGGTACGACGTGGTGAGGCACCCCCGCCAGCTGCGCCGCACCATAGGGCTCACCGGGCAGTACGCCTCGGTCGACGAGAAGCTCTCCGGCTGGGAGAACCTCTACATGATCGGGCGGCTCCTCGACCTCTCCCGTGCCGACGCCCGCCGCCGGGCCGACGAGATGCTGGAGCGGTTCTCCCTCACCGAGGCCGCCAAGCGGCCCGCGATGAACTACTCCGGCGGCATGCGGCGCCGCCTCGACCTCGCCGCCTCGATGATCGGGCAGCCGGCCGTCCTCTACCTGGACGAGCCGACCACCGGTCTCGACCCGCGCACCCGCAACGAGGTGTGGGACGAGGTCCAGCGGATGGTCTCCGAGGGCGTCACCGTCCTCCTCACCACCCAGTACATGGAGGAGGCGGAGCAGCTCGCCAGCGAGCTGACCGTCATCGACCGGGGCAAGGTCATCGCCAAGGGCGGGGTCGACGAGCTCAAGGCCAAGGTCGGCGGCCGGACCCTCAAGGTCCGCCCGGTCGACCCGGACCAGCTGACGGCGATGGCCGCCGCGCTCCGCGAGACCGGTCTGGACGGCGTCGCCGGCTCGACCGTGGTGCCCGACGAGGGCGCGCTGTACGTGCCGATCCTCACCGACCAGCAGCTGACCGCCGTCGTGGCGCTGTTCGGCGCGCGCGGTTTCGGCATCGCCCACATCGGCACCCATCTGCCCAGCCTGGACGAGGTGTTCCTGGCGATCACCGGCGAGAAGACCGCCGATTCCGACGAGATCAACGAGGAGGTCGCCGCGTGAGCACGACCACGGTCACCAAGTCCCCCGTCGGAGCTCCGCGTACGGCTCCGGCGCGGCCGGCGCCCACCGCAGAGGGCCGGATCGGCCTGCGGGCCAACCTGCGCCACATCGGGGCCCTGGCCCGGCGCAACGCGCTGCAGATCAAGCAGGACCCGGAGTCGATGTTCGACGCCGTCCTGATGCCGATCATCTTCATCCTGCTCTTCGTGTACGTCTTCGGCGGCGCCATCGCCGGCAAGGGCAACAACGAGGTCTACGTCAACTACGTGACCCCGGGCCTGATGGCGATGATGGGCATGAACATCGCCATGGCCGTCGGTGTGGGCATCAACGACGACTTCAAGAAGGGGGTCATGGACCGGTTCCGGACGATGCCGATCGCCCGGTCCTCCGTCCTGATCGCGAAGATCGTCGTCGAGGTCGGCCGGATGCTGATCGCCACCTCGATCCTGCTCGGCATGGGCTTCCTGCTCGGCCTGGAGATCCACACCTCGTTCTTCCACCTGCTCGCCGCGATCGGCCTGTCGATGGTCTTCGGAGCGTCGCTGATGTGGATCTTCATCCTGCTCGGCCTCACCCTGAAGACCGCCCAGGCCGTCCAGGGCATGGCGATGCTGGTCCTGATGCCGCTGCAGTTCGGCTCCTCGATCTTCGCCCCGCCGACCTCGATGCCCGGCTGGCTGAAGGCCTTCACCGACTACAACCCGCTGTCGAACCTCGCCGACGCCGCCCGGAACCTGATCAACGGCGGCCCGGTCGCCCACTCCGTCTGGATGACCCTCGGCTGGGCGCTCGCGATCACGGTGGTCACGGCGCCGCTCGCGGTGACCAAGTTCCGCAAGAAGACCTGAGTCCGGTACGGGGGAACACGGGGGTTCAGGACTCGGCGCGCTCACTGATCGCGTCGGCGGCGCGACCGAGCAGGGCGGCGGCCTCTTCCAAGGAGAGGCCGTCGCCTTCGGCGTGTGCCGCCGCGAACGCGTCCCCGCCGAGCACGGACCGGGCCAGTTCCGTGGCCCGCTCCAGGTTCTCCCGCTCCATCGGCGGCGCGAGGTGACCCGGCGGCACCAGGCCGTCCCTGGCCCCGAGCAGCACCGCCCCGGTCCGCGCCTCCGGACCGCCGAGCCCGGCCAGCGCCCAGGCGGCGGTGACCAGATGGACCCCGGGCATCTGCGGGGCCACCATCATCGACAGCGACCCGAGGGAGCGCTCGTACGCCTCCGCGGCGCGGGCGAGCGCGGAGCCGTACCGCCCGTCGAGGTCGTCCAGCCAGCCCAGGCTGCCGAGCGTGAACCCCTCGAAGATGGCGAAGGTGTCGGCGCCGAACTCCCCCAGCAGGGCGTTCAGGTGCTCGCGGGCCTCGGCGGTGCGGCCGCTGCGGCCGAGCGCCAGGGCGAGGAACACACGGGCGCCGAGCAGGGGTTCGTGGCCCCACCGGTGGCCGCCGTCCACGATCTCGCGCAGGATCGCCTCGCCCTCGTCCAGCCGCCCGGTCTCGACGAGCGTGCCGGCGTACCGGGCCCGCAGCAGCGCCGTCTGCGACTGGGCGCCGATGCGTTCCGCGTAGCCGATGGCGGCCTCGAAGTCCGCGGCCGCCTCCTCGAAGGCGAGCCGCCGTTCCTGGGCCTCGGCGCGGGAGGAGAGCGCCTCGGCCACGCCCCAGGCGTCCCCGAGCCGGAGGAAGAGCTCCAGGCTCTCGTCGGCGTCGGCGATCGCCTCGACGGCCCGGTCGCCCCGGTTGGCGAACATGTTGGCCCGCATCTGGAGGGCGCTGGCGAGCTCCCAGTCGTAGCCGTAGCGGCGGCAGGCGCCGATGGTCGTGTCGAGGAGTTCACGGAGCCGGCCGGGCTCGCCGATGAGGAGGACCGCGAAGACGGCGAGGGAGCCGGGCAGCCGGCAGGACTGCGGCAGGCCGGGGTCGTAGACGGCGGTCATCTGGCGGAGCCGCTCCACGCCCTCGGGGCTGGTCCAGCGGCTGGTCTCGTGCTCCATGTTGATCAGTTCGACCAGCCGCACCCCGCGCCGGGCCTCCCAGCGCAGGTCCTCGGAGAGCGGAGGCGGCGCGGCCGTGCACGGCTCGTCCAGGGGTACGACGGGGGCGGCGGGCGGCGCGAACGGGTCGGGTCCGAGGGCCGCGGCGGCCCGGGCCCAGTGCAGCGCGTCGGAGCGCAGGTCGCGCATCTGCCAGTACCAGAGCAGGGAGTGGACGAGGACGAGGGCCTCGTCCTCGTCGCGGCCGTCGACGGCCCGGCGCAGGGCGGTGCGGAGGTTGCCGTACTCGACGCCGAAGCGGGCGATGGCGGCGACCTGGCCGGCTCCGCGCAGCTCGGGATCGGTACGGCGGGCCAGCTCCCGGTAGTACGTGAGGTGGCGGCGCTCGACCGCCGCCCGCTCCCCGGCCTCGTCGAGCCGCTCCCCCGCGTACTCCGCGACCGTCTCCAGAAGCCGGAACCGCATCCCCTCGCCGTCCCGGCCGGGCCCCGCCACCACCAGCGACTTGTCGACAAGGGCGCCCAGCACGTCCAGGACGTCCACCGGATCGCCGGCCGCACCGCCCCCGCACCCCGCCCCCGCCGGATCCGCGCGTACCGCTCCCCCCGCCGGATCCGCGCACACCGCCTCCGCCGCCGACAGATCGCAGCCGCCCGTGAAGACCGCCAGCCGCCGCAGCACCGCCCGCTCCGCCCCGTCCAGCAGGTCCCACGACCAGTCCACCACCGCCCGCAGCGTCTGCTGGCGCGGCAGCACCGTCCGCGCGCCCGACGTCAGCAGACGGAACCGGTCGTCCAGACGGTCCGCGATCTGCCGCACCGACAGCAGCCGGAGCCGCGCCGCCGCCAACTCGATCGCCAACGGCAACCCGTCGAGCCGCCGGCACACCTCCTCCGCCGCCTCCGGGTCCTCCTCCACCGCGAACCCCGGCCGCGCCGCCGCGCCCCGCTCCCCGAGCAGCCGCAGCGCCATGTCGACCGGCAGCGGGCCCAGCGGCCGCACCACCTCCCCCGGCACCCCCAACGGCTCCCGGCTCGTCGCGAGGACCCGGAGTCCGGGGCAGCGGGCGAGCAGGGTCTCGGCCAGGTCGGCGGCGGCGGCCACGACGTGCTCGCAGTTGTCGAGGAGCAGCAGCATCCGGCGTCCGGCGCAGTGCTCGACGAGCCGGGCGAGCGGGTCGTTCCCGGCCCGCAGCTCCTCGGCTCCCGCGCCGCGCAGCACGGTCTCGCGGGCGCCGACGGCCGCGAGCACGGCCTCGGGGACGGCCTCCGGGTCGGTGACGGGGGCGAGCTCGGCGACCCAGACCCCGTCCGGCCAGGCCTTCTCCCCGTGCTCGGCGGCCTCCTGCGAGAGACGGGTCTTCCCGGCGCCGCCGGGCCCGAGCAGGGTGACGAGCCGGGCGGCCCCCAGGTCCTCCTGGAGGGCGGCGATCTCCTCGTCGCGGCCGACGAAACTGGTGAGCCGCGCGCGCAGATTGCCGCGGGCGGGGGCGGGCGCCGGGGCGGCGGCGGGCGCGCGGTGCGGCTCGGGCTCCGGCCTCCGCTTCGGCGCGTGCCTCGCTCCCCCGTCCCCCGTCCCCTGGGCCAGCAGCTCCGCGTGCAGGGCCCGCAGGGCCGGGGACGGGTCCGTGCCGAGCCGGTTGGCGAGGGCCCGGCGGACCGACTCGTAGGCGGCGAGGGCCTCGGCCGCCCGGCCGGTGTCCCGCAGGGCCCGGATCCGGAGTGCCTGGAGGGGCTCGTCCAGCGGGTGGGCGGCGCACAGCGCGGTCAGTTCGGGGAGAGCCTCGGGCGCGTCGCCGAGCCCGAGGGCCGCGTCGAGCCTGGCCCGGCGGGCGTCGAGACGGCGTGCCTCCCACCGGGCGGCCTCCGCGTCCCGGTCGGGCAGGTCGGCGAGGGCGGGGCCGCGCCAGAGCCCGAGGGCGCGGTCGAGGAGGGCGGCGGCCCCGGCCGGGTCGCCGGCGCCGAGCGCGGCCACGCCCTCGAAGGCGAGACGTTCGAAGCGGCGGGCGTCCACGTCCTCGGGCCGGGCGTCGAGCCGGTAGCCGCCCTCGGCGGAGATCACCCGGTCCCGGCCGAGGGCCTTGCGGAGGCGTCCGACGAGCGCCTGCAGCGCGGCGACCGCGTCGGCGGGCGGCTCGTCGCCGTGCCAGACCTCGTCGACGAGGTCCGGTACGGGCACGGTCCGGCCCGCCCGCAGGGCGAGGACGGTGAGCAGTGCGCGGACCCGGGGGCCGCCGACGGCCACGTCGGTGCCGTCGGGCGTGCGGGCGAGGGTCGGGCCGAGGACGGAGTAGAGCACGGGCCCATTCTCCGTGAGAGGGTCCCCGACTCCGGAACTCGCCCCGTCCCCCGGTACGTTTCCCGCACGACAGGCCCGTTCTGCTCAGCCGTCCCCTGGGAGCTTCCGCGATGACCACGGCCACCACCCGGCGCCACGAACGGCGGATCAGCCCCGTCTTCCTGGCGATCCTCGCCGTCATGGCCGTCACCGGCTGGGCGGTGTGGACGGACTTCGCCTCCTCGCCCGGCCTCGCGGTCTTCCTCTTCGTGACCTCGGCGTGGGTGGTGTCGCTCTGTCTCCACGAGTACGCGCACGCCCGCACGGCCCTGCACGGCGGGGACATCACGGTGGGCGCGAAGGGCTATCTGACCCTGAACCCGCTCGCGTACACCCACGCCGTCCTCAGCATCGTGCTTCCGGTGCTGTTCGTGATCATGGGCGGGATCGGTCTGCCGGGCGGTGCGGTCTTCATCGAGCAGGGCCGGATCAAGGGCCGCTGGAAGCACAGCCTGATCTCGGCGGCGGGTCCGCTGGCGAACGTGCTGTTCGCGCTGGTCTGCACGGCCCCGTTCTGGCTGGACGCGCTGGACGGCGTACCGCCCGCGTTCCAGTTCGCGCTGGCGTTCCTGGCGTTCCTCCAGGTGACGGCGGCGCTCCTGAACTTCCTGCCGGTGCCGGGGCTCGACGGGTACGGAGTCGTCGAACCCTGGCTGTCGTACAAGGTGAAGCGGCAGATCGAGCCGTACGCGCCGTACGGCTTCTTCGTCGTGATCGCGCTGCTGTTCGTGCCGGCGGTCAACGAGGCCTTCTTCGACGCGATCGACGCGCTGATGCGCTCGCTCGGGGTGCCGGAGCTCACCCGCTACTGCGGCTCGCAGCTCTTCCGCTTCTGGCAGGAGACGCCGGAGTTCTGCCAGGTCTAGGGCCTGATCCGGGGAGCGGGCCCAGGACCTGATCCGGGGGCGGGCCCGGGGCCTCAGCCCTCCGCGGCGGCCTTCTCGACCTTGGCGCGGCGGATGTAGTACCAGGCCATGTTGGAGGAGAGTCCGGCGAGCAGGATCCAGACGACGCCGAGGAAGCTGCCCTGGACGAAGGAGACGACGGCCGCGGTGACGGCCAGGGCGCAGACCACGAGGGCGTAGAGGGCGAGGCGGGGCATGGGGGTCGGCTCCTGTCCGGGTACGGCTGCTGTGCCCGTCCAGTGTCCCCCATGCCCGGAAGCGTCCGGTCTCCGGCTCGGGGGTCGGCCTCAGATGTCGGTGACGCGCAGCCCGGCGTGGGCCTTGTAGCGGCGGTTGACCGAGATCAGGTTGGCGACGAGCGACTCGACCTGGTGGGCGTTGCGCAGCCGGCCGGCGAAGACGCCGCGCATGCCGGGGATGCGCCCGGCGAGGGCCTGGACGAGCTCGACGTCGGCGCGGTCCTCGCCGAGGACCATCACGTCCGTGTCGATCTCCTCCAGGGAGGTGTCCTGGAGGAGGACGGCGGAGAGGTGGTGGAAGGCGGCGGCGACGCGCGAGTCCGGGAGGAGCGCGGCGGCCTGCTCGGCGGCGGAGCCCTCCTCGGGCTTGAGCGCGTAGGCGCCCTTCTTGTCGAAGCCGAGCGGGTTGACGCAGTCCACGACGAGCTTGCCCGCGAGTTCCTCGCGGAGCGACTCCAGGGTCTTGGCGTGGCCGTCCCACGGCACGGCGACGATCACGATGTCGCTGCGCCGGGCGCACTCGGCGTTGTCGGCCCCCTCGACGCCGTGGCCGATCTCCTGGGCGGCCTCCTTGGCGCGGTCGGCGGCGCGAGAGCCGAGGATCACCCGCTGGCCGGCCTTGGCGAGCCGGTAGGCGAGGCCGCGGCCCTGGTCGCCGGTGCCGCCGAGGACGCCGACGACGAGACCGGAGACGTCGGGGAGGTCCCAGGGGTCCTTGGGGGCCGCCTTGGGGGTGGCGGGAGCGGTGGACGCGGCGGGGCCGGTGGAGTCGCTGGAGGAAGTCATGGACCCGACATTACCGACCGGTCGGGGTGCCGGAACCGCTCCCGTACGGGTGGATCCTCGGCAACCGGCCGCGCGCGGGTCCGCTCTGGTGCAGGATGCGGGCCCATGGATGCCGTACGGGTCGCGTTGCTGCGGGAAGTGCTCGCCGGGACGGAGTGGCCCCGGGCGGCGCGCCGGTTCGCGGGCGCGCTCCGGTCCTCGGTCGTCCCGCACCGGGGCGGGCTGCTCCTGGTCGGTACGGAGGAGTACGAGCCCTGGCACCTGGCGGCGCACCTGGTCGACGAGTCGGCCTGGTCGGGGCTGCCGGAGCTGGCGCCGACGCTGGTGCGGCACCGGGTGCGGCCGGGGGATCCGGCGCACCTGGCGGTCGGCCTGGGGCGCCTGGAGGCGGCGGGGCGCGGGGCGACGCTGCTGATGGTGGCGCCGGAGCGGCCGGACGCGGGGCTGCTGCAGCGGGTGCACGACGCGCGGCGGGCGGGGGCGACGGTGCTCGCGCTCGACGGGGGTGACGAGGAGGTCCGGGGGCTCGCGCACGAGACGCTCACGGTGGCGGAGGGGGCCGAGGTGGACCTGGACACGGTGCAGCACCTGGTGAGCGCGGCGGCGGGCGAGAACAGCCTGCCGTCGCCGCGCGGGAACCGGCGCTTCCGGGACCGGCTCTCGGGCCTCGCGGACCGGCTGACGGCCCCTCCGCCGGCCCGCTGGTAGGCGCGGGTCGCCGATCGACGACCGGTGGCCGGTGGCCGGTGGCCGCTGAGCCGTGAGGGGCGTCGCCGACCGGTGGCGCGGTGACCCGTGAGGGGCTGTCGCCGAGCGGTGCTGACGGGTAATTAGGTTGCCTTCGGCACCCTCTGGCCGGAACATGACCCTTCGTGTCCTCCGCGCTCTCCAAGTTCTCCGCCCTGCTGCCCGATACCGCGCCCTGGCGCGAGTCACGCGACTTCCGGCTCCTCTGGGTCCAGGGGCTCGTGACGTTCTTCAGCAGCGCGATGGCGATGATCGCCCTGCCGCTGCAGATCAAGGAGCTGACGGGTTCACCGCTCGCGGTCGGCGCGATGGGCGCGGTCGAGCTGGTCCCGCTGATCGTGTTCGGCCTGTACGGCGGGGCGCTCGCCGACGCGGTCGACCGGCGGCGGGTGATCCTCTGGACCGAGGCGGGGCTCGGGCTGCTCGCGGGTCTCCTGCTGGTCAACGCGCTGCTGCCGGAGCCGATGCTCTGGCCGCTCTACGTGGTCGCGGCCGGGGTGTCGGCGCTCGCCGGCCTCCAGCGTCCCGCGCTCGACTCGCTGTTCGCCCGGATCGTGCCGCACGAGCACCAGACGGCGGCGGCCGCGCTGAACTCGCTGCGCTGGCAGATCGGCGCGATCGCGGGCCCGTCCATCGCGGGTCTGGTCGTCGCGTTCGCCGGTCACGCGCCCGCGTACGGGGTGACGGTCGCCGGTTTCGCGGCCTCGGTCCTGATGTGCCGCCGCCTCTCCCCCGCCCCGCCCGCCCACGACGCGGAGAAGCCCTCGCTGCGGGGCATCGCGGAGGGGGCCCGGTACGCCTGGTCGCGGCCGGTGCTGCTCGGCACGTACGCGATCGACCTCGCGGCGATGTTCTTCGCCTTCCCGAACACGATCTTCCCGTTCCTCGCGGACGAGCTGGACGCGGACTGGTCGCTCGGCCTGATGTACGCGGCGGGCTCGGTCGGCTCGCTGGTCCTCGGCCTGACCAGCGGCTGGACCGCGAAGGTACGGCGCCACGGGCTGCTCGTCGCCGCGGGCGCCACCGGCTGGGGCCTGGCCATCGCGGCGGCCGGCTGGTTCGGGAACATCTGGCTCGTCCTGCTCTGCCTGGCCTTCGCCGGGGCCGGGGACATGCTGAGCGGGCTGGGCCGCTCGACCATCTGGAACCAGACGATCCCGGAGGAGCTGCGCGGCCGGCTCGCCGGCATCGAGGTGCTCTCCTACAGCGTCGGCCCGCAGCTCGGCCAGGTCAGGGCGGGCGCGATGGCGGGCTGGACCGGCACCCGGTCCGCGGTCTGGACGGGTGGCGTGGCCTGCGTCGCCTCGGTGGGGCTGCTCTGCCTGGCCCTGCCGAAGCTCCTGAGGTACGACTCCGAGACCGACGAGGACTCGCTCCGCCGCAAGGCCCAGCAGGAGGCGGCCCAGCGGGAGGCGGCGCGGCCGGAGGCGGCCGGGACCGTCTGAGCGGTCCCGGCGGCCCCCGCCGCCATGGCGCGGGGGCTACCCGGGCGTCCCGTCCTTCCCGGCGTCCGGCGCCCCGTCCTTCCCGGCGCCGTCGTGCCAGCGCGGGTCGGTCTCCCACTCCAGGTTCCGCTCGCGGGCGGTCTCCATCGCGTGGGAGGCCTCCTCACGGGTGGCGTACGGGCCGAAGCGGTTCTTCGCCGGGCAGTCGGGGCCCTCTTCGACCTTCTTGTGCTCCAGGCAGTAGTACCACTCGCCCGGTTTGCCCGCGGCGCGCTTCTTGAACAGGGCCATCGTCGTCGGCTCCTTCCCTTGGGACCATGCTGCCCCAAGACCCGGTCGTTAGACTCGCTGGCATGTCTGGCCAGTCGCTTCTCGTACCGGGGGAGCTCTCCCCCCATCGCTCCGTCCCGGGCTCCATCCGCCGCCCCGAGTACGTCGGGAAGCCCGCCCCGGCCCCGTACACCGGGCCCGAGGTGCAGGATTCCGACACCGTCGAACGGATGCGGATCGCAGGCCGCATCGCCGCCCAGGCGATGGAGGAGGCCGCCAAGCACATCGCCCCGGGTGTCACCACCGACGCGCTCGACCGGGTCGCGCACGAGTTCATGTGCGACCACGGCGCCTACCCCTCGACCCTCGGCTACCGCGGGTTCCCGAAGTCGCTGTGCGCCTCGGTCAACGAGGTCATCTGTCACGGCATCCCCGACTCGACCGTCCTGCGGGACGGCGACATCGTGAACCTCGACGTGACGGCGTACATCAACGGCGTCCACGGCGACAACAACGCCACCTATCTCTGCGGTGACGTCGACGAGGAGTCGCGGCTCCTCGTGGAGCGGACCCGGGAGTCCCTGAACCGCGCGATCAAGGCGGTGCGGCCCGGCCGTCAGATCAACATCATCGGGCGGGTCATCGAGTCGTACGCCAAGCGCTTCGGCTACGGAGTCGTCCGCGACTTCACCGGGCACGGCATCAACTCGTCCTTCCACTCCGGGCTGATCGTCCCGCACTACGACTCGCCCCACCACACCACCGAGATCAAGACCGGCATGACCTTCACGATCGAGCCGATGCTGACCCTCGGCACCCACGACTACGACATGTGGGACGACGGCTGGACCGTGGTGACCAAGGACCGGAAGCGGACCGCGCAGTTCGAGCACACCCTCGTCGTGACCGAGACCGGGGCGGAGATCCTCACCCTGCCCTGAGCCGGCGCACATCCCCATGAATCGGCGTGAATCCCTCTGGATTCACGCCGATTCGCATGTACTCCCCCTCCGCACGTTGCTCCGCGCTCGCGAAGGGGTAGCGTTTTTACCGACAGGACGTCGGGAAGCAGTTGACTTAGGTAAGCCTAACTTGGCAGGATCGTCACTGGTTCCCGTCCCATCGGTCCCGGAGGCACGCCTTGGACACGCCCTTCTCCACGCTCATCCGTACGGCTTCGCACGAGCAGCACACGGAAGCGGAGACGTCGTCCTTCATGGGCGACCTCCTGGGCGGGCGCCTGGGCGTCGACGCCTACGCGCGCTACACCGAGCAGCTCTGGTTCGTGTACCAGGCCCTGGAAGCGGGCGCGGAGGCCCTGCGCGACGACCCGGTCGCCGGGCCGTTCATACAGACCGAGCTCTTCCGCACCGCCGCCCTGGAGCAGGACCTCGCCCACCTGCGGGGCCCCGACTGGCGCGCCGGGGTCTCCCCGCTGCCCGCCACCGTCGCCTACGCCGAACGGGTCGCCGAGTGCGCCCGTGACTGGCCCGCCGGGTACGTGGCCCACCACTACACCCGCTACCTGGGCGACCTGTCGGGCGGCCAGATCATCCGCGACAAGGCGGAGCGCACCTGGGGCTTCGCGCGCAAGGGCGACGGCGTCCGGTTCTACGTCTTCGACGAGATCACGAACCCGGCCGCGTTCAAGCGGGCCTACCGGGAGCTGCTCGACGGGGTGAACGCCGACGACCTGGAGAAGCAGCGGATCGTCGACGAGTGCAAGCGCGCGTTCGCCTTCAACAGCGCGGTCTTCCACCAGCTGGGCGGGGAGTTCTCCCTCAGCGCGTGACCCCGCGGGGCCTCGGGCCCCGCACGGGACCGCCCGCGCGCTCAGCGCGTGAGCGGCCCCTCCAGGCGGACCCGTCCGCCGAGTTCCACGATTCCGTCAGGGCCGGGGGCAGTGAGCAGCTGCGAACCCCGGCCCTGCGTGATGTTCAGGGCCCGTCCCAGCTCCGCCGTGAGCAGCAGCGCCGCCGCGCCGGTCGCCTCGTCCTCGTCGACGCCGTCACCGCGCCCCGGGAAGGCCCGCGCCCTGATCCGGCCCGCCGCCTCCTCCTCCCAGGCCCAGGCGTAGATCCACTCTCCCGGCGGGGGCACGTCGAGCGCCTCCACCTCGGCGGCGGAGGCGTACTGACGCAGGGTCCGCGGCGGCGCCCACTCCGCGCGCGCCTCGATCCAGGTGAACTCCCCGTCGCCGCGCACCCACACCTCGCCCGCGGGCGGGCGGATGACCTCCAGGTCGAGCAGCCAGGCGGCGCCGACCAGCGGATGCCCGGCGAACGGCAGCCGCACACCGGGGGCGTAGATGTCGACGATCCCGCGCTCCGGGTCGTCCACGAACACCGTCTCGCTGAACCCGAGCTCCTTGGCGAGCGCCTGCCGGGAGGCCTCGTCGGGGTGGGTACGGGCGTCCCGGACGACTCCGAGGGCGTTGCCGTACCTGCCGTCGCCCGCGCAGAAGACCCGGAGGACGTCGATGTCAGTGGCGGTCGTGTCCATGGCGGAAATTGAACCATCCGCGGGAAGGCGGCAGGGCCGCACCCGGGGAACGGGTGCGGCCCTGCCCGGTGGGGGGAGGCGGTTCAGGAGCCCGTCGCGCGGCGGCGCACGGCGACGACGACGCCCGCGCCGGCCGCCACGGTCAGGGCGGAGGTGGTGAGGAGGAGGGTGGTCGAGACCTCGGCGCCGGTGGCGGCGAGTGAGCCGCCGCCGGTGGACGAACCGCCGACCGTGCCGGAGCCACCGGCGGTGCCGCCGGAGCCGCCGACCGTACCGGCACCGCCGGCCGTGCCGCCGCCGACGGTGCCACCGCCGCCCACGGTTCCGCCGCCGCCCGTGGTGGACGAGCCGGAGCCGCCGGACGTGCCCGAACCGCCGGTGCCGGAGCCACCGGTGCCGGAGCCGCCGGAGTCACCGGTACCGCCGGTGGTCGGGGGCAGCGTGGCGTCGTCGCCGTACGCGAGGCTCACGGTCAGCGCGTCGAGCTCGGTGCCGGCCGGGTATCCGCCCTGGCCGCCGGGGGCGCTGAACGTGGCCGAACCGGCCTCCGTCAGCGTCGCCGGGACGTTCGCGAGGGTGACGACGTCGTCCTTCACGGCCCAGTCGGACTTCGACAGGTCGAGGGAGGCGAGGGCCACGTCGTTCCGGGTGCCCTGGGCGCTGGTGACGTCGGCGGACAGCGTGCCGGTGGTGCCGGACGCCTTCACCTTCAGGTCACCGACGGTCCAGGCGATGCCGTGGGCGTTGCAGAGGAAGGCGACCTTGCCGGAGAAGGCGGCGTCGACCTTGCGGGCGTCGGCGTCGAGTTCGGCCTTGACGAAGCCGAAGTCGTAGGCGGAGCCGTTCTTCTTCGCGCCCTCGGAGGCGGTGACCGTACCGCCGCAGATCTGCCCGACGTACCGCTGCCAGCTCTCCTTGACCCCCCAGGTCAGCTTGCCGTTGACGACCACGGGCGGGGCGGTGGTGGGCGGCTGGCTGGTCGGCGGGGCGGTGGTGGGGGGCTCGGTGGTCGGCGGGGCCGTGGTCGGAGGCTCGGTGGTCGGCGGGGCCGTGGTCGGAGGCTCGGTGGTCGGCGGGGCCGTGGTCGGAGGCTCGGTGGTCGGCGGGGCCGTGGTCGGAGGCTC